>NZ_CP047950.1:0-327734 GCF_014280075.1 Synechococcus sp. A15-62
TTTGAGCTTTTTCCCCCTTTTCCCCAGGCCCTACGACGGCTGTTTTTGTTTTTTATTTTTTAAATCCATAAGAACTAAACAGCCGGACAAAGGCTCCCAAAGCATTGGCCATTGCACTTCCCCTCAGCCTGTGAAACCGTGGGACACCTCAGCGCGCTCAGGGCTTCAGGACGATGAAGGTGGTCTGTTCACAGTCCGAACTGAATGGCGCTCTGCAGTTGGTGAGCCGTGCGGTCGCAACACGCCCCACCCATCCGGTTCTGGCCAATGTGTTGCTGACCGCCGATGCCGGCAGCAATCGCCTCAGCCTTACCGGTTTTGACCTGAGCCTGGGAATTCAGACATCTCTCGCCGCCAGTGTGGAAACCAGCGGTGCCATCACACTTCCGGCCCGGCTGCTGGGAGAGATCGTGTCCCGTTTATCCAGCGATTCTCCAGTCACCCTTGCCGTTGATGATTCCGGTGAGCAGGTTCAGCTCACCAGCCTCAGCGGCAGTTATCAGATGCGCGGCATGAGCGCTGACGACTATCCCGATCTTCCGATGGTGGAGAGCGGCATGACGCTCAAGCTGCAACCGGAACGGTTGGTGCAGGCGCTCAAGGGCACCCTGTTTGCCAGCAGTGCTGATGAAGCGAAGCAACTGCTCACAGGCGTGCATCTCAAGTTCAACCAGCGGGCTCTGGAAGCGGCTGCCACCGACGGTCACCGCCTTGCTGTACTCAATGTTGATGATGCCCTGCAGGATGAGGCCGTCACCGATGCCGTGGATGACGAGGGTTTCGCGGTGACACTCCCATCGCGCTCGCTGCGGGAGGTGGAGCGGCTGATGGCGTCCTGGCGCTCCGATGAACCGGTCAGTTTGTTCTGTGATCGCGGCCAGGTGGTGTTTCTTGCGGCCGACCAGATGGTCACCAGCCGCACCTTGGAAGGCACCTATCCCAATTACGGCCAGCTGATCCCTGACGGCTTCACCCGCACCTTCGGAATGGACCGTCGTGCCTTGATCGCTGCTTTGGAGCGCATTGCTGTGCTGGCTGATCAACACAACAACGTTGTGAAGTTCAGCAGTCGGCCTGAGGACGGTGTTGTTCAGATCAGTGCCGATGCGCAGGATGTGGGCAGTGGTTCCGAATCGCTTCCCGCCACCTTGGAGGGTGACGCCATGCAGATTGCCTTCAACGTTCGCTATTTGCTGGATGGCCTCAAAGCCATGGGCACTGATCGGATTGTTCTGCACTGCAATGCCCCCACCACGCCAGCCGTGCTCCGTTCCGATGACGCGTCCGAAGCCTTCACCTATCTGGTGATGCCCGTTCAGATCCGTTCCTGATGTGTCGCTACCGGATCAGCTGCTTCTGAGTGATCTTCTGAGTCACACGGTCCGTTGTGATCTGGGCCTTGATCACGGGCCAGGGGTCATGGCTTGGATGCATCCGCCGGTGCATCGTCTGCTCGGTTGGGTCAGTCGCCCATCGGCCCTGCGCATGTCACGTGATGTGTGGCGTTTGAACCAGTGTTGTGGTTTGAGCGATCAACAGGTGTTCGTGCGTGGCGAACCGGCGGTCACCGATCAGGTGACCTTGGAGCGCTTGCCGACGCTGATGGATGCAGCCCTGCTCGACCGTGACGGAGAGCGGATTGGCAGCGTTGTGGACCTTGATTTTCGACCTGCTGATGGCGCGATTCTTCACTACTTGATCGCCCGCAGCGATCCGCGTTTACCGGGAAGTTCCCGATGGCGTTTGGCTCCCGATCGCATCCTTGATCAACAACCGGGTCAGATCCAAACCGGCCTGATGGGATTGGATGATCTGCCGATGGCCCGCGCCAGCGTTCGTCAGGATCTGCTCCAACGCACCCAACATTGGCGGGACCAGTTGCGGTCAATGGGTGACCGTGCAACCGATCGTCTGGAGGGTTGGTTGGACGACTCGCCCATCGATGAGCTGCGATCGGAAAGCGTGCGCTCTACAGCCGACTACGACGACGAACCAGAGGACGTGTCCGGACCAGAGGTCTGGGACGACGAAAGCTGGGACGACACCTCCTCCCGACGCCGTCGCGAGGAGGAAGACCCCTGGGTCTGACGGGCGGTCGGCAACACTGGGGGGAGGTGCTCCGCGATTCGTGGTTTCCTCCCCTGCGTACGACATAGCTGCCGCCCTGAAGCAGGAAGGGCTCAAGCCCAGTGACTGGGATGAGATCTGTCGGCGGCTCGGCCGCGAGCCGAATCGAGCCGAACTGGGCATGTTCGGCGTGATGTGGTCCGAACACTGCTGTTACCGCAATTCCCGGCCGTTGCTGAGTGGCTTCCCCACGGAGGGTCCACGCATCCTGGTGGGCCCCGGTGAAAACGCTGGCGTGGTCGATCTCGGAGGGGGCCATCGGTTGGCCTTCAAGATCGAAAGCCACAACCACCCCTCCGCCGTTGAACCCTTTCAGGGGGCGGCCACAGGGGTGGGCGGCATCCTGCGCGACATCTTCACGATGGGAGCCCGTCCGATCGCGCTGCTGAATGCCCTGCGCTTCGGTCCCCTTGAGGATCCCGCCAACGTTGGCCTGATGGAAGGTGTTGTGGCGGGCATTGCCCATTACGGCAACTGCGTTGGGGTGCCGACGGTGGGTGGCGAGGTGGCTTTTGATCCCTCCTATTCCGGCAATCCGCTGGTGAATGCCATGGCCCTCGGGTTGATGGAGACCGAGGAGATCGTCAAATCAGGCGCGATCGGCATCGGCAATCCTGTGGTGTATGTGGGCAGCACCACCGGTCGGGACGGCATGGGGGGAGCCAGCTTTGCCAGCGCTGAGCTCAGTGCTGATTCCCTGGATGACCGACCCGCCGTTCAAGTTGGTGATCCGTTTCTGGAGAAAGGGCTGATCGAAGCCTGTCTTGAGGCGTTCGCCAGTGGTGATGTGGTGGCCGCTCAGGACATGGGCGCCGCTGGTCTCACCTGCAGCTGCTCGGAAATGGCTGCGAAAGGGGGCCTTGGGGTGGAACTGGACCTGGACCGTGTTCCGGCCCGTGAAACCGGTATGACGGCCTACGAGTTCCTGTTGTCGGAATCCCAGGAACGGATGTTGTTCGTGGTGAAGGCCGGCCGGGAGGACGCATTGATGCAGCGGTTCCGTCGCTGGGGCTTGCAGGCGGCGGTTGTGGGCAAGGTGCTCCAGGAACCGATTGTGCGGGTGTTGCATCACGGTGCTGTCGCCGCTGAGGTGCCGGCCACGGCTCTTGCCGATGACACGCCGATTGAAAAACATGCCCTCTTGCAGGAGCCCCCGGCAGATCTTCAGGCGCTCTGGGGTTGGACCGAGCAGGAGCTTCCGGAGCTGAGCGATGCCGCGGCAGCCCTGCTGCAGCTTCTGGATGACCCCACCATTGCGAGCAAGCAGTGGGTGCACCGTCAGTACGACCAGCAGGTGCTGGCCAACACGGTCGTCTCGTCCGGTGCCGCTGATGCCGCTGTGGTGCGTCTGAGACCCCAGCAGGGTGATGGATCCATGGCAGCATCCAATCGTGGTGTTGCCGCCACGGTGGACTGCCCCAACCGTTGGGTTGCCCTGGATCCCGAACGCGGCGCTCAGGCGGCCGTCGCCGAAGCAGCACGCAACCTGAGTTGTGTGGGGGCGGAGCCCCTGGCGGTGACCGACAACCTCAATTTCCCCTCACCGGAAACACCCAAGGGGTTCTGGCAGTTGGCCATGGCCTGCCGCGGGATCTCCGATGCCTGCCGCACCCTCAACACCCCCGTCACCGGCGGCAATGTCTCGCTCTACAACGAGACCAAACAGGACGACGGCACGATGCAACCGATCCACCCCACGCCGGTGATCGGCATGGTTGGTGGGGTGGATGACATCAGCCGTGTGACTGGCTTGGCCTGGCAACAGCCCGGCGATGCAATCTTCCTCATCGGTGTTCCGCCGGAGGATGGTGCTGATCCCAGCCTTGGTTTGGCGGGCAGTGCCTATCAGCAGCAGACCCTTGGCTCCTTGGCCGGACGACCGCCCAAGCCCGATCTTGCCGTTGAAGCAGCAGTGGGGAGTCTGGTGCGCGAGGCCATTGGCCAAGGTCTGTTGGCCTCCGCCCACGACTGCAGTGATGGCGGCCTCGCGGTGGCGTTGGCTGAATCCTGCATCGCTTCTGATCTGGGCATCAGCGTGACGTTGTCCACAGGTTCGGCACGCCTGGAGCGGGTGCTGTTCGCCGAAGGCGGCAGCCGGGTGATTGTGTCGGTGAAGGCCGCATCTCTCTCTGAATGGGAGCAGTTGATCGGATTCAATCCAGCGCTCTGCGTCACCCAACTGGGCAGCGTGACCGAGGAGGCTCGATTGGTGATCCGATCGGAATCAGCTGTTCATCTCGATCTTGAGGTGGAACGCTGTGCTGCTGTTTTCCGTGGTGCGTTGCCCCGACGAATGCATTCGGAGTGATTGAGTCAGGCGTTGCCTGACGGTCGTTTCTCTTCCTTATCTCTCTGACTTCGGATTCATCATGTGCGGCATTATCGGAATGTTCTGTGTTGACTCAGTCAACCAACAGATCTACGACAATCTGCTTCTGCTTCAGCACCGTGGTCAGGACTCGGCAGGGATTGTCACGATGGACAATCACACCTTCCACGTGCACAAACAAAGGGGACGTGTGCGTGAAGCCTTTCGCACACGAGACATGCGAAAGCTGCTGGGCAATGCCGGGATCGGTCACGTTCGTTATGCCACCCGTGGTGCTGCTGCATCAGAAGAGGAAGTTCAGCCGTTCTATGTGAATGCCCCCTATGGCATCACTTTTGTTCACAACGGCAATCTCACCAACACCCATCAGCTTGAGCAGGATCTGTTCAAGATTGATCGTCGTCATACCAATTCGACCAGTGATACGGAGATGCTGGTCAATGTGTTGGCCACGGAGATTCAATCTCAGCTCACAGGTCGTGATCTGACACCGGATCAGTTGTTTAATGCGGTGGCATCACTGCATCACCGCGTTCAGGGTTCCTACGCAGCGATCGCTTTGATTGCGGGCCACGGAATGCTGGCGTTTCGGGATCCCTACGGAATTCGGCCTTTGATTCTCGGCAGGCGTCTTTCTGAACAGGGCCGAGAGGAGTGGATTGTCGCCAGTGAATCGCTGGTGATTGAAAACAGCGGCTACGAGATCGTTCGTGATGTTGACCCTGGAGAAGCGGTGTTTATTGACGTTGATTCGAACTTGCACCAGCGTCAGTGTGCGGACTCTCCACGATTGATTCCCTGCGCATTTGAATACGTGTATTTGGCGCGGCCGGATTCTGTCATGAACGGCATTTCGGTGTATGAGTCCCGGCTGCGCATGGGTGATCGCCTGGCTCAAACCATTGCCGAAACGTTGCCTGCTGGTGATATCGATGTTGTGATGCCGATTCCTGATTCAGCAAGGCCTTCGGCAATGCAGGTGGCCAAGCAATTGGGTCTCGATTATCGCGAAGGCTTTTACAAAAACCGCTATGTCGGTCGAACCTTCATCATGCCCGGTCAAGCTGAACGCAAGAAATCAGTTCGGCAAAAACTCAACGCTCTCGGTACTGAATTTGCCGGAAAGAATGTTTTGATTGTGGACGATTCGATTGTTCGTGGCACAACGTCCCGCGAGATTGTTCAGATGGCACGCTGCGCTGGTGCCAACAAGGTGACGTTCACGTCGGCCGCTCCACCGGTTCGCTATCCCAATGTGTATGGGATCAACATGCCAACCCGGGCAGAACTGCTGGCCCACGGCCGAACCAGTGATGAGATTTCAGATGTTCTCGGGGCCGATCATGTTGTCTACCAGACCGTTGAGAATCTACTGGAAAGCATTGTTGAGAACACCGAGATCAAGGACCTTGAGATGTCTTGTTTTGATGGCCACTATGTGACCGGGGGAATTGACGAAGATTATTTCCAATGGCTGGAGCAGAATTGCAGCTCCTGATCGCGGCTCAGGGATTCGGTTGAATGGCGTTGATCACTTCAATGATGGTTTCTCCGCTCTGAAGAGACGTTTTCTCCATCAGTTTGTCTCCAGGTTTTGAGATGGTGATGTTGTCCGGATTCAAGCGTCCGTGACGGTCCTTGCTGGTGCGCACTCCGACAAGACCTGGTCCAGCGCTGACTCCCACAAGGCGATCTGATTCCGCATCAACCTGCACCGCCATGCTGCCGAGATCGCCCCGCTGGTTGTAGCGCACGCCTGAACAATCGATGCGGCCGATCATTCCCCGCTGGCTGAACAGCATCAGTGGTGCCTGTTCCGTGCAGACGGCTCCGACCATCTGTTCTCCGGGGAGCAATCGCATGGTCATGGGTCCTTGCGCCAATCGACCCATCAGTGGCAGGGATTTTTCGTTGATGCGCAGCCGCAGCAGGCGACCGATGTCGCTGATCAGCACCAGTGTTCCCTGGTCGCGGCAGATCACCGCGTTGTTGAGCTCAACGCCTTCTTTCAACTTGAGAACGCTGGTGGCCCGACCGGAAAGGTCCACCACTTCACTGAGGGGGAGGCGCTTAAAGCGTCCATCGCTGCTGAGCAAGCCGAGACTCAAAGCATCGATGTTTTGGCTGGGCAGGGACAGCAGCGAAACGATGGGGTCGCCGTCCAGACCTGTGGGCAGGAAACGGTCAATTGGGCCGGGTTGCTGGCCGGCAAATTCCCAGCGCACCTGGGCGATGCGTCCCCCCGCGCTCACCGCCAGCAGTCGCGGTGGTGGTTCGATGGGCAGGATTACCCGTGCCGGAGATGGTGCATCACCAACGGGGCAAGGATCATTGAGGTGCAGCCGGCCCAGCACCTGGGGGGTGACGATCTTCACTTGTCCATCGGCCTGGATCAGTACCCGACCATCTCCGGGCAGTGCAGCCAGGGCCTGCTGACGCAGCAATTCCGTGTTCGGGCGTTGGCTGGCCGCTCGTTCGGCCATTAGGGCATCACCGCCTTCCACCAAGCGTGTTCGCCGCGGGGTGCTGAAGCGTTTTTTCAATGCCTTGAGCTCTGTCACCATCGCGTCCAGCAGCTGATCCCGGTTGTCCAGAAGCAACTTGAGGCGTTGACGTTCCGCCCGCAGCTCATCCAATTCCTGGCGCAGGCTTTCCTGTTCGAGTCCGGTCAGACGCCTCAGGGGCATGGCCAACACCGCATCCGCCTGCCGTTCGCTGAGATCGAGGCGCACCATCAGGCTGGCGCGGGCTGAGGCGGCGTCATTCGCCTCCTGGATCATGGCGATCACGGCTTGAAGGCTGTTCAGGGCTGTGATCAGCCCTTCCACTACCTCAAGCCGGTCTTCGGTCTTGCGCAGGGCATGACTGGTGCGCCGGATCAGGGTCAGTTCCCTGAAATCAAGGAAGGTCTGCAGCAGTTGGCGCAGCGACAGCTGCTGGGGTTGTCCATCCACCAGGGCCAGCAGAATGGCTCCAAAGTTGCTCTGCAGCGCTGTTCGACGCTGCAGATCCTTCAGCACCTTCTCCGGATCCGCATCGCGGCGCAGCTCCACCACCACGCGCATACCTTCGCGGTCGCTCTCGTCGCGGATGTCAGCGATTCCCCCGATTTTTCCGTCGTTGACGGATTCGGCCAGTTTTTCAATCCAGCCGGCCTTGCTGAGCTGATACGGCAGTTCCGTGACGATCACGGCGTTGCGTTTGTGACGTCCCTTGCCCGGTTGCACCTCTTCGGTATGGGCCACACCGCGCATCGGGATGCTGCCGCGTCCATGCAAGTAGGTGTCCCGCAGGCCTGAGCTGATCAGCACTTCGCCTCCCGTGGGGAAGTCGGGTCCCGGGATCAGCTCCAGCAGTTTCTCGTCACTCAGCTCCGGCTTGCGGATCAGGGCGATCAGGCCATCCACTACCTCCCCCAGATTGTGCGGGGGAATGCTGGTGGCCATGCCAACGGCGATGCCTGAGCAGCCGTTCAGCAGCAGGAAGGGAAGTTGGGCGGGAAGAACGGTGGGTTCCTGCTGGGACCCATCGAAGTTCGGTGCGAAATCAACCGTGTCTTCACCGATCTCCTCAAGCATCGCCTGGTGGGAGATCGGTGCCAGGCGGGTTTCGGTGTACCGCATAGCAGCCGGTGGGTCGTCATCCACCGAGCCGAAATTGCCATGCCCGTCGAGCAGTGGGTGACGGCTGGAGAAGCTCTGAACAAGCCGCACCAAGGCGTCGTAGACGGCCTGATCCCCGTGGGGGTGATATTTGCCGAGGACGTCACCAACAACCCTTGCGCATTTCCGATAAGGACGGTCTGGGGTGAGCCCCAGTTCCTGCATGGCGTAAAGAATCCGCCGTTGGACAGGTTTGAGGCCATCGCGGGCATCGGGCAACGCCCGACCCACGATCACGCTCATCGCGTATTCGAGGTAGGAGCGCTGCATCTCCTGATGCAGGGCGATCGGTTGAACGCGCTCCTCAGCCATTCGGTCTGTCGCTCTCCGACCGGAAGGCGCTCAGCCTACAGATGATCACTGGCTTTTCTTCCACGTTGCGTTGGCTTGGGCTCGTTCCACGCTGTTGGTGAGCTGCGGCTCGCTCAGCAATTGTGCCGTCGCCTCACGGATGCGCACCCCCCAAAGCTGTTCCGCTTGATGCAGGGGCAGGACGTAGTTGGGATTCTTGGCCAACGCTGTGGAGGCGAGCTGGATCGCCTCGCTCTGCTCACCCCGTTGATGCAGAGCTGCGGCCAGGGCAAGCATCGGTTCTGCGTTGTTCTCCAGCTTCAACACGCGGCGCCAACGCCGCACAGCTTGCTGACGCTGGCCCATCTCATAAAGCACCAGGGCTTGGTTGTTCAGGGCTTCCCAGAACTCCGGCTTCAGAGCGGTGGCTCTTTCGAATGATTTCAGGGCCAGAGGGAGTTTGCCCTGCATGATCCTGGCGTTGCCGAGGTCGAAATAGGCCGGAGCGTTGTCCGGATCCAATTGAAGTCCGCGGGTGATCAAGGGAACGGCATCGTCCGGTCGTTCGGCCCGCAGGGCGATGGCTGCTTCGGCGAACCACAGGCCGGCCTTTTCGGGATTCAGCTGCTTGGCGCGGGCCAGAGACCGGCTTGCATCCTCGAGGTTGTTGTTGCGGAGTTGAGCCTCCGCCAGGATCGACCAGAACCGTTCGTCATTGGGGTTGAGCCGCACCGCCAGCGCTGCGAGTCGTGCAGCGTCCTTGGCTTGCCCCAGCTGAAGCAGCTGTGCAGCGGTCCGTCCGATGCCGATCGACGAGCCCTTGAGCTCCTCTTCTGTGGGCAGGTAGACGTAGGGGATCAGGGCGTTGGCTGATGGGGCACTGAACCAACCCCCCAGAACGACCAGTGCAGTCGCCAGCGTTCGACGCAAGCCAATTCGACGCAGCACTGGAGCGAGGGTGGAGTCGCTAAAGCGTAGGTGTGGGATCCGGTTGTGCTGCAGCGGCGTTGCGTCGCCACATCCAGGGTTTGATCCGGCGCAATGCCGACCCCCGCAGGTTTTGGTCCCAGACGCTGTCATCCCAGGTCTGAATCTCCTCCTTGTGCAAATTCAGCAGCCATGGGCGCGGCTGCATGTCGGGATCGTTGCTCTGGGGCAAGCTTCGATGGTTCCAGGGGCAGACGTCCTGGCAGATGTCACACCCCGCCACCCACGGTCCAAGGGCGGCGCGAATGTTCTCCGGTAGCTCCTCCTCACGATTTTCGATCGTGTGAAAGGCCAGGCATCGCCTTGCATCCACCACAAAAGGCTCGTGAATTGCCTCCGTGGGGCAGGCATCGATGCAGGCGCTGCAGCGTCCACAGAGGCTGCGGGCTGGTGGGTCGGCGTCCAAGGGCTCTGTGGTCAGCAGATGGCCGATCACCATCCACGAGCCCCGTTCGGGATGAATCAGATTGCTGTGCTTGCCGATCCAGCCCAGGCCGGCTTCCTCAGCCCAGGCCTTGTCCAGTAACGGTGTGGCGTCAACACAGGCGCGCCAGCCACAGTCGGGCCGTTGTTCCGACAGCCAGCGACCGATCCGTCGCAGCCGTTGATCCACAACCCTGTGATAGTCCCGTCCCCAGCCGTAGCGGGCGACCTTGAGGGAGCCGGGGGAGGGTTGGGCGTCGACGTAATAGTTCAGGCCAACGGCGAGCACGCTGTTGGCTCCTTCCAAGAGAAGCCTGGGGTCTCGTCGTCGGGGGGCGGCCATCCAGGCCATGTCGGCTTGATGGCCATGGTCCAACCAGCGCTGCAACGCTTTGGTGCGCAGCTGCAGCCGTGGACTTCCCGGGATTCTGGCAATGCCAACGGGATTGAACCCTTCCTCAGCGGCGCGGCGCTTCAGAGCCTGGCTCAACAGCGTTTGTTGATCGGTGACATGCCCTTGCATCGACCTTATGGTTGGGCGCTTATCAGCATCTTCTCTGTGACCGGCACTGAGACAGGACGCCTCGCTCCATTGCTGCGATGGCTTGGCTTGACCCTCGTGGTGATCCTCATCCTGCAGATGCTGGCTGTTCTTGTCGGTGTCGACTGGAGTGCGGATGCTCCTCGCCCGCAGATCACCGGACCGCTGGTGGCCCTGGCTCCCTTGGGATTTGCCGGTTTGTTGATCTGTTTGATCGGATCACGGCTCCATCATCCCCATCAGCAGCGCACTCCTTTGCGTCTGCTGATCGCAGTTCTTTCAGCGCTTTTAGCCCTCGGCATGGTGATTGCCGTGCCCATGTCCCTGGATGGGGGTGCGGGCGACGTGGCCCGCCAGCGCAACCTGGAACAGGGCCGCGAGGCGCTGAAGGATGCCCGAGCCTTCCGCGCCGATGCAGCCCAGGTCACCTCCTTGGGTGAGCAGTTGGCCCAGGCCGGTCAACTCGCTGCCGATGCCACCGAGGACGACAAGCTGCGGGCTGCCGAAAAGATGGTGGACGATCAGATTGCCCAGATGGAGGCCCAACTCAAGACCGTTGAGGCCGGTCAGGCGCGGGAATCCCAGCAGCGGTTCATTGGTGGAACCATCACGGCGGTGGTTCTTGCGATTGCGTTTGTACTGCTCGCCTTCACGGCAGTGCTCTGACCGCTGGTTAGGTTGGTCTGACTTCACTCAAAGCTGGGCGCAGTAGCTCCTTGGTCCAGTCCAATCCCAGACCTGATCTGCCGCTTTCCGCAAGGCTTCGGCAGGATCTGAAAAACGACCTGATCGCAGGGTTGCTGGTGGTTATTCCATTGGCAACCACCATTTGGCTTTCAACGATCGTCAGTCGCTTTGTTCTGGCGTTCCTGACCTCGATTCCGAAGCAGTTCAATCCGTTCATCACCCTGAACCCACTGCTTCAGGATCTGATCAATCTGGCTCTCGGTCTCACGGTGCCTCTGATGGGCATCCTTCTGATCGGTCTGATGGCCCGCAACATTGTGGGTCGCTGGCTGTTGGAGTTCGGTGAAGGCACCTTGAGCCGGATTCCCCTGGCTGGCTCGGTCTACAAGACGCTGAAGCAGCTGCTGGAGACCTTTTTCCGCGACAACTCCTCGCGCTTCCGTCGTGTTGTTCTCGTTGAGTACCCCAGGGAGGGGTTGTTCAGCGTTGGTTTTGTCACCGGGGAGGTGGGTCCTTCTCTTCAATCCGATCTGAAGGAGCCCCTGTTGAGCGTCTTCATTCCCACTGCTCCGAATCCCACCACCGGTTGGTACACCCTTGTTCCAGCGGGATCCGTCCGAGAGCTTGAGATCAGCGTTGAAGAAGCCTTCCGAACGATCATTTCGGCCGGCATCGTCAACCCTGATGATCGTGAAGCTCCTGTGAACCGGAGTTTCTCCAGCCTCATGGCCCAATTACGGGCTTCTGCATCTCCCTCCAGCTGAGTCATGGCGACACGATCCCTTACACGCGAGCTGGCCTTGCTGGTTCTTGGTCAGGTGCCGGAACAGAAGTCAGCCTCAGTTGCTGACCTGGCCCTTGATTCGATCCTGGACCAGGCTCTCGATACCCTCACCCAGCACTGGCGTGAGTCGCTTGATGCCAGTGCTGCAGAGCTCGACCAGGCGCAGCAGTCTTTGTTGGACAGTGAGTTGCAGCAGGGCGAAATCGGAACCCATGACATCGTTCGCACCCACTTGCGCGCCTCCTTGGGTTCCGCTGAACAGGTGCTGAATGGATTGTCCGCCAGTCTTGAGTTGCCTCGGCTGTTGTTGCTTGGCGACCAGGAGCAGATCCGCCGCGGCGCTATGGAGCGGGTTCAAAAGGTGTTGACCCAGCGCGAGGGCATCGATAAACGGCTGGATCAGGTGATGGAGGGCTGGAGACTGACCCGACTGCCTCGGATCGATCGGGACATCCTCCGGTTGGCTGTCGTTGACCTGGAAAGCCTGCGCACTCCGGCTCCGGTGGCATTCAACGAGGCGGTTGAGCTGGCCAACCGCTATAGCGATGAGCAGGGTCGCCGGATGATCAATGGTGTGTTGCGTCGTTTCCACGACGCTCAATCGAAAGCATCGGCCTGATGGTGTTCAACTGGTTCGAACGACAGGCTGAGGAGTCTCCGCAGCCGGAGCCGACGCCCACCCCCGCGCCTACGCCGGAACCGACAGATGCTGGAAAGGAAGCTCCCGTTTCAGCAGCGCCGGAGCCGACTCCAGCTCCAGCAGCCACTGAGGAAGAAGACGAAGCCCTGGTTTGGGCCCGTGAGGCCTATGCCCGTCTGAAGGCTCAACAACAGGCCGCGGCTCCTGTCGTTGAAGCGGCCCCCGAGCCCACCCCTGCGCCAAGTCCAGAACCAGCGCCTACACCTCCACCAACCCCAACCCCAGGACCGGCACCGTTACCAACGCCGTCTCCAGCACCAGCCCCCGGACTGTCGCTGCTGGAGCAGGCCGCGGCTCAGCGTCAGCAGCGTCAGCAGGATCTGGATGAAAGGGCTTTCGAGGCTCCCCCTGCACCCACGCCGGCTCCGACTCCTGCGCCAGTTGTCGACTCAGAAGAGCCGCAGTTGGGGGACTTTGATCAGGATTTCACCTGGTCTGCTGAGGTGCTTGCAGCCCAGGGCCGTCGCGTCGATCAGGTTTCCCTAGAGGAAATCGATTGGTTGGGTCGGCTTCGCCGCGGCCTTGAAAAGACCCGTCAGGGCTTTGTCACCAGCCTTCTGGAGAATCTCGGTGATGACCCGCTGACGCCGGAGGTTCTCGATGATCTGGAAACTCTTCTACTGCGGGCGGATGCTGGAGTTCAGGCCACCGATCAGGTGCTGGATGCCTTGCGTCAGCGGATGAATGAGGAGGTGGTCGACCCCGCGGAAGGGATTCGCTTCCTGAAGGAACAGCTGCGTGGCTTGTTGGATGCGCCGATCCAGGCCAGTGGTGTTCCTCTGCTGGCGCCGGAACGGGATCGCCTCAACATTTGGTTGATGGTGGGGGTGAATGGGGTTGGCAAGACCACCACCCTGGGGAAACTCGCCAACCTTGCTGTTCGCAGCGGCTATTCGGCTCTGATCGCGGCCGCAGATACCTTCCGGGCTGCAGCCGTGCAGCAGGTTGAGGTCTGGGGAGAGCGCAGTGATGTTCCGGTGGTCTCCAACCCCAGCAGCAATGCCGACCCCGCTGCCGTTGTCTTCGATGCGATTGGCGCCGCCCGCTCGCGCAAGTCTGATCTGCTGTTGGTGGACACCGCTGGACGCTTGCAGACCAAGCACAACCTGATGGAGGAACTCCAAAAAGTCAGGAAGATCATCGACCGTTTGGCGCCGGAGGCGAAGGTCGAATCCTTGCTGGTTCTTGATGCAAGCCAGGGTCAGAACGGGCTTCGCCAGGCCATGGCTTTTGCCCAGGCGGCCGGCCTCACCGGCGTTGTGATCACCAAACTCGACGGCACAGCCCGTGGCGGTGTTGCTCTGGCGGTGTCGTCTGAGGCGGGATTGCCGATTCGTTTCATCGGCGCTGGCGAAGGAATCCGCGATCTGCGCCCCTTCAACAGTTTTGAATTCGTTGAGGCTCTGCTGGCTGGACGCTGAAGCGTTGCTACCTTGCGGACCCTGGGGGTGCGAGGTTGAGCAGCAAGCCGCCCGGACGTCACCCCAGCGCTGCGCAGCGGACCGGGAACCCCTCGCCCGAGGCGATGGCTTCGTTGCGTCAGCTGTTTGACAGCCTCAGCAGTGAACAGCGCCGCAATCAGGATCTGTTGGTCTCCCTGGGGTTTGCTCTCCGCAGCTTCACCAACCTCCAGCGTTTTCTTGAGCTTGTGCCCGTCGTGGCCTCGCGTCTGGTGGGTGTTGAGGGGGCTTTGCTTGTTCCGTTTCAGTCGGATGGTCGCCTCTGGCGTGATCAGTTGCAGGGGAGTCCAGCTGAGCTGTCCCAGGATCTTCTGCAGCGCTTAGCGGCCTTTGAACCGGGATCTGCCGTTGGTTTCGGCAGCGACGATCAGCAGTTGCTGGCCCTCGACCGTCTGGTGCAACGCTGCTTGCCCAAAGCTGCTTTGTTCGCCACGTCTGTGACGGCCCGTGGTCGGACGCGGGGCCGCCTTTACGTCTACGCCCGCAACGGCGGGTTGGTCTGGACCGAGGTGCACCGTCGGCACGTTCAGTTGGTGGCGGATCTTGCTGGTGTTGCGATCGAAAACGATCAGATGCTGCAGGATGCCCGTCGGCATGAGCGGGTGGATCGACAACTCAGCATCGGCGCGGAGATTCAGGCCCAGTTGTTGCCGGACCGTTGCCCCGTGATCGAGGGCGTTGACCTGGCCGCGCGCTGCCGGCCCGCTTTTCAGGTGGGCGGTGACTACTACGACTTCATTCCCACCCGTCCGGAACTCATCGGCCGACGCCGTGAGCGGGGTCGCTGGGCCCTGGTGATGGGCGATGTCATGGGCAAGGGCGTGCCCGCCGGTCTGCTGATGACGATGCTGCGCGGGATGCTGCGCGCAGAGGTTCTTAGCGGTCTGCCACCGGATCGGATTCTTCACGACCTCAACCAGCTGGCGCAGGAAGACCTGGCGCAGTCGCACCGGTTCGTGACGCTGTTTTATTCCGACCTGGATCCGCGCACGTTGCGGTTGCGTTATGCCAATGCGGCCCACAACCCGCCCCTGCTTTGGCGCGCCGAGCGACGGGTGATCATGCGGCTCGACGCCGCTGGGCTCCTGATCGGTCTGCAACCTGAGGCTGAGTTCGCTCTTGGTGAGGTTCGCCTCGAACCGGGAGACGTGTTGCTCTACTACACCGATGGTGTGACTGAAGCACCGGGGATCACGGGCGATCGTTTCGACGAGGCGCGGCTGATTCGTGCTCTTGAAACGGCCTGTCGCAGTGGTCAGGGGGCGCAGGGAATTCTGGAAAGCCTGTTTGAACGCTTGGACCGTTTTGTTGGTCCGGATCGTCAGTTGGAGGATGACGCGTCGCTTGTGGTGCTGAAAGTTCCGGAGGCCGTCACGTTGCCGAGTGTGCAGGGACGGTCAATCGCCTGACAAGCTGAGGAAATCGACGGATGACTTGATGGCTGGTGGGGTGACCGGTGGTGCTGCAGGCACCTGGAGCGATCGTTTTGAGCAGGGTCTGCATCCCTTCATCGAGGCGTTTAACGCCTCCATCGGTTTTGACCTGACCCTTCTTCAGGAGGATCTCGACGGGTCGATCGCCCATGCCCGGATGCTTGCCAGCGTGGGGGTGATCACGGAGGCAGAAGCTGAGCAGCTGGTGGAGGGCCTGGAGACCGTTCGTGCTGAGGCGGCATCCGGCAGTTTCCAGCCCGGTTTGGCCGATGAGGATGTTCATTTCGCTGTGGAACGCCGGCTGATTGCCTTGCTGGGACCTGTTGGCAAGAAGTTGCACACCGGACGCAGCCGCAACGATCAGGTTGGGACTGATCTACGCCTCTGGCTGCGGCGACGGCTGGATGGCCTGGATCAGGATCTGCAGCGGTTGCAGGGGGCACTGCTGACCCAAGCGGATCGCCATCGCCGCACCATGATTCCCGGGTACACCCACTTGCAGAGGGCCCAGCCGCTCTGTCTCGCCCATCACCTGCTCGCCTATGTCGAGATGCTGGAGCGCGACCGTGAGCGACTTCAGGATGTGCGGAAACGCGTGAACATCTGCCCGCTTGGCGCTGCTGCCCTGGCGGGCACGCCGGTCCCGATTGATCGCCAGCGCACCGCGAAGGAGCTCGGTTTTTCAGCGGTTTATGCCAACAGCCTCGATGCGGTCAGTGACCGTGACTTCTGCGTTGAGTTCTCCGCTGCCGCCTCCTTGGTGATGGTGCACCTCAGCCGTCTGGCGGAAGAGGTGATCGCCTGGGCGTCCGAGGAATTCGGCTTCGTGCGGCTCAGCGACCGCTGTGCCACGGGCAGCAGCCTGATGCCTCAGAAGAAGAATCCCGATGTGCCTGAGCTGGTTCGGGGCAAAACCGGACGTGTCTTCGGACATCTCCAGGGGTTGCTGACCATGATTAAGGGTCTTCCGCTGGCTTACAACAAGGATTTTCAGGAAGACAAGGAGGCGCTGTTTGATGCCTTCCGCACAACACGTGATTGTGTTGAGGCGATGGCGATTTTGTTTGAGGAAGGCCTTGATTTCAGAGTCGAACGCCTTAATGAAGCGGTGGAGCAGGATTTCTCCAACGCAACGGATGTGGCCGACTATCTGGTGTCTCGCGGTGTTCCATTTCGCGAGGCTTATCAATTGGTCGGTGCTGTGGTCCGGCGCTGTCTGGAGCAGGGATGTCTCTTGCGGGACCTTGATCTGACTGCCTGGAAGGAACTCCACCCAGCCTTTGAGGCGGATCTGCATGACGCCCTGGCGCCACGTGCTGTTGTAGCCGCTCGTCGCAGTGAAGGGGGGACAGGATTTGAGCGTGTTGATGAACAGCTTCAGCGCTGGTTACAGCGTTTCAACGGAACTCAGCCGGTGGGATGACTCTCACCCATAAACGGGTCTACGCTTAATCAGCCAGAGGTATGTCACTTCGTTCCGGAGTTATGGCCCGATGGCAATGTTCAAGGCCTCATCGGTCCACTGTTTCGTACCCGGTCCACGCAAAACGTGAGCATTTTTGTCGGCAACCTTCCCTTCCGCGCTGAGCAGGAAGATGTGATTGAACTGTTTGCCCAGTTCGGTGAAGTGACCAACTGCGCGCTGCCCCTTGAGCGGGACACAGGCCGCAAGCGTGGTTTTGCCTTCATTGAGATGGCCGATGAGTCAACTGAAGAGGCAGCGATTGAGGGGCTGCAGGGTGCAGAACTGATGGGCCGTCCTCTGCGGATCAACAAAGCGGAGCCCCGCGGCAGCGCCCCCCGTCGTGGCGGCGGCGGTTATGGCGGCGGCGGTGGTGGTGGCTACGGCGGTGGCGGTGGTGGTGGTGGTTATCGCGGTGGTGGCGGCGGCTATGGCGGCGGCGGCGGTGGTGGCTACGGCGGTGGCGATCGTCCCTCCGGTGCACGGGGCTGGGAAGACCGCAGCTATGGCGCCCGCGATAACGCTGGTGAGGGCAATGCCTACGACGAAGGTCGCAGCCGTCGTCGCCGTGGATCGTCCAGTGGCGGTGGCGATGATTATTCCGGTTACGGCGGAGCTAAGGGCTGACCTCAGCCGTTGATCAGAGTCCTGCGTCCTTCAGCTGTTGCCCGGCTTGGACCAAGACTTTCAGGTCGGCTCCTGGGCGCTGGGCTTTCTCCCCCAGCTCCCGGCGCCAGTGCCGTGCACCACGGACACCTTCCACGAGTTGCACCAGGTGACGGCAGAGGTCCCAGAGTCGGCCCCCTCGTTCCAGATGAGCGGCAGCATGGGGAAGCAGCCCGTCTACAACGTCTGACGCCAGGATCTGGCGTGATTCCTCCCCGAAGATCAAGGCATCGACGCTGGTCCAGCGCAGGGGATGGCTGTAGGCTGCTCGGCCCACCATGGCGCCATCGCAGCCTTCCAGTGCCTGAAGGCAGTCTTCAGGGCATTCCAGCCCCCCGTTGAGTTCAATCACCAGATCGGGGCGACGTTGTTTGAGAGCCACCACGCGCTCATGCTGCAGCGGAGGAATCGTTCGGTTCTGCTTGGGATCGAGGCCCTCCAGCCAAGCCTTACGGGCATGAACAGCGAAGCGGCTGGCCCCCGCCAGCGCCACCCGATCCACGAAGTTCGTCAGCAGCGCATCGCTGTCGAGATCGTCAATGCCGATCCGATGCTTCACGGTCACGGGGAGTCCCCCTGCGTCCACCATGGCTTCCACGCAGCGGGCGACCAGATCCGGTTCCGCCATCAGGCAGGCACCGAAATTTCCGGCCTGCACCTTCTGGCTGGGACAACCCACATTCAGGTTGATCTCGTCGTAGCCCCAGTCCTGAGCCAGTCGTGCCGCCTCAGCCAGCAGGACTGGGTCGTCCCCCCCCACCTGCAGGGCGATGGGATGCTCCACAGGATCAAAATCCAGCAGCTTGTTGCGGCGTTTGCTGTGGTGCAGCGCCTGGGCCACCACCATTTCGCTGTAGAGCAGGGCCCTGCGGCTGATCTGCCGCATCAGCACCCGGAAGTGGCGGTCGGTGCAATCCAGCATCGGCGCCACACTGAAGCGGTAGGCAGCGGTGGATCCGGAGGCAGTCATCAATCCATTAGAACCGCCCGAGATTCCCTCTTCAGCACCGATGAGCTTGAGTGCCGCCGTTCTGTCCCGTCGATCGCTGCTGTTGGCAGCAATGGCAGGGGTGTTTGGCAGTCTCTGGAGACCTCAGCCTGTGCTGGCGGCATCCAAAGCTGGCGACCCCTCGTGGGATCTCAATGCCGACCAGTGGCGTGAACGGTTGTCTCCCCAGGCCTATGACGTGTTGCGCAATGAGGGAACGGAGCGCCCTTTCACTAGTCCGCTCAATGGGGAGAAGCGTTCCGGCACCTATCACTGCGCTGGTTGTGATGCAGCGTTGTTTTCGTCGGAGGCCAAATTCGACAGCGGCACCGGCTGGCCCAGCTTCTGGCAGCCCCTGGATGGAGCCATCGCCACGAAAGTAGATTTCAAATTGATCCTGCCGCGCACGGAATACCACTGCAGCCGTTGTGGTGGGCACCAGGGCCATGTGTTCAATGACGGACCACGACCCACTGGCAAGCGCTACTGCAACAACGGTGTCGCCCTCCGCTTCCAGCCCGCTTGATCTGATCGTTGTTGGCGGTGGTCCTGCCGGGTACATGGCGGCGATCACCGCAGCCGAGCAGGGGGTTCAGCAGGTGCTGGTGTTGGAAGGGACCCCTGAGCCCCTTCAGAAGGTGCGCATCAGCGGTGGCGGTCGTTGCAATGTGACCCATGCCTGCTGGGACCCCCGTGAACTGGCGACCCATTACCCCCGTGGCAGTCGACCGCTGCGGGGGCCCTTCAGCCGCTTCGCCTGCGGTGATGCGATCGCCTGGTTTGACGAGCATGGGCTAACGCTGGTGGAGGAACCCGATGGACGGATGTTCCCGCAGCAGAACCGTTCTGAGGCCGTGATTCAGTGCCTGCAGAAGGCGGCAAGGGCGTCGGGTGTTCAGCTGCGCACGAAGGCCATGGTCCAGCAGGTGCGCGTTCACCCCGAGGGGGGTTTTGTGCTCGAGGGCCGAGGCCTCGAGCCTTTGCATGGGGGCTGCTTGATGCTGGCCACGGGTGGGCATCCCAGTGGCCGAAACCTGGCGGCAGCCCTCGGCCATCAGGTGGTGCCGCCGGTGCCATCGCTGTTCAGCCTTGCCCTGCAGGCACCGGCCCTCTCGGCCTGCAGTGGCATTGCCATCGACGATGTGGGTCTTGATCTCAAGCTGGGCGATCAGCGCTTCCGCCAGACCGGGCGGGTGCTGATCACCCACCGTGGTCTGAGTGGACCCGCCACGTTGCGCCTGTCAGCCTTTGCCGCCAGGGCCCTGCATCAGAACCGCTATATGGGTGAGCTCAAAGTGGATTGGAGTGCAGGTCTGGGCCGTCAAGGGGTGGAGCAGCGGCTGCAGCAGTGGCGACAGGAGCAGGCCCGGCGAACCCTTTCAGCAGCGAAGCCCTGCGAGCATCTGCCGCGGCGATTGTGGCAAGCCTTTTTGACCATGGCTGGGGTGGAGTCAGAGCGCCGTTGGGCGGATCTGCCGATCAAGCTGGAGCGTCGATTGGTGGAGCTGCTTTGTGCGCAGCGTGTGCCGATCCAGGGACGTGGACCCTTTGGGGAGGAGTTCGTCACCGCCGGCGGTGTTTCCTTGGGGGACGTCAACCTGGCCACGATGGAGAGCCGTCGCTGCCCTGGCCTTTATCTGGCGGGTGAACTGCTGGATGTGGATGGGGTGACCGGTGGTTTCAACTTCCAGGCCTGCTGGAGCGGCGGCTGGTTGGCGGGCCAGGCCATCGCGGCAGTGCTCACTGGATCTGATCAAACACGGTGAACATCGGCAGGTACATCGCCAGCAGGATGGATCCCACGATTCCACCCACCACCACAATCATTGCGGGCTCCAGCATTGAGGTGAGTGCCTTGACCATGGCGCCGACTTCGTCTTCATAGAAGTCCGCCACCTTGCTGAGCATTTTGTCCATCTCACCGGTTTCCTCCCCGATGGCCAGCATGTTCAGAGCCATGTCGGGCAGCACCTTGTGGCGGATCAGCGCATTGCTGAGGAGCACCCCCTCCTGCACCATGCCGCGCGAGGCAAGGATGGCGTCGGAAATGATTGAGTTGCCCGCCGTTTCGCTCGAGATCTCCATCGACATCAGGATCGGCACACCGGCCCGCGTGAGCGAACTGAAGATCCGGCAGAACTGAGCTGTCGCTGTCATCAGGATCAGTTCGCCGAACAGTGGCAGTTTCAATACCAGTCGGTCGATTGTTCGACGGCCGTTGTGGGTGGCATAGAACCGACCGAACAGCCAGATGGAAAGCAGGATGGCTCCAGCTGCGTAGAGCGCCACAGGCGATCGCAGCAGTTCGCTCAAGTCGACGAGTAGTTGGGTGAAGGCCGGCAGCTCGGCACCCAGATCTTCGAAGATCCCCGCGAAGGTCGGGATCAGAAAGATGGTCATGCCCAGGAACACCAGGATGGCGATCACCAGCACCGCCACGGGATAGCCCAGGGCTCCCTTGATCTGGTTCTGAAGTTTGGCGTTGTCTTCCAGCAACTTGGCCAGTCGCTTCAGGGCTTCATCCAGTACACCGCCGGCTTCCCCGGCTTCCACCATGGCGATGCTGAGCTGGTCAAACACCTTCGGCCACTGACGCAGTGCTGTTGCCAGGGCAATTCCCTCGTTGACGTCGAGGCTCACTTTGGTGAGCGCACGTTTGAAAATCGGCAGTTTCTGCTGCGTCGCAATCAGATCGAGGCTGCGCACGATCGGCACGCCGGCATCGACCAGGGCCGCCAGCTTGCTGGCGAACACGGCTTTCTCCTTGACGCCCGGCGCTTTCTCAAACAAGCGGTTGAGGTCGATTGATTTCAGACCTTTCTCGTCGATTCCATCAGCTTTGCCGTTCTGGGTGTTTGCAGGGCTGACGGGCCGCAGCTCTTCGGCGCGGGAAACATCCCCATTGAGTACAAGGTTGGCCAAGGCTTTCTCCAGGGTCTGCATACCTTGTTCTCCCCCTGTTTGGATTTGGGAATAGAGCTGGGCTGTTTTCCCCTCGCGGATCAGGTTGGCGGTGGCGGGTGTGTTGATCAGGATTTCTTGGGCCATCACTCGACCGAACTGTCCTGCTGCCGGGTTCTGACGCCGGCAAAGGGTCTGGGAAAACACAGCGACCAAACTGCCCGAGAGCTGCACACGGATCTGCGTCTGTTGTTCCGCCGCCCAGACCGTCGACCATTCGGTCCACGGTCTGGGCGGCGGAGCTTGTGTGCAGGGTTCCGAAGACGAGATGTCCGGTTTCGGCGGCACTCACCGCCAGTTGAATGGTCTCAAGGTCCCGCATCTCCCCCACCAGGATCACGTCCGGGTCCTCTCGCAGGGCGGCGCGCAAGGCGTTGGCGAAGCTGCGGGTGTCTTCGTTCAGCTGGCGTTGGTGCACCAGACTTTTGTCGCTCTGGTACACGAATTCGATCGGGTCTTCGATCGTGAGGATGTGTTCGCTGCGGGTGTGATTGATGTGATCCAACAGAGCCGCCAGGGTTGTGGTCTTCCCTGAGCCGGTTGGACCCGTCACCAGCACCAGACCTCGGGGCCGCGCGCTGGTCTCCAGCACCACAGGAGGCAGGTTCAGCAGTTCAACGCTGGGAATCGTGCTGCCAAGGGCTCGCAGGCAGGCGGCATAGCTGCCTTTCTGGCGGTAGACGTTCACGCGGAAGCGTGCAACTCCCTTGAGGCCGTAGGCGCAGTCCAGTTCCCAGGTCTGCTCCAGCGTCTTGCGCTGGCTGTTGTTCAACATCGAGAAGATCAGCTTGTTGCAGTCCTCCTCGGCCAGGGGTCGGTCCGTCATCGGACGCAGTTCACCGCTGAAGCGGCCGTAGGGCGGTTGACCGGTGGCTAGGTGCAGATCACTGCCACCGCCCTGCACCAGTTGTTCCATCAGGTCTTCGATCATCAGATCCATGACCGCCTCCTCAGTGGCGTGGTGTCAGGCAATAGGGACACTCGAGCCAGCCTTCCTGCAGGCCGGCAACGCATCCTTCACAGGTCTTTGTGCTGAGAGCGCGGGCTCTGCGCTCGGATTCCAGTCCCGAATCCGTCAGCACCATCCGCCCCACCTCTTCCAGCGTCGTCTCGCCCCGTCGCACCAGTTCGAGGCTGTAGCCGAGCAGGGTCACCATTCCTGATTCCAGGGCTGGCTGGCGGATCACATCGGTGCTGGCGCCCTTGGAGATGGCCGTGGCCATGTCCTCCTGGATCCGCAGCACCTCATAGATGCCGACGCGGCCCTTGTAGCCGCTCCCCTGGCAATGGGGGCAGACCGGTTCGTTGGGGCCGTGATGATGCGCCCGGTAAAAGGTGACATCCGCCTTCCGGCTGGCCATCAGGCCGAAGCGGCCCAGTTCCCGCTCCTCGGGCCGGTAGGGCTCGCGGCAGTGGGAGCAGACCCTGCGCAGCAGCCTCTGGGAAATGATCCCGATCAGAGATGCCGACACCATGAAGGGCTCTACGCCTATTTCATCCAGGCGGGCAATGGTGCTAGGGGCATCGTTGGCGTGCAGGGTGCTGAGCACCAGGTGACCGGTCAGTGCGGCTTCGATTGCTGTTTTTGCGGTTTCGAGATCACGGGTTTCACCCACCAGCAGAACGTCCGGGTCCTGGCGCATGAACGCCCTTAGCGCCGTGGCGAAGTCGAAGCCCTTGTCTCGGTTCACCTGGCACTGGGTGATGCCAGGCAGGGTGTATTCGATCGGGTCCTCCACCGTGGAGATGTTGATGCCCGGATCGTTGCGCTCGGCGAGAAGTGAATAGAGGGTGGTCGACTTGCCGGAGCCCGTTGGCCCGGTGACCAGGATCAATCCAAAGGGTTTGGACCCCAGCTCTCGCACCAAGGCAAGTGCATCGGGATCGTCGATCAGTTTGTCCAGCCCCAGTTGAGTCGCTCCACTGTCCAGCAGGCGCAGACAGACCTTTTCACCGAAGCGACTGGGCAGCGTGTTGACGCGAAATCGATCACCCGGTCGCGGTACTTGCGGCGAATGCGGCCGTCCTGGGCCTGGCGTCGTTCGGCAATGTCGAGATCCGCCAGGATCTTGAAGCGGGATGTCACCGCTGGAACCAGGCGACTGGGGAGCGGCTCCACGTGTTGCTGAAGCACCCCGTCCTGACGGAATCGCAGCCGTAACCCTTTTTGCTGCGGTTCCACGTGGATGTCACTGGCCCCCACGGCCATGGCCTGCAGCAGGATTCGGTCCACCAGCGTCACGACGGGCGAGGCTTCCGCATCCTTGAGGCTGGCCTCAAGGTCAATGGCATCCCGAGCCAGTTGGGCTTCGTCGTCCTCGTCGCTCTCCAACACCCCATCGGGGTTGAAGTCGTGCAGAAAGGACTCAGCATTCACAGCGAGCGTGCTTGCTGTCTCTGCAGGAGCAGGGTTGCTCAACTCTTCTGTGGCTGGCGGGTTTGGTTCTGTCGTTGGCTGATTCGTTTCTGTGGCCAAGGCTCGCTGCAGATCCGCTTCGATGGCGGGGTGCAGGCGGATTGTGCGGTGTTGGTCCGGCAGCTGATTGATCAGCTGCTGCCATTCCTGGTCTCGCCACTGGCTGGGGATCGCGATGTCCAGGTGGTCAGCTCCGATGGCGATCGGCATTGCCTGTAGTGCCCGCCATTGATCCGGGCTGACGTCCGGCAGGGCGTCGTTGAGCAGTTTGCGGCTTGCCAGCAGTTGCTCTGGGCCCGGAACCGGTTGCTGCAACAGCAATTCAAGGGCGAAACGCTGCCGTGCCGTGTCGCCGGCATCGGGGGTGGGCAGCGTCAGAGTCATGGATGGTGACCGAGGTGCGGGCTTCCGCAGCTTGTGGGAGGTAAGCGTTGCCCTTCAACATGTTTAAACAGAAATCCCTGAGCGGTAAGCATGAGCGGCGACGCCTCCACCCCAGAGCAGGACCAGACCTTTGCTTCCGGTGCTGTTCCAGCCACGCCGGAGTCCGCTCCGGATGCGCCCGAGGCGACGTCTGAACAGGCCCCTGCAGCGGTGGATCCGGCCGATCGGATGCAGCAGCTCGAGCAGGAATTGAGCGCGTTGAAGCAGGAGTACGACACGCTCAACAGCCAATACATGCGCATTGCGGCGGATTTCGACAACTTCCGCAAGCGCCAGAGCCGCGACCAGGACGACATGCGTCAGCAGCTGGTCTGCTCGACCCTCACGGAGATTCTCCCCGTCGTCGACAATTTCGAGCGGGCCCGTCAGCAGCTGAATCCTGAAGGGGAGGAAGCTCAGGCGCTGCATCGCAGTTACCAGGGTCTGTACAAGCAACTGGTGGAGGTGCTGAAGCAGCAGGGGGTGGCCCGGATGGATGTGGTTGGCCAGGAGTTCGACCCGAATCTGCATGAGGCCGTGCTGCGGGAGGAAAGCAGCGAGTTCGCCGAGGACGTGGTGTGCGAGGAGCTCCAGCGCGGCTACCACCGCGACGGGCGTGTGCTTCGCCACGCCATGGTGAAGGTGTCGATGGGTCCAGGACCATCCGATCCAGGCTCAGCGCCTGCTGAAGCGGCAGCGGCACCGGATCAGACGGCGGAGGAGGCCTGATGGCCGACTTCTACGACCTGCTCGGCGTCAGCCGGGATGTGGATCCCGACAGCCTCAAGCGGGCTTATCGGCGCATGGCGCGTCAATACCACCCCGACATCAACAAGGATCCGGGTGCTGAAGACCGTTTCAAGGAAATCGGTCGTGCCTACGAGGTGCTCAGTGATCCCCAGACCAGGGCCCGTTACGACCAGTTCGGTGAAGCCGGCCTCGGCGGTGCGGCCGGTGCTCCCGACATGGGGGACATGGGCGGATTCGCGGACCTGTTCGAGACGTTTTTCCAGGGCTTCGGTGGACCCGGGGGTGCTGGAGCTGGTCGGCCGCGGCGTCAGGGCCCTCAGCAGGGGGATGACCTTCGGTACGACCTGACGATTGATTTCGAGCAGGCGGTGTTCGGTCAGGAGCAGGAGATCAAGATCCCGCATCTGGAGACCTGCGACACCTGCGGCGGTAGCGGTGCCAAAGCGGGCAGTGGACCCACCACCTGCGGCACCTGCGGCGGAGCCGGGCAAGTGCGCCGTGCCACCCGGACTCCCTTCGGCAGCTTCACCCAGGTCGCCGAGTGCCCCAACTGCGGAGGCACGGGCCAGGTGATTTCCGATCCTTGCGGGTCCTGTGGTGGCCAGGGTGTCAAACAGGTGCGCAAGAAGCTGCGGATCAACATTCCTGCCGGGGTGGACACCGGAACACGGCTTCGTGTGACCGGTGAAGGCAACGCCGGACCTCGGGGAGGGCCGTCCGGTGACCTCTACGTCTTCCTCACCGTTCGCAATCATCCGCGCTTGCAGCGGGATGGCCTGAACATCTTCTCGGAGGTCAAGGTCAGCTACCTCCAGGCGATTCTTGGCGACACCATCGAGGTGGAGACGGTGGATGGCAGCAAGGAGCTGGACATCCCCTCCGGCACCCAGCCCGGCACAGTGCTTACCTTGCCGAACCTGGGCATTCCCAAGCTCGGGAATCCGGTGGCACGGGGTGATCAGCGCGTGACGGTCACCGTGGATCTGCCCAAGCGGATCAGTGATGTGGAGCGGGAGCTCCTCGAGCAGTTGGCAGGTCACCATTCCGCCCGCGGCAAGCAACACCACCACCACAACAGTGGTCTGTTCGCTCGCTTGTTCGGTCAGAAGGGATGAGCAGGCGTTCCCTGGATCTGCGGGGAACGCCCTGTCCGGTGAATTTCATTCGCTGCAAGCTCACCCTCGAGCAGATGAGCAGCGGTGATTGTCTCGAGGTCTGTCTCGATCGAGGTGAGCCTGAGGCCATGGTTCTTCCAGGTCTGCGGGATGCAGGCCATCGTGTGGAGTGCATTGATCAAACGCCGGATGCCATCACCATCGAGGTGATCTGCGGTGGCTGACACCGCTCGTTCGGTGGCATCCGGGATGGTGGTGGCGCTCCAGGCCAACTACCTGGAGGTTGAACTGGATGTTGCACCTGATGGATGCCCAGGGCGGCTGCTCTGCACCCGTCGCACCCGGCTCAGCCATCGGGGTGAAGCCGTTTATGTGGGCGATCGGGTTCGCGTTGAGGCCATTGATCCAGGCCAGGGGCGTGCCGTGGTGGCCGAGGTCGAGCCACGCCACAGCTTTCTCACACGCCCACCGGTGGCCAACGTCTCCTTGGTGGCTGTGGTGTTGGCAGTGGAACAGCCCAGCTTTGACCCTGATCAGGCCAGTCGCTTCCTGTTGACGGCGGAACGGACCGGGTTGGAGGTGATCCTTCTGCTCACCAAGACAGACCTTCTTTCAGCTGCAGCGCTCGAGCGGCTTGTCACCCGGTTGCAGGGGTGGGGCTATGACCCGCTGGCGCTGTCCAGTGCAGCCGGAACGGGCATTGATGCTTTACGGCAGCGTTTGGCTGGTGCGCAGCTTTCGGTGCTGTGTGGGCCTTCTGGCGTGGGCAAGAGCAGCCTGCTCAACCAGTTGCGCCCTGATCTTCACCTGCGTACCGCTGCGGTGTCCGGTCGACTGCAGCGCGGGCGCCACACCACCCGCCATGTGGAGCTGTTTCCCCTGGGCCCGAGTGCGAGGGTGGCTGACACACCTGGGTTCAACCGCCCCGATCTTCCGGAGGATCCCCAGGAACTGGGGGTCCTCTTTCCGGAGCTGCGGCAGCAACTTGATCCCTGGCCCTGTCGCTTCCGCGACTGCCTGCATCGTGGTGAGCCCGGCTGCGGTGTGTCGACGGACTGGGAACGCTATGCCCTCTACAAGGCCGCGCTGATCGAGCAGAGCAGCCTCAGCCGCCCATCCCGGGGAGGTTGAGATTCAGGCCACCGGTGAGTTCTTCCATCCGGCCCTTCATTGTGGCGGTGGATTGCTCATAGGCCGCCTGCAGGGCTTCCAGGGTGGCCGTTTCGCTCGCTTGTTGGCCCTCCTGCAGTAGGGCTGGGTCCAGCCGCACCCGCAGGGGTTGCTGGTTGCCCGACAGCCAAACGCTGGCACGGCCATCGCTGCTCTTGCCTTCGATCTCCATCCCGTCCAGTTCGTCCTGCAGGGCCTGAGCGTTCTGTTGAATCTCCTGGGCCTTCTTGAAGGCTTCGGTGAGCTGGCCGAAATTGGGGAGTCCGAACCCTGCCATGGCGATCCTGTGAGAGCCGGAAGGTTAAGCCGCCGAAGCGAATCCCAGCCGCTTCACTTCGGTGTGCAGACGGATTCCGTGTTCGGCTTCGATGCGGTCCTGCACCAGGTGGATCAACTGGGCGATGTCCTTCGCCTGGGCATTACCGGTGTTGACGATGAAATTGGCATGCACGGTTGAGATTTCGGCGCCGCCGATCCGGGTTCCCTTCAGCCCCTGCTCTTCGATCAGCCGTCCGGCCTTGAGCGGTTCGGGATTGCGGAAGACACTGCCGCAGCTGGGTTGTTGGTAGGGCTGCGTGGTGGTGCGGTGACTGAGGTTCGCCGTGGTGACCCGCTTCAGTTCATCCGGATCGTGACCGGGCTGCAAGCGGAACCGTGCCGACAACACCACGAGGTTGTCCTTTTGAAGACGGCTGTGCCGGTAGGCGAAGTCCAGTTGATCCCGCTGCAGCTCAAAGCAGTTGCCCCCCTCCAGGGGCATGACCCGGACCGACTCCAGCCATTCCGCTGTGCAGCCTCCCTGGGCTCCTGCATTCATCACAGCCGCACCGCCAGCGGTTCCCGGGATGCCAACCGACCACTCCAGACCATGCAATCCAGCGCGGGCAGCGCGTCTTGCCATTGATGGGATCGGTTCGCCGGCGAGCACCTCCACGGTCCCCGTGGTGGCATCAAGCTGCAGCCCCTGAAGTTTGCGCAGACAGAGCGAGAGCCCCGGCAGGCCGTCATCGTGAATCAGCAGGTTCGACCCAGCTCCGATGACGCGGCAGGGCATGCCCTGGTGAGCGGCCCATTCGATCCAGGCCTGGGTTTCCTCAAGGCTGGCGGGTTCGGCTAGCCATTCGGCTGCTCCTCCCACCCGCCAGGTGGTGTAGTCCGCCAGCTTGACTCGGGCCTGCGGCAGGCGGGCATCGCACTGGGTCATGACGTCAGCCTTGACCACAGTCCATTCACGTCGCCAGCACCCATGGCCAGAACAAGATCGTTCTCGAGGCTGTGCTGAATCACCAGCTCGGTGAGTTGATCGAGGTTGTCTGCGACGGCGATCTCCAGATCCGGTTTCAGCTTGCGCACCCGATCCGCCAGGGCGTTGCTGCTGATGCCCTGCAGCGGTTGCTCGCCTGCGGGATAGACGGGAGCCAGCAGCAGCAGATCACAGTTCTGCAAGGCTTTTGCGAAGCCATCGAGGAACTGCCTGGTGCGGCTGTAGCGGTGCGGCTGGAACACCGCCAGGAGCCGTTGTGGTGCTGTGGGGAGTGGACTGCGGCCACTGCGCACCATCAGGCGTGCCATCTCCAGGGTTGCCTTCACCTCACTGGGATGGTGGGCGTAGTCATCAACGATGTGACGACCCTTCCAGGTGCCCCGAAGATCAAATCGGCGGCCCGGTGCCTTCAGGCCAGCGAGGCCCTCCACCAATTGGTCGAAGGGGAGTCCTTCCATCCGGCAGGCGGCTAAGGCGCCTGTTGCATTGCTCAGGTTGTGTAGCCCGGCCATCGGCAGGGTGAAGTCGCCGACGGGGTGGCCGTCTTCATAGAAACGGGCGACGCAGCGATCGCCTTCAAGGCTCAAGGGAAGGGCAGCGAAGTCAACGGATTCGGCGCTCTGGTTGGACCACCATGCCGTTGTCTGGAAGTGTTCCTGCAGGATCGGGCAGTCGTGATTGGCCAGCACGCGATCGCAACCCCCTGCGAAGCGTTGCAGGGTGGAGATCAGCTCGTCGAGGCTGGAGTAGTGATCGGTGTGATCCAGCTCCAGGTTGGTGATCACCCCCAGGCTGGGGCAGAACTTCACCAGGGACCCGTCGGATTCATCCGCCTCGGCCACAAGCAGCTTCCCCTGGCCGGAATGGCCATTGCTGCCGAGGCTGGGGACGATGCCTCCAATCACAGCGGTTGGGTCCTGGTCGGCCTCCAGCAGCAAGGTGGTGATCAAGGTGCTGGTGGTGGTCTTGCCGTGGCTGCCGGCGACTGCAATGGAGGGTTGCTGCTCGATCAGAGCCGCCAGGAGATCGGAGCGATGCCAAATCTCCAGCCCTTGCTGTCGGGCCCGTTGCAGTTCCGGATTGCTCTCGGGGATGGCTGTACTGATCACCACCACCGGTGAGCCAGTGGCTGTTGCTCCCGTGAGGGCATCAATGCAGGTGGCGTCCTGCTGACGGAAGACCTTCACCCCGAGCGTCTTCAGTTGTTGTGTTGTCGCATTGTCACTCGGGTCTGAGCCGCTGACCGAGTGACCGCGGTCGACGAGAATCCGAGCCAAAGCCGACATACCAATTCCGCCGACACCGATGAAGTGGACTGGTGTCTGACGATCGAACAGGCGCGGCAACGGAGGGCTTCAGTCTGGAGAAAGATAAGTCAGTTGCCGCGGCTTGTCTGCCGTGCTGAGGGCCGGATCGAGCTGATTGAAGGGGTGGAACAAGGTATTTCTGCTGATTTCTGTATGATCGGCGGCCAAAACCCTTGCGCGGCTTTGCCGCTTCTGCCATGACCCTGCGCGTTGCGATCAATGGATTCGGCCGGATCGGTCGCAATGTCCTGCGGGGATGGATCAGCCGTGGCGCTGACACCGGCCTGGAAATCGTGGGGATGAACTCCACCTCCGACCCCGCCACCAGCGCTCACCTGCTGACCTACGACTCCATCCTTGGACGTCTTGATCCCTCCGTAGACATCAAGACCACGGACAGCTCAATGTTCGTCAACGGTAAGGAGATCAAGTTCTTCGCCGACCGCAATCCCCTCAACTGCCCCTGGAAGGAGTGGGGCGTTGATCTGGTGATCGAGTCCACCGGTGTGTTCAACACTGACGAGAAGGCCAGCATGCACATCCAGGCTGGCGCCAAGAAGGTGATCCTCACCGCCCCTGGCAAGGGTGATCGCGTCGGCACCTTCGTTGTGGGCGTCAACGACGACCAGTACCGCCACGAAGACTGGGACATCCTCAGCAACGCCAGCTGCACCACCAACTGCCTGGCCCCGATCGTCAAGGTTCTGGATCAGAACTTCGGCCTTGACTGGGGTCTGATGACCACCATCCACAGCTACACCGGCGACCAGCGGATCCTGGACAACAGCCACCGCGACCTGCGCCGCGCCCGTGCTGCAGCTCTGAACATGGTTCCCACCACCACCGGTGCAGCCAAGGCCGTGGCTCTGGTTTACCCCGAGGTGAAGGGCAAGCTCACCGGCTTCGCCATGCGCGTTCCCACCCCGAACGTCTCCGCTGTTGACCTCACCTTCGGCCCCTCCCGCGCCGCCAGCGTCGACGACATCAAGGCCGCCATCAAGTCGGCTTCCGAGAACGGCATGAAGGGGATCATCAAGTACAGCGATCTGCCTCTGGTGTCTACCGACTACGCCGGCACCAACGAGTCCACCATCTTTGATGCCGACCTCACCTACGCCATGGGTGACAAGGCTGTGAAGATCCTGGCCTGGTACGACAACGAGTGGGGCTACAGCCAGCGTGTTGTTGACCTCGCCGAAGTGGTGGCCAAGAACTGGAAGTGATCGCCAGTTGATCGCTTTTCTGATCCCTCCCGATCTGGGGGGGATTTTTTTTGGTCAGTTTTCGTCACTTAGGGCTGCTCAGGACTGGCCGAAGTGATCAAATCCGCTATTGTCCACTTGTTCGTGGTTGTGGGCCCAGCGGATGACGCCCGCTTCTGCATTGATTTGGCCGATGCGCTGGCTTTCGGGGACGCATCGCTGCCACACATCGGCCCAGGCCTCCGGAAGGCTCAGCACCAACTCAAAGTCCTCTCCTCCGGCGAGGCACCAATCCGTCCATTGAGCTCCCTCAGGCCAGCCTTCGGCCGTTGGAAGCTGGTCGTTGTGCAGCACCGCTCCGCAGCCGCTGCTGCTGCAGAGACCTGCAACGGCAGAGAGCAGTCCGTCGCTGCTGTCGGTTCCCCCAGCCCGCCAGGGCAGATGCTTCGGTTTGCAGGCCAGTAGCTGCTGGACGTTCTTCAGACGTGGTGTCGGGCGTTGGTGGCGTGCGATTGCCTGGTTCCGCAGGTTTGAGCACAATGCGATGTCACGCACGCTTGGATCGTCCTGCAGGAGGGCAAGGCCCAGTCTGCTGAGCCCATGGGGCCCACTGGTGACCAGCACATCGCCAGGGCGGGCTGCGTTGCGATGCAGACGCAGGGGTCCGAGTCGGCCGAGTGCCGTGATCGAGAGCAGCCTCTGCTCTCCTTTGGAGCAGTCACCTCCCAGCAGAACGCCGCCGTACTGCCCCAAGGCGGCACTGATGCCTTGATACACCCCGTCCACCCAGTCCCAACGGGTGTGGCCTGGGGCGACCAGGGCCACGGTGATTCCATCGATGTCGATGGCACCACTGGCGGCCAAGTCGGACAGGTTGGCGGCAACCGCGCGCCAGCCCACATCCATGGCGGTTGTGGTGGCATCGCTGAAATGGATGCCATCCACCAGAACGTCAGTGTTGATCAGCAGCGGCCGGGCGTCGGCGGCCAGGGCTGCGGTGTCGTCACTGAGCTGATCGGGCGGAGCGAAGCGCGCCAGCCGCCTGAGCAGCTCCGCTTCAGTCAGCTCCGCCAGGGTCGGTCTCATGCGTGGGCTTTGAGTTGCTCCGCTCCCTCGATCACCTTCACGGCGGTGATCCGGTCATCGACGCCCAATTCCTCCAGAACATCGAACCCATCCATCACGTAGCCGAAGGCTGCATTGCGGCCATCCACGAGGTTCAGACCAGCCGGGGTGAGCTCCGCCTCGTAGAGAAACATGAAGAACTGCGAGGATCCGTCGTCCAGGGCCTGGTCTGAATGGGCCCAGCCAAGGGTGCCCAGGGTCGCGAACGGAAGGGTCGGTGTGGCCATGAACAGGCCCACGTCTTCAAAGGTTTCGTTGTAGATCGTGTCGTCTTCGCCTGGTACGCGGATCTCCAGGGGCACATGGCGCTCCTGCTTGGTCTTTGGATCCACGTAGCCGATCTCCGGCCCTTTCGGATCACCGCTCTGGAGCACGTAGAAATCCTCGGCCCGGATGAATGGCAGGCCGTCATAGAAGCCCTTGAGGGCGAGATCGACGAAGGCACCTGCGGTGAGTGGGGCGTTGTAGCCATCCACCACGGTGGTCAGCTCCCCCTGGGTGGTGCTCACGCTGAGGGTGGCGCGTCCCTGCAGCCTCGGCAGGGCGTCGAATTCTGCGGGGATCTCCCGTTCAAAGCCGTCGGGAACCAGCAGAGCCTCCACATCACCGATGCAGCGCAGCGTCCGGCGTCGATCGGCGATAAAGCCTGGTTTGTCGGTGGCTTTGACCTTCTCTTTTAGGTCTTCAAGCCCCTGATCCACGCTCTCAAACAGTGCTTCAGCCGTACCGCGCTTGGCTTCAGGGACCGCGTTCAGGATGGTGTCGCGGCGGGTGTTGAGCAGCGATTCAGTGCGTGACACTGTCTTGCCGAGGGCTGTCCAGCGTTTGGCCCGCAGATCGTCACTGGTGAGTTCCAGCCGATGCTGCAGTTCGCGGATGTCGTCCTGATCGAAGGGAAGCGCGTCCCGAAGAATCGCGGCAGGGTCCTTCACAGCATTGCCCTGGGGCAATGCGGCCCAGGCAGGGGCGGCGATTGTGATCAGAGCAAAGCTGATCAGAACAGCAAGGACGGCGTTCAAACGCTGATGGACCAAGGGGGAACCCCAGTGCTGACGGGACTTTGGCACAGCCGTATAGTCCGATGAACCGTTCGGTGGGAATGATCTCCAGTAACGACTTCCGCACCGGCACCACGATTGAGATCGATGGGGCCGTTTGGCGCGTTGTCGAGTTCTTGCACGTCAAGCCCGGCAAGGGATCTGCCTTCGTGCGCACCAAGCTCAAGGCGGTGAAATCCGGGAACGTGGTGGAGAAAACCTTCCGCGCCGGGGAGATGCTTCCCCAGGCGATGTTGGAGAAATCCTCGCTTCAGCACACTTATATGGAAGGTGAGGACTATGTCTTCATGGACATGGCCACCTATGAGGAGACCCGCCTCAGCGCCGACCAGATTGGTGAGAGCCGCAAATATCTCAAGGAGGGCATGGAGGTGAACGTGGTGTCCTGGAACGACACCCCCCTCGAGGTTGAACTGCCCAACTCCGTGGTTCTGGAGATCAAAGAAACCGATCCTGGCGTCAAAGGCGATACCGCCACCGGTGGCACCAAGCCCGCCATTCTTGAAACCGGTGCACAAGTGATGGTGCCGCTCTTCCTTTCTGTGGGAGAAAAGATCAAAGTGGACACCCGCAACGACAGCTACCTCGGGCGCGAAAACGGATGACCATGCAGCTGGATCACGAACAACTGCACCGCCTGCTGGAGGCGCTCGGGGAGAGCGATATCCAGGAGTTCCGGCTGGAAGGGGATGACTTCCGTCTGGAAATCCGTCGCAACCTGCCGGCTCAGGCCGTCATGGCCCCGGTCATGCCCGCCCCGGTTGCTGCTGCTGCACCAGCGCCCGTTGCGTCCTCCGAGCCCGCAGCTGCGCCGCCTGCATCCACCGCAACCCGCAGTGACCTGCTCGAAGTCACGGCTCCCATGGTGGGCACCTTCTATCGCGCTCCCGCTCCGGGTGAACCCGCTTTTGTTGAGGTGGGTAGTCGGATCAACGTCGGCCAGACCGTCTGCATTCTTGAGGCGATGAAGCTGATGAATGAGCTGGAGTCTGAGGTTGGCGGTGAAGTGGTGGAGATCCTGGTGGACAACGGCACCCCCGTTGAATTCGGTCAGGTGCTGATGCGGGTTAAGCCGGCCTGAGTCAGCTCAGGTCCCAGGCGGCCTGAATGGCCGCCGTTGTGCTTTCAGGGCTGGCGATGCCTTGGGCTGCAATGTCGAAGGCGGTGCCATGGTCGGGAGAGGTGCGCAGGAACGGCAGTTCCAAGGTGGTGTTCACCGCAGCGTCGAAGGCCAGCAGCTTCACGGGAATGAGCCCCTGGTCGTGATACAGGGCCAGGATCCCGTCGGGCCCTGCCTGGTTTGGCATCTGCCAAGCGCGAGCAGCGCTGATCCAGCAGGTGTCGGGAGGTACGGGTCCCTCCAGCTGCACCTGAGGATGCTCCTTCCGCCATTGATCCAGCAGCGGCAGCAGCCATTCGGCTTCTTCTTGGCCCAGCTGACCGGCTTCACCGGCATGGGGATTCAGGCCGGCAATGCGCAGACGTGGTGTGCTCGTGAAGCGTCGACAGAACCCCTCCAGCACGTTCAGTTTGTGATGCACCAGGTCTGGGGTCAGCGCCTCAGGGACCTGGTTGAGGGGGATGTGGGTGGTGGCCAGCAAGGTGTTCAGGCGCCAGCCGCTGGTTGGAGAGACGGCGGTGAACAGCATTGAGGAGCGCTGGCGTCCAGCCAACTCAGCCAGCCGTTCGGTCTGCCCGGGATAGCGATGGCCGGCCGCATGCCAGAGGTGTTTGGCAATGGGGGCGGTGACCAGGGCGCGGGACCCTCGTTCCTGCAGCAGTTCCACGGCGCGGGTGAGCCAGCGAAACCCCGCATCGGCCCCGCCAGTGGTGGGTTGTCCTGGCTGAACGCTCGCCTTCAGTGGTTGGTCGTCGATTCTGAGGGCTGCAGGGTCGGCAAGGGGGTGGCTCGTTTGCCGCTGCAGTCGCGCGTGGGTGCTGATCAACGTGCGTCGGCAACCCACCAGCAGGGGTTGGAGCTCCGGGGGGAGCGTGGGTGAGGCGAGGGCCTTCAGCACCACTTCCATGCCGATGCCCGCGGGATCGCCGAGAGCGATCACCAGCTCATGCCTAGGGTTCGTTGAATCGTGGGGGCCCATCGCTGTGCTGCGCTTGCTGCTGCTGGGGTGTCTGTTGGTGGGATTGGCCGCTGGTTTGAGCAATGGCTGGATCGAACTGCACCTCTCCCGTTTTCTTGAGGATGTGGGGCTTTCCCTGCCTGAGGAAGGCGAGGGCTTCGATTTCAACCGTTGGCTGATCGAGGGGGAGAACCCAGGTCAGGCGAATTGAGTTTGTCCTGGTTCAGGCAATCCTGCAGCCCGACGCGGTAGTTCGGGTGCAGCAATGCATAACCGAGCTCGTGACAGAGCTTGTGGTTGCTGACGCGGCGGTTCTCGCTCCAGAACGACTGAGCCATCGGACTCATGCTCTCCACGATCTGGTCGAACGGTTCGAGCGGTGGCAAAGCACAACCCAACAGGTCTGCGGCATGTCGCATCAGTTCGGCGGTGGGAGCGGGCAGGTCATCCACCACATTCACGATGCTCCCATTTCCTGGGCTTGCTGGAACCCCTTGTTCAGCGCGATGCATGAGGTGCCAGCAGGCTCCTGCGATGTCTTCTACGTGGATGCGGCAGAACACCTGGCCGGGCTTGTCGATCAAGCGGGCACGCCCTTGCTCCAAGCCGTTTAGCACTGATCGGCCCGGGCCATAGATGCCTGGCAGACGCAGAATCTGGATCGGCAGACCTGAGTGCAACCAAGCTTTTTCGCAGTTCAGGCGGCGCATGCTGCGATCCAGCCCCGGCGCCGGGTCGTCATGCTCCGACACCCAACCGCCCTGACGATCGCCGTAAACCCCTGTGGTGGATAGATAGCCCGCCCAGCGCAGCGGCAGGTTTACGAGCGTTGGCAGCAGCTTCAACAAGACTGGATCGTTGCCGTCGCGATCCGGGGGGATGGTCGACAGCAGATGGGTGACGCCGTTCAGGGCAGCAGGGTTGAGCTGGTCTTGACCGTTGCTGTCGAAGAGCAGATCAGCCTCGGCAGAGTCGAGGGAGCGGCGGGTGCAGAGCACCGGTGTTCCCAGGGCTCGGGCCAGGCCGGCCAGACAACGTCCGCTGTATCCGCCGCCCAGCACCAACAGCTTGCTGTCAGCCGACAGCGGCAGTGACCGCTTGACAAGATCAGCAAGCATCAGTACACCTGTATTAGATCAAATGTACTGTCGTGACGTCGTCGTCTCTCCATCGCTCCCGCTCCGGATCCATCGTGCTCCGGGCCATCCTGACGGCTGCTCTGCTCGCCGGTGCTGTGGTGCTGGCGCCTGAAGACCCTGGTGTTCAGGCCTCCATCTGCCAGCGTCACCACTCCTCGGATGTCTGCCGGGTTTGGTGAGCCTCAGGCAGCCTGAGCCGCAATCGAGATATCGTCCGGCTCGTTGATGGGGTGTTCCGGTTGGGCCCATTGCAGCAGGCGAACGGCGAGTCGCAGGTCGCCATCCATCCAGGCCCGAATCGCCATGGCGCGACGTGGGTCATAAAAGCGCTGTCGCCGGTACCAGTCGAAAACGTCGGCGTCAGATTTGCGTCCGTTGCAGGACAAGCAGGCCGGCACACAATTTTCGGTAACACTTGAACCCCCTTTGGCCTGGGGGTGAATGTGATCAATTGATTCGGAAGGTTTGCCGCAGTAAATGCAACTTTGGCCGGTAAAAGTGTGAAGAGACTGTCGCCATCTCCGAACGCGCAATTTGGGACAGAGTTCGTCGAGAAAAACCGCGTCCCTGCTATGCATCCGAATGCATCAGTTGAAGTAATTCTGCCTTGAACGAAAAGCCCGTCAATGTGTCGAGCGCTGCATTTTCGACAATTTTTTGGCCTGTGATGTGAATCTTGATCTCAATGCTTGCGTGTTGATCTGAGTTCACTAAAGTGATTGTTTGTGGGGGCCTGTTGGTGCCGTCAAAACCCACATTGACCTGTTGCCTGGATCTCTCTCCAGCAGGACTGATCCGGGTGGTCAGCCCGTTTGACGCGGTGACCCAGTCCCAGTTGCGTCGGATCAAGCCCAGGGGGCGTTGGATCGGCCCCGGCCATGGCTGGGATTTCCCCTTGGCCGCCGCCGGTGCGCTTCAGCAGACCCTCGGGCGTCGTTTTCCTGTCACCGCTGCTTTGCAGCAGTGGCTTGATTGGTGCCACCACCCCCTGCCACCGCTACCACCGCATCGGACCCTTGTGGCCGCAGCAGATCTCGACGAAGCTCTGCAGGATGGTCGCCGGCCTCTGCGCCATCAACGTTCCGGGGTCCGTTGGCTTCTGGCCCGTCGCGGCGCCGTTCTGGCCGATGAGATGGGGCTGGGGAAGACCCTCACAGCCCTCTTGGCGGCCCGTGCCCTGATGCGCTGCGCTGAGGTGCGGTTGCTGGTGGTGGCTCCCGTCGGTCTGCACCCTCACTGGCGCCGGGAATCAGAGGCCCTTGGCGTTGAGCTGGAGTTGGTCAGCTGGGCTCGCCTGCCCGACACCCTGCCGCCTGCGGGAACGCTTCTGGTGGTGGATGAAGCGCATTACGCCCAGTCGCTTCAGGCGCAGCGCACGGCTGCCTTGCTGCGTCTGGCCCGTCATCCCCGCCTGCGGGCGATCTGGATGCTCACGGGAACCCCAATGAAGAACGGTCGCCCGTCTCAGCTGTATCCCCTGCTTGCGGCCATGGACCATCCGATTGCGCGGGATCAACGCCAGTTCGAGGAGCGCTACTGCCAGGGGCACTGGCGGGAGGGTCGAACCGGCAAACGCTGGCAGGCTTCCGGAGCGAGTCAGTTGGAGGAGCTCCGGCGCTTGAGTCGACCGTTGATCCTGCATCGCCGCAAGCAGCAGGTGGTGGATCTACCCCCCAAGCGGCGACGTCTACACCCCGTGACGCTGTCGGAGGCTGAGCTCACAGGTTTTGACCATCGTGTCGAGCTGGTGCTGGATGACTACCGGCGTCGGGCCCGTCTCGGAGAGGTGCGACGGGATGCTGAGCACCTGGCTCTGCTCACCTCCATGCGTCAGATCGCTGCGGAATTCAAATTGCCGGCGGCCCAGCAGCTGGTGGAGTCACTGCGCCGGCAAGGCGAGGCGGTGGTGCTGTTCAGTGGCTTTGTGGCCCCATTGCACTTGTTGCAGCACACCCTCGGCGGCGAGTTGTTAACCGGTCGCCAGCGCCCAGCTGAACGTCAGGAGAGTGTGGATCGGTTTCAGCAGGGTCAGAACGATTGTCTGCTGGCCACCTTCGGCACTGGTGCCCTTGGCTTCACCCTGCACCGGGCCCGTCATGTGGTCTTGCTGGAACGCCCCTGGACGCCAGGTGACCTCGACCAAGCTGAAGATCGCTGTCATCGTCTGGGCATGGGGGATGGTCTGACCTGCCATTGGCTGCAGCTCGGCGCAGCGGATCAGCTGGTGGATGGTTTGTTGGCGAGCAAGGCGGAACGGATCGAGGTGTTGCTGGGCCCCCGGCGCTTGTCGCTGCAACGTCAGTCACTCTCCGCCATGGTGCGGGATTGTTTGCAGGTGCTCTGACGAACCTGGAGTTCGTGCTGCAGCATCGGGTCGACGGGTTGTTTCGACTGCTTCAGCAACGAAAGTGCCACCTCGACGTCCTCACAGGCTTTGGCTTGATCGCCGCGCAGGGTTAGGACAAGGGCTCGGTCACGGTGCAGATCGGCCTGATTCGGCGTCTGCTCGATGGCCTCATCGCAGCGTTCAAACATCAGCTCCAGGTCACGCATCCGGAAGTCGCCGAGGCAACTGGAGACGAGTGGCGTTGACGTGTTGGCAGGTGTCGGGGGCTGCTTGCTTTGGCAGCCAGCCATCAACACGGCAGCCAGGAGAGTTCGCCCCAGAAGCTTTGGGATCTCAGTAGCTGTAACGCGTGGTGTCGTCAGTGCTTTCGATGGTGCTTTCGGTGATGGTTGTGGACTTTCCAAGGGTGGCAGCTGTGGCTGGTTGGGTGTTTCCGCCGAACAGATCACCAAGGAACTGGCCACAGTCGCGGAAATTGCCGGGGTCGTTGACGACGGCTTCCGTAATCATCACCGAGGCATGTTCCGGGGATGTTTTGAACATGCTCCTGCCCTGGCGTTTGATCACGGCGTAGGCGGCATTCCAGCTCACCTTGTGGTCGTTGCCGCTGGATCGCATATAGCAATAGATCTTGGCTCCCTTGTCTTCAGTGGGTTCGGCCGCTTGCAGGGCTGGCGTAACACTGCTGAAAGCGCCGATCAGGGCCGCGGCGGAGAGAACCAGCGATGACCTGATGGGACCCATGATGTCAGTTGTGGAGTGGCCCCAAGGTATCGATCAGCTTCCGGCTGTCGAGGGCACGATCAGTCGTACCACCAACGGCAGCACCAGCAGCACGGTGATTAGCCGCACGGCATGGAGGGCGGCCACCGCGGCACCAACACCGAATTCGGCACCGACGAGGCTCATGCCGCTGATTCCCCCTGGGGCAGCACCAAGCAAGGCCACGATGGGGTCGATGCCGAGCAGTCGGCTGGTCCAGAGGCCGACGACCAGTCCTGTCAGCACCAGTGCCAGGGTGATCAGAATCGCTGGCTTCCAGAGGAGTTGCAGCTGCTCCAATGATGCTCGCGTCAGGCCGGTTCCAATCACAGTGCCGATGCTGATCTCAAGCACCGTGCGCGTTCCCTGTGGCCAGGTTGCTGGTTCCAACTGGCCACTCATGCTGACGATGCCAGCACCCAGTAGAGCTCCAGCAAGAGGTGCGGCGGGAATGCCGCTGAACAGAGCCAGTAGTCCGATGGCGGTTCCCGCCAACAGGTAGAGCGCCAGCGTCGCCAAGGAAGGCATCTGTCTCGATCGCGTCATGTCTGCTTGATCTTGAGACAGCGGCGTTCCTGTGTTGTCATCAGCGCAACCACCAGCTTTTCGGTGATGACGTCCTCCGTGTCCTTTCGGATCACCCGCACTGCGGAAGATCTCGCGCAAACCATCACGGCTCTATCGCAGCGCTTGGTGAAACTGGAACAGCGTCAGGAAGCGCTTGAGCTCCAAATGCGCCAGCAGCAGAAGGATCTGAATGCTGTCCCCAACGAAGAGATTTCCACCCTGGAGGGCGTTGAAGCTCTGTTGCGGGAAACGCGTGAGCTTTTGGACAGCACAGCTCCGATCACAGAGCCTGAAATGGCTGAAGACTCCTCTCAGCACGATTCCTGGGGTCAGGAGGCCGAAACGGAAGCGAGCTGCGATGTCGCGTAGGGGTGGCGCCCGGTGCCAAAATAAAAAGAAAGGCAACTATGGCGATCACCATCCCTGCCTCCAATGCTTGTGCTTCTCGCACCTTGCATGGCATGACCATCTGGACCCGGTCAGGTTTTCTTGAAGGGGGGCATCAGCTCGAGAAGCTGGAGTTTGCGCTTGCTCTTGCTGAAGCCAAAGGCGATCAACGCCGCTGCTCTCAGTTGCGGGACCGGATTGCCGATCTGGGTGGCAACGCTGAAGAACCAGGCACCTGAGCTGACTTCAAGCAATCAAACGGTTGTTGTTCAGCAGCTCGGAGTTTCGCGTCTGAGATGGTTTAAATATCAATTAGAGCTATGGTTTTGTTGATAAAGGGATTCGAACGTTGGCCCTGACGCTTACGACGACAAAACAATCTGAGACGGCTGCTCAACAACGTCAGGATCACGAAACTGCAGCCCAAGCCTTGTTTGCAAGTGCTCGTCAATGTGCAGAGGATGGCCGGATCAATGAAGCGGGTTCGTTGATCTTGCAGGCCTTGTGGCACGAGCGACGTGCTGGTTCTGCCGGACCTCAGGTTCTTCAGCTCGTCAAGTCTCGTTCTTGATGAAATCCTGAAATTTGTTCAAGCGGGTGACCGGACTCGAACCGGCGACGTTCAGCTTGGGAAGCTGACATTCTACCACTGAATTACACCCGCAAAGTGGCGAGATCGCTCTCGCCACCTGTGTTTTAGCCCAGAGCAGCCGAGGCTGCAGCGACACCTGCTCCCATGCTGCCTTTGTGCAGGCCGAGGGACTGAAGGGTGGCCTCAATCGCAGCGACTGCGGTCAGAACATCCCGGTCGCAGACATAGCCCAGATGGCCGACACGGAACACCTGACCTTTCAGATGGTCTTGTCCTCCAGCCAAAAGAATGTCGAATTTCTCCTTCACGGCCTTGCGTAGCTGTTCGGCGTCGATGCCTTCGGGAGCCACCGCGGTGATGGCCGGGCTGCCGCAACCCTCGGCGGCAAACAGGGGCAAGCCCATGGCCTTCATGCCTGCCTGGGCGGCGGCGCGATGGCGGGCGTGGCGGGCAAAAATCTCCTCCAGGCCTTCCTTCTGCATCATGTCCAGAGCAGCTTCCAGGCCGAAGTAGAGGTTCACGGCCGGTGTGAAGGGGTTGCTGTCCTTCGCCGCTGTTTTCCGGTAGGGGCCCAGATCCAGATAAAACTTGGGCAGATCGGAGCGCTCGTAGGCCTCCCAGGCCCGTGCGCTCATGGCCACAAAACTGAGGCCCGGCGGAAGCATGTAGCCCTTTTGTGCGCCTGAAGCCACCACATCCAGTCCCCAGGCGTCCATGGGCACATTGGTGGCACCCAGGCTGGTGACGCAGTCCGCCAGGGTCAGCGCCGTGCCGTGGGCCTTCACGTGACGGGCAATGCTCTCCAGGTCATTGATCACCCCTGTCGAGGTTTCCGAGTGGGTGAGGATCACGGCCTTGATCGCTTTGGCGCTGTCGGCTTCCAATGCCGAGCGGAAGGCCTCCGGATCGAGGGGCTGGCCCCACTCCGCCTTGATCACCTCAACATCCAGTCCGTAAGCGCGGGCCACCTTGACCCAGCGTTCGCCGAATTTGCCGTTGTCACCGCAGAGCACCTTGTCGCCGCGGCTGAGGGTGTTGATGATTCCCGCCTCCATGGCGGCGGTGCCGCTGCCGGTGATCACCAGCACGTCGCTCGTCGTCTGGTGCAACCACTTGAGCTGTTCGGTGGTGCGCCGCACGATGGCCTGGAACTCCCCGCTGCGGTGGCCAATGGGGTGACGACCCATGGCCTTCAGCACCGTTTCCGGCACCGGGGTGGGGCCCGGAATCATCAGGGTGAGCTTGTCCTGCATGGCGCGGGGGATGCCAATCGGCGACTCTAGAAAACAGCTTGTCTGGTTCCATCGCTCCCTCTATCCCTGGATTGACCCTGCCGGTGTGGGTGGCGGCGGCGGCGAAGGCAGCCCTGCATGTGTTGCTTGATGAGCCGTTCAACGCTGAGCAGCAGTTGAATCAGGGATCGGATCGACCCTCTTTGCAGGTGCCTGTCTGCTCAGCGGCTCCTCTCGCCCCAGGGGAGGCCCTGGGCATCAGCCGCTGTGATCCAGGGCCTGGCCTTGATCTGACGAGGGATCTTGAGGTCTGGGTGCGGGTGGCCTGGATCGCGGCATCCCAGCCGTTGCTTGAGCTGCAGCCCGGAGAAGGTGTGGGCCGGTTCGGTCCCGAGGGAGACATCTGTCTCTCCGGTTTCGCCCGTGAGCTGCTGGAGCGCAATTTGCTTCCCCTGCTGCCACCCGGTCGGGGCCTGATGGTGCAGCCAATTCTTCCGCGGGGCCGCTCCCTGGCCCAACGCACCAGCAACGCCGCCTTCGGCGTCGTTGCTGGTCTGGCCTTGATTGGCACCCAGGCGGAGGTGCAGCGCAGCGCAGCGCCGGATCAGCTGCAGGAGGTGCTTGCCGAGCTGGAGGCACGCGCTGCGGATCCAGCGTTTCAGGGACGCCTCGTTCTGGTGATCGGTGAGAACGGCTTGGATCTGGCCCGTCAGAAAGGTTTGGGGCCTGTGCTCAAGGTGGGGAACTGGGTCGGACCGGTGCTGGTGGCCGCGGCGGAGGCTGGTGTCCGTGACCTGCTGCTGCTCGGTTACCACGGCAAATTGATCAAGTTGGCCGGCGGCATCTTTCACACCCATCACCACCTGGCCGATGGCCGTTTGGAGGTGCTGGTGGCGCTAGGGCTGGATGCCGGCCTGTCGACGGCTGAATTGCTGCAATGTCGCGGCGCTGCCTCGGTTGAGGAGGCCTTTCAGGCGCTGGATGCCGATCAAGCCAGGGCACTCGGGCAGCATCTGGCGGCGATGGTGGAGCGGCGCAGCCAGTCCTATGTGGATCGCTACGGCGCCTGGTCGATGCGGATTAGTGCTGCCCTGTTCGACCGGAGCCGCACCCTGCGCTGGTGGGGACCGGAGGCGGAGAAGCGCTTCTTTACATTGAGGGATTGACGCTCGTCTGCGAGCGGTACCTCCCAGGATCGATGTCCCAGCCCTCGTCCGACACTCAGCGTCAGCCGGCCATCGTCATTCTTGATTTCGGTTCCCAGTATTCGGAACTGATTGCCCGACGCGTGCGCGAGACCGAGGTGTTCTCGGTGGTGCTCGGTTACAGCACTTCGGCCGAGGAGCTGCGACGTATGGCCCCGAAGGGAATCATCCTCAGCGGTGGCCCCAGTTCCGTGTATGCCGAACATGCGCCGCTCTGCGATCCCGGCATCTGGGATCTGGGCATACCCGTGCTGGGGGTTTGCTACGGGATGCAGCTGATGGTGCAGCAGCTTGGGGGCGTTGTGGAAGCCGCCACGGGCAAGGCCGAATACGGCAAGGCTCCCCTGGAAGTGGATGACCCAACGGACCTGCTCACCAACGTCGACAACGGCTCGACGATGTGGATGAGCCATGGCGACTCGGTGAAGGCCCTCCCCGAGGGGTTTGTGCGCTTGGCCCACACCGCCAACACCCCGGAAGCGGCGGTGGCGCACCTGCAACGCAAGCTCTACGGCGTGCAGTTCCACCCCGAGGTGGTGCATTCCACCTGCGGCATGGCCCTGATCCGCAATTTCGTTTATCACGTTTGCGGTTGTGATCCGGATTGGACCACCGCGGCATTCATCGATGAAGCCGTTGCCCTGGTTCGGGAGCAGGTGGGCGACAAACGCGTCCTGCTGGCCCTCTCCGGCGGTGTGGATTCATCCACTCTCGCCTTTCTGCTGAAGAAGGCGATCGGTGATCAGCTCACCTGCATGTTCATCGATCAGGGCTTCATGCGGAAGGGTGAGCCCGAATTCCTCATGGACTTCTTCGATCGGAAGTTCAACATCCATGTGGAGTACATCAATGCGCGCCAGCGGTTCATCGGCAAGCTGAAGGGAATCACCGATCCGGAGGAGAAGCGCAAGATCATCGGCACCGAGTTCATCCGGGTGTTCGAAGAGGAGAGCAAGCGCCTCGGACCCTTTGATTACCTGGCCCAGGGAACGCTTTACCCCGATGTGATTGAAAGTGCCGGCACCAACGTTGATCCCAAGACGGGTGAACGGGTTGCCGTGAAGATCAAGAGCCACCACAACGTGGGCGGCCTGCCCAAGGATCTTCAGTTCAAGCTGGTGGAGCCCCTGCGCAAGCTGTTCAAGGATGAAGTGCGCAAGGTGGGCCGCAGCCTCGGTCTGCCCGAGGAAATTGTGCGCCGCCATCCCTTCCCGGGGCCTGGTCTAGCCATCCGGATCCTGGGTGAAGTCACCGACGAAAAGCTGGATTGTCTGCGTGATGCCGACTTGATTGTTCGCCAGGAAATCAAGGAGGCAGGGCTGTATCACGACATCTGGCAGGCCTTTGCGGTGCTGCTGCCGGTGCGTTCCGTTGGGGTGATGGGCGACAAGCGCACCTATGCCTGGCCGATCGTTCTGCGTTGCGTGTCCAGTGAGGACGGCATGACCGCCGATTGGTCCCGCCTCCCCTACGACCTGATGGAAACCATTTCCAATCGGATCGTGAATGAGGTGAAGGGGGTGAACCGGGTGGTGCTCGACATCACCAGCAAGCCCCCCGGCACGATCGAGTGGGAATAGTTAGCTTCAAACTATGGATAGAGATAAAATAGGTTATTATTCATAATAGATTACTTGTCTTGCTGAAAAGCTGTGGAAAGTTGTTTTCCTTCTGATCAGTTTTCCGCTTCTGCTTACAGAGCCAATAGCGCTGATCTCGAGAGTTTTTCGGACGAAGAATTAATCAAACATTATCATAGTTACGGGAAAAAAGAAAATAGGGTTTCAACTTCTATCTCCAGTAAGAGAGATTTTTTGAGTCTTCTGCAGGGCAAAAAAAATCTGCTTGAAATCGGCGTATTTGATAATCCAACTCTCGATTTTATTGCTGATTCTGAAGAATCAGTTGTAATACATTACGCTGATTTTTTGAGTCGTGATGAATTAATTGCTAGAGCAAGTGATGTTGGAAGAAATCCCCAGAATGTTCCCGAAATTAAATGGATTTTGTCTGATGGTTATGATCAAATAGATGTTCTGTACGATGCTGTAGTTTCGCACCACTGTGTCGAGCATCAGCCCGATTTGATTGCTCATTTACTTAAAATAACATCCATTTTGAGTCCTGGTGGTTGGTACTTCTTTTCGGTGCCGCACAAATATCGTTGTTTTGACTTCTTTATATCAGAGTCAACGATAGTTGACGTAATTACCGCACATTATTTGGAGTATGAAAAGCCGTCTTTTAAGTCTATTCTTGAGCACCGTGTCTTTACCTCGCATACTTATCAGGATGGGGTAAATCCTTTTGATTCCCTGCAGCCTTCTATGAGAAAGCGGATCGAATCAGCTTTTGGCGAATTTTCTAGTAATGAATATGTTGATGTTCACTGTTGGCAGTTCACTCCAGATAGCATTAGAAAGATTTTAAGTCAGCTGGCCGCTTTCGATTTCATTCCAAACATTAATGAATTAAAGGTATACCCTAATTTTGACGAGTTTTATGTCGCGATTTCTTTTGGATAAAACAGCATTTTGAGAATTTTCTAACAGAACTGTCGCTGATTCTGAAGGATTAAGCCTTAAATTACTGCTTTACTAAATGATTTAAAATTGCCTTTAATGAGTTCTAAATAGTGTCCTGGGTGTCACTTTCAGGGCTCCGAAAAATGCCTTATTTTGCATTTTTTGTGTATTCGGCGTTGACGCTTTGATGCATAAGCAAGAGGGGCCTATCGATTTTTTTGGAGTAAGGGGTGTCGGCTTTGTTGAAAGGTATTCCATGCCTGGGTGGGATTAGTCCTAAATCCAGGCTGATCCACGGCTGGCGACGGCACTGCATCACCGATACCTTGGGCCACCGGCCTTTGGGATATGACGGCGACACAACAGCAGGATGTTCAGCTGCAGCGCCGGTTGCAGCAGGACAGCATTCAGCTGGGTGGACGCACGATCTATCTGAACCCCTTTCTTTACTGGCGGCGGTTCGACAGCAACACCGATCGCTGGCTGCGGGAGCCCGGTCAGCTGACGGAGGATCAGATCACGGCTAATCGCAGCCGGTTTTACCCCGAACTCGACTGGGGCCAGCTGGATGATCACGCCACCGCTGTCCACGATGGCGCTGTGGAGATGTTCCTCAAGAGTCTGGAGCTGATCAGCACCTTCCATCCCGAGCTGGGCTCCGGGCAGATGCTCGAGGTGGAACGCAAGATGACGATCACCAAGAAGCGGGCCTTTGAGCGTTGGGTGGACAAGGCCATCCGTAGGCGTCAGCGGGATGAGTCCCGTGAGCATCGGCGCTTTGAGCGCAGCCGCTTCTGGCGTGCCTGGCGCGAGTGGATCCTGCTGGACACCACCCAGAAAGCCCTGGTGCCTGTGGTGATGCTGATGGTGCTCAGCGGGGTGATGGGCTGGTCCCTGGCGACAGACCGTTCCGCTTGTCCGACATTGGCGCTTCCTTCAGGACAGACTGGGGTCCGTTGATCTGGCCCCATGGCCGCTGATTCCAACTCGGATAATCCGCTCGACCAGTTGCGTCTGTCCCTGATGCAAGACGTGCTCCCAGTGGGGCTGGCCGTGCTGGAGCGGGCCCGGAAAGGGGGGCCCGGAAAGGTGGTGGAGGTGTTCACGGCGGGGTCTGAGGACCCCATTGCAGACCTCCGCCAGGAGGGTGAGCCGGTGGCCCGTGACGTACGGGAACAGCTGGATGCTGTGAGCCCCGGGCTGGGCAATCCGGTGATGCCTGTTTCGGTCTCCGTGGATGAACCGACACCGGTTGAACAGAACGGCCCCGACGATCTGCTGCCGACCCTGCGGCGGATTGAAGAACGCCTCGAGGAGTTGCGCCGCCGTTTGCCAGCGCAGCAGCAGGAATGACCCGTTCTGCCCAGCAGCGTCAGACCGGTCTGCGTCAGCAACCCCTTGTTCTGCTGTTGTTGGTGTTGTTGTTCTGCAGCGCCATGGTCAGTCGCCTGGTGTGGATGCAGCTGCTGGAGGGGTCGCGCTTTCGCGAACTGGCGGACGAAAACCGCATCCGTCTGGTGCCCCGCTCGCCGATCCGCGGTCGTTTGCTTGATCGCAAAGGCCGGGTGCTGGCCACCAGCAAACTCACTTACTCGCTGTACCTTGAGCCGCGCCTGGTCAGTGATGACGACTGGCCTGATCTGCGTGATCGCTTGGCACGGCTTCTGAATTTGAAGCCTGATCTGCTCGACCAGCGCCGGCAGAAGGGCCTGGATCGGGATGGGTACCGCACCACGTTGGCCCTCGATCTCAAGCCGGAACAGGTGCTGCGCTTCCGGGAACAGGCCCTGGGGTTGCGGGGCGCCCAGGTGGATGTCGACATCCTGCGCTCCTATCCCAACGGAACCCTGGCGGCCCATGCCCTCGGCTACACCCAGCCGATCACGGAAAGTGAATTCGAAGTGCTGGCGGAGAAGGGCTACAAGATCCGTGATCGCATTGGTCGTACCGGTGTTGAGGCGGCCTACGAGCGCCATCTGCGTGGGAAGTGGGGCGGCCAGATGCTCGAGGTGAATGCCATGGGCGAGGTGCAGCGCAACCTGGGCGACCGACCGTCTCAAGCAGGAAAGGATCTTGTGCTCACCCTCGACCTGGATCTGCAGCGGGTGGCGGAGCAGGCGCTGGCCGACAAGCCCGGTGGAGCAGTTGTGGCGCTGGAGGCCGCAACTGGTGCCGTGTTGGCTCTGGCCAGCCGTCCCAGTTTTGATCCGAACTTCTTCTCCAAGCTGATCACCACCCAGAAGGAGTACGACGCCCTCTTCTCCAATCCGAAGAAACCGTTGCTGTCCCGGGCCATGAATCCCTATGACCCCGGCAGCACCTGGAAGCCTGTGACGGCGATGGCGGGCATGGAATCCGGCAAATTTCCGCCCGACACCAAGCTGCAGACCAAGGCTTGCATCACCTACGGCGGCCACTGCTTCCCGGACCACAACGGCAAGGGTTTCGGCACCATCGGTTATGCCGATGCCCTGCGCCACTCGAGTAACACGTTTTTTTATCAGGTGGGCGTCGGGGTTGGATCCCTGGCGTTGAAGCAGGCTGCTGATCAGCTTGGGTTTCAGCAGAAAACCGGCATTGAGATCGGCTGGGAAGAAAGTGTCGGGTTGGTGGGAGATGAGCCCTGGGCCGATCGTGGCCGGGGTTGGGCGGAGCCCGGCACGGTGCCCTGGATCCCTGAGGACATGGCCAGTGCTTCCATCGGTCAGTCCGTGGTGCAGATCACCCCCCTGCAGTTGGCCCGCGCTTATGCGGTGTTCGCCAATGGCGGTTGGTTGGTGACGCCGCATCTCGCCGCTGGTGACATCGACTGGATGAGTCCGGAGCACCGCACCAAAGTGCCGATGGAGCCATCAACGTTGCAGATGATCCGGGAGGGCCTGCGCAAAGTGGTGGAGGCCGGCACCGGTGCTGGCCTCAATGGCCCTGGCATTCCTGTGGCGGCGGGCAAGACCGGAACGGCAGAAGACAGCACAGGAGGGCCTGATCACGCCTGGTTCGGCTGCTATGCCCCCTATCCCGACGGAAAAATCGTGGTGGTGGCCTTTGCCCAGAACACCCCTGGAGGTGGGTCGGTCCACGCTTTGCCGATGGCCAAGAAGGTGCTGGCGGAGTGGGAGCGGACCCGGCAGCGCTAGGCGGCCGTGAGTTGAGGCGCTGACAGCACCGTGCGGTAGTAGGTCCGTAGTTGTTCCGTGGCGCCTGCCCAGCCCCAGCGCTCGGCTTCGGCGCGAGCAGCATTGCGCAGGGCTTGGCGTTCCAGGTCGTTGCCCAGCAGGCAGCGGGTGGCTTCGATCAGGCTTGTAGCGCCACCATCGGCGCCGTCGGGTTCATAGAGGCAGCCGTTAACCCCGTCGGTGATGATGTCGGGGATGCCGCCACGGTTGGCGCCGACCACGGGACAGCCGGCTGCCATGGCTTCCAGCAGCACCAGCCCCAGCGTCTCCGTGCTGGAGGGGAAGAGGAAGGCATCGCCGCTGGCGTAGGCCCCTGCCAGGTCTTCCCCGGCGAGGTAGCCGACGAAGGTGGTGGCGGTTCCCTCGAAGTGCTTCTCCAGTTGTTGGCGGTGGGGACCATCGCCCACCAGGGCCAGCCGTGCATCGGGAAGGGCCTCCAGCACGGGGCGGATCCGTTCAATCTGCTTCTCCGCGGAGAGGCGGCCCACATAGAGCAGCAGCGCACCACGGTCGTCATGGCCTCCGAGAAGCCGCTGGCGCAACTCTGCGCTGCGCAGCTCGGGACGGAACAACTCCGTGTCTACACCCCGCTGCCACAGATCAGTGTGCTGAATGCCTTTGTCGCTGAGTTCCTTCACCATGGCGGTGGAGGTGCACAGATTCAGCAGGGCCTGGTTGTGGGCGGCCTTGAGCATCTCCCACAGGAGTGGCTCCAGCATTCCCAAGCCGTAGTGCTCGAGGTACTTGGGTAGATGGGTGTGATAACTGGCGACCAGGGGAATGCCCTTGTTCTTGGCGAGCCAGATGCCTCCTAAACCCAGCACCGCCGGGTTCACCACGTGGATTAGATCGGGTTGAAACGCATCGATGGCGTCGGACACCGCCGGCCGAGGCAAGGCCAGTTTGAGCTCGGGATAGAGCGGCAGCGGCATCGCCGGCACCCCGATCAGGCGTGCCCCCATGTACTCCTCCGGACAGCCTTCCGGGCAGAAGACCACCACCTCATCGCCGGCGTCCACCAGATGTTTCACCGTCTTGGTCAGACGGGTGACGATGCCATCGACCTTCGGCAGGAAGGTTTCGGTGAAGAAGGCGACTTTCAAGGATGAAGCTCGATCAGGACGCGGTGCCGATGGCCTGGGCCTGGGTTTTGGTCCAGGCGGAGGTGCAGAGAATGCGGTTGCGGTCGCAACGGTCGGCGTAGCGGGTGGCGATCTCTACCACTTCCTTCAGCAGGCCGTCATCGAGGGTGGTGGGGTTGAGGCCCAGCTCGATGAAGCAGCGGTTGTCCACGATCAGATCGTTTTCAACGGCCTCGTTGCGGGGGTTGGCCAGGTTGTTCACCTGAGCGCCGGTGAGAGCGGCCACCTTCTTGGCCAGTTCACCCACCTGATGGCTTTCGGTCATCTGGTTGAAGATCTTGACTCGCTCCCCTTGTTCCGGAGGGTTCTCCAGCGCCAGCTGGACGCAGCGCACGGAATCGCGGATGTGGATGAAGGCGCGGGTCTGGCCACCGGTCCCATGAACGGTGAGCGGGTAGCCGATGGCGGCCTGCATCAGGAAGCGGTTCAGCACCGTGCCGTAATCGCCGTCGTAATCGAAGCGGTTGGTGAGCCGCGGGTCGCGGTCAGTGGCATCGGTGTTGGTTCCCCAGACGATGCCCTGGTGCAGGTCGGTGATGCGGACCTTGTCGTTCTTGTTGTAGTAGAGGAAGAGAAGCTGATCGAGCGTCTTGGTCATGTGATAGACGCTGCCGGGGCTTGCCGGGTGGAGGATTTCCTCCTCGAAGCGGCTGCCGTCGGGCTGAGGCACTTCCACCTTCAGGTAGCCCTCTGGAATGGTGGCTCCGCGGTGGGAGCCGTAGCCGTAGACGCCCATGGTGCCCAGATGCACCACGTGGATGTCCTGACCGCTTTCAACGATGGCGGCCAGGAGGTTGTGGGTTCCGTTGACGTTGTTATCGACGGTGTAGCGCTTGGTGGCGCTGCTCTTCATCGAATAGGGGGCGGCACGTTGTTCCGCGAAGTGGACCACGGAATCCGGGCGCTCGTCCTGAAGCAGATCCAGCAACCGCTGGTACTCATGGGCAATGTCCATGTGGACAAACCGCATCGGTTTGCCACCGGTCTCCTCCCAGACCTTGAGGCGCTCGCCGATGCTCACGATCGGCGTCAACGACTCAACCTCAAGGTCGATATCGATCTTGCGACGGCTGAGGTTGTCCACGATCAGCACGTCGTGGCCCTGATCAGCCAGGTTCACCGCACAGGGCCAGCCGCAGAAGCCGTCACCGCCGAGAACGAGAACTTTCACCCCAAACTCCTGTTGGAACGAGCGTGATGCTCAGTCTTGGCAAGCTACTACAGGGATTTTCAGTGTGAACCGTCTCAGCTGATGGCGACGGTCACCGCCACCATGGCGGCCACAATCAATCCACCGCTCACCAGCATCATCATTGAGCTGCGGTTGCGGCTCTGGCTGGTGTCGATGTCCATCACCTCCATGCGTGGCTCTTTGGCGAAGGCGTTGAGACGACCGCCGTCTTCCGTGGTGACCGACATGGGTCCAATGCGACTGGTCGGACCTTATGAGTCCAAATGCTCATTGCCTGCCTTTGTGAAGCAGGCTTCACCTCACTTCACGTCTCTTCACTTCATTGGGGTGACTGCACCAGGCCCGTGGTCGGTGAGCTGGCAGAGGCCTGAGCCTTCCGTGGCAAGCGCCCGGAGAGGTGGGCGGTCCGGCCGGCCTTCACCGCCTGACCCATGGCCTCCGCCATGGCGGAGGGGTTGCCTGCGAGGGCGATGGCGCTGTTGACCAGCACGGCATCGGCGCCCATCTCCAGGGCCTGTGCTGCTTCGCTGGGTACACCAATGCCGGCATCCACCACCACCGGGACACCCGCGTTCTCGATGATCAGCGCGATGTTGGCGGCGTTGTTGAGGCCCTGGCCGGAACCAATCGGAGAGCCCAGAGGCATCACGGTGGCGCAGCCGACGTCTTCCAGCCGTTTCGCCAGCAGAGGATCTGCATTGATGTAGGGCAGCACCGTGAACCCTTCTTTCACCAGGCGTTCGGCGGCGTTAAGGGTGCCGATCGGATCGGGCAGAAGGTGCCGGGCGTCAGGAATCACCTCCAGCTTGACGAAGGTGTTGTTCTCCTGTCCCGCCAGCTTGGCTAGCTCCCGTCCAAGCCTGGCGACACGCACCGCTTCCTCGGCATTGGTGCAGCCGGCGGTGTTGGGCAGCATCCAGATCCGCTGCCAATCAATGGCTTCCATCAGGCCTTCATGGCCTGCCGCCACGGTCTGTACCCGACGCACAGCCACTGTGACCATGTCGCAGCCGGATCGCTCGATGCTCTGCTGCATCGATGTCATGGATTGGTACTTGCCGGTGCCCGTGAACAGGCGGCTGTTGAACTGACGCCCACCAATGGTCAGGGGGTCGGAGCTGAGGGAGGGCGAATCCATGACGCGTCTGAGCAAAAGGGCCTACCGTTCATTCATCATCCATCGTCCCCATGCCGTTCCTGCTTGCCATGGATCTCCCAGCTGGCAGCCAGGTACCGTTCCAGACCAATCCCCAGTTGCCCCTGGATCCGATTCAGTTGGCGGTTCCTCTGGAGCTCAATGAACTTGAGGTTGAGAGCTTCGATCCAGTCGCACGCGCTGCAGAGCTGGCGGTATCGCTGCCCCGCCAGTGGTGCGGCACGTTCGAGCCCTTTGACGGTAACTCCACCGTCGACGTCACGTTGGACATCACCCAGATGACGGCGATGGGCCAGATGGTGGATCTCCGGGGCACGATGACCCTTGGTTCCGTCACCACTCCGGTTCAAGGCAATCTCCATGCCAAGTCGGATCAGCTGGATCTAATCCCTTTGGCGGATCCCCTGATCGCGGGGGTTGAGCCCGGTGGCGTCTTCCTCGGCCTGCAAATGTTCAGTCCCACCAGCTGGCAGGCGCCTCGATTGATCAACGTTGCCGACCCCAGCACTGGAGTGGGTGGACGCTTGGCGATGACCGCAAGCTGCCAGGAGGAACCTCCGGTTCAGCCACTCTGGTAACTCCAATCTGTTGGGGCTCTGAGGGCATTTGAAAGAACTCAGCTGTTCCGACGCTTGAGTTTTTTCAGTCCTTTCTTTGCGGTGGCGTTGTCGGGTTCCAGTTGAAGCGTCTTCTCGTAGAGGGAAATAGCTTCAGCATCCTTCAGAAGCTTTTCCTGGGCGAAAGCCAGGTTGTTGATCGCCACGGGGTAGTCCGCTTTCGCCTTCAGGGCGAGCTTGTAGTGCTTGGTGGCGCCGGAGTAATCCTTTTGTGCGGCCAAGGCAAAGCCGAGCGCGTTTTCGATCACCGCACGGGCTTCATCCGGCTCACCACTCATGCGTTTCAGCGCCTGCTTCAAGGTGGCAGCCGCCTGTGGATACAGCCTCTTCCGTAGTTGGACAGATCCGAGCTCATAGAGGTCAGAGGCCTGTCGTGACGAGGCCGTGTCGGATTTCTCGAGCTCAATCAGGCGTGCTTCATCGCGACGCACACGCAAAAACTGTCGGCCCACCACAACCGCAACGATGGCAAGCAGGCCGACCAGGCCCAGCAGGTAGGTCTGGGGCAACAGGTTCACGGTTGGGAAATTCAGCTCTTGGCTGCAGCCACGACGTTGGTGAAGCTGCCGGGGTCAACGACCGCCAGCTGAGCAAGCATCTTGCGGTTCAGGCGCACATCGGCCTTCTTGAGACCGCCCATCAGACGGCTGTAGCTCACACCATTCAGGCGGGCAGCGGCGTTGATGCGGGCAATCCAGAGGCGACGGAAATCGCGCTTGCGACGACGACGATCGCGGTAGGCGTTGCAGAGGGCTTTCATCACCCGCTGGTTTGCTGTACGGAACAGGGTTCCGTTGCCACCACGGAAGCCACGGGCCAGCCGCAGGATCTTGTTGCGGCGTTTACGGGCGACGTTGCCTCTCTTGACGCGGGCCATGAGGTTGGAAGGGTTGGATCAGGTCTTGTTGAACGGTCTCGTCTGAGCAGCTGTGCTCAGGCGTAGGGCATCATCAGGGTCACGCGCTCCTCATCGGTGCGGTCCACCACGGCCTTGGTGGCCAGATGACGCTTCTGCTTGGGGGTTTTGTGGTCCAGCAGGTGGTTCCGGAAAGCGCGACGACGCAGAAATTTGCCAGTGCCGGTTGCTTTGAACCGCTTCGCGGCAGCTTTGCGGGTCTTCAGCTTGGGCATTGGTCTGCTCGTTCGGACACAAACGACAACAATACGTCCCGACGTGCCCCCCGCTGAATGATTCGGCTCCTGACGCTCACATTGCTGCTCTGTATGGGACTGGGCTGCCGCGCCCGCGAGGAGGTTGATGCCCTCCAACCCACTGAGACTGAGCCTGCTGTGGTCAAACAGGTTCAACGGGCGACGCATCCTTCCGTGGTCGACCCACCGCCCGTTGAGGGTGCTGAACCGGTGTTGTGGGTTGCCTTGGAGGACCACCTCGGAGCTGCCGCGAGTGCTGCTCCGTTAAATCTGCTTGCCTTTGCTGGATCGCTCACCCTTCGCGATGCCATGGGGGAGCAACGCATGGGCCCGGGCTTCGCGATTACCTGGCGAAGCGTGCCTTTGGACCGACCGCTGCCGTTGGCTCGTCGGGTTGCAGGCCCCTTCGCCAGCTTCGAGTCGGCGGATCGCGTCGCTTCCCGCTGGCGAGACCTGGGGGTTGCAGCTGAGGTGGCCCATCCCAGGGAATGGGAGGTGTGGGCGCCGGAAGGTTCGCCTGTGCCCGAGGGTCTGGCCTTCCGCGATTGGCAAGGCAGCCTCACCAGCACCGTCGAACCGGTATTGCAGACGCCGGAGGGGGGACGCACCCTCCAGGGTCCCGTTTCGATTGAAGCCTCGGACGGCTTGCTCTGGGCGGGTGGACGCTTTCAGGGGCCCTTCCGCCTGCAACGGGACGCCTACGGCAGCTGGACGCTGGTGGAGCAGGTGCCAGTGGAGCGCTACCTCGAGGGGGTGGTGCCCCATGAGATCGGTGCCGGTTCACCGATGGCGGCGTTGCAGGCGCAGACCGTTCTGGCGCGCACCTGGGCTCTGGCCAACAGCCATCGCTTCAGCATTGATGGCTATCACCTCTGCAGTGACACCCAGTGCCAGGTTTACAGCGATCCCCGCCATGCGGGAGCCCCTGTGCGCAAGGCGATTGCGGCCACCCAGGGAAAGCTGCTGAGCCTGAACAATCAGCCGATCAGCGCCGTTTATCACGCCACCAACGGCGGGATGATGGCTGCCGGGCCGGAAGCCTGGGCCATGCAGCCCAGCACCTACTTGCGGGCGAAGCCGGATGGGGATGAGGGCTGGCGCAACCGTCATCCCTTGCCCTTGCAGCAGCGCAAGGCTGTGGAAGCGTTGCTTGCCGATCGCAGCGGGGCCTATGGCCAGCAGCACCCCCGCTTCCGCTGGACCCGAACCCTTTCGGGTCCGGGTTTGCGTCAGGCCCTGGGCGCAGCCGCAGACCTGCTGGTCTCTCCTTTGCAGCTAAGGGTGCTGGAGCGGGGCGCCAGCGGCAGGGTGCTGGCCTTGCAGATCTCAGGCAGCAGTGACGCCGCTCCAGTGACCCTCAAATTGGATGCCATCCGTCGCACCCTTCGCACCCTGCCCAGCACCCTGTTCGTGTTTGAGCCTCAGGGCGATGAACGCTGGCTGGTGCGGGGTGGTGGCTTCGGTCATGGGGCTGGTTTGTCGCAGGCGGGAGCGATCGACCTGGCCTGGCGTGGCTGGCCCGTGGAGCGGATCCTGAGCCATTACTACCCAGGGACTGTCTACGGCCCGCTCTCAACACCAGCGCAGTCCCCTTAAAGTCCTTCCCACCTGGGCATCTGGATGAGCTCGAACGCCACATCGGGTGATCACCGTCGGGTGAAATCGGCAGCATTCCTGTTCGCCTGTGGATGTGCTGGTGCTGCTCCCCATTGGCTCGACTCCGCCCGTTCGCTCTGGCCCGCCATCAGTCTTGCCTTGATGCTTGGGGGCTATGGCCTCCGTTCCGTCATGCGCGGGCAGCTGACACGTGGGTCATCGGCGTCCGTGCCTGAGATTGATCGGGCCAAGCTTCCCAGCCTGGATGTGGTGGTGGCTGCCCGCGACGAAGAGGCAGTGGTGCCGCGTTTGGTGGAACGGCTCACATCCCTTCGCTATCCGTCCAGCCAACTCACCACTTGGGTGATCGACGACGGAAGTCTTGATCGGACCTCCGAGTTGCTGGACGATCTGGCCAGTCAGCACCCTGGACTCAATGTCATCCATCGCCAGCGCAATGCCGGCGGTGGCAAGTCGGGTGCGCTCAACACCGCCTTGAACCGTCTCAAGGGTGAGTGGCTGCTGGTGCTTGACGCGGATGCCCAATTGCAGGACGACCTGCTTGAGCGTCTTGTCCCCTACGCCCTGGATGGTGGTTGGTCGGCGGTGCAACTGCGCAAGGCCGTGATTGATGCCGATCGCAATTGGCTGACGCGATCCCAGGCGATGGAGATGGCTTTGGATGCCGTGATCCAGTCGGGCCGACTGGCCAATGGAGGGGTGGCGGAGCTGCGGGGTAACGGACAGCTGATCAAGCGCTCGGTGCTGGAGGCCAGCGGCGGCTTCAACGAAGACACCGTTACCGATGACCTTGATCTCAGCTTCCGCCTGCTGACCCATGGCGCCTTGGTGGGATTGTTGTGGGACCCTCCGGTTCAGGAAGAGGCGGTACCCGGTCTTCAGGCCCTGTGGAAGCAACGGCAGCGCTGGGCGGAAGGTGGCTTGCAGCGGTTCTTCGATTACTGGCCGGTGCTCACCTCAGCGCAGTTGAGTCTTCGTCAGCGCTTGGATCTGACGGCCTTTTTTCTGCTCCAGTACGCCTTGCCGGTGGTGTCCTTCGCTGATCTGAGCACGGCTCTGATCACCCGAAGCGTGCCGGTCTACTGGCCTTTGTCTGTGGTGGCGTTCAGCGTGTCGGGTCTGGCCTACTGGCGCGGATGTCGCGATGGCAGCGAGGGGCCGGAGATTCCCTCAGCGAGCCTGGCCAATCTCTTCGTCGCGATTGCTTACCTGGGCCACTGGTTTGTGGTGATTCCCTGGGTGACCTTGCGGATGTCACTGCTCCCCAAACGCTTGGTCTGGGCCAAAACCAGCCATGGTCAGGAGCATCCGGTTCAGGCCTGAGGTTGTTGCCTGTTGGACAGCATGACCGGGGGGAGAGTCGCCGACTCGACGCACACTCAGTTGACCTCGTCAACGTCGAGCACCTGACCGTTGAAGAAGTCCGCCAGGTTGCGGGCCTGACGATCCAGACCTGAGGGAGGACTGGCTTGAGGGCTGGATTCTGCTGGTGCAGCTGCCGGGTTGGCGTCCAATGGTTTGGCTTGGGTGTGCGGCAGTTCTGGCGCTGGCACCGAAGCTGACGCTGGTGTGGCTGAGGGTGCCGGCGTTGGCGCCGGTTTTGGTCCGGGGGGCTCGACCTCTGCTGGGGCTGTTTCGACCGGCGTTGTTGCGATGGCCGGTGCGATGGGGGGGGGTGTGGTTGGTGGAGTGATTGACGGTGTTGTGACCGGGGTTGTTGCCAGCGGAGGTGGCATGGCGCTGTTGCTGGCCTCCAGCACCAGCTGCCTCGAGCCGCCCAGCGCTTTGGCCACGGCTTGTTCCAGCAGGGATGCCCGGCTCTGCACCATCCCCATCCAGTTGCCTGCCACCTGAACAACGGCGCGGTTGGCATCCAGACGCACCAGTTGGGCCTGCTGCGACAGCAGCATTCGGGTGGAGGGCAGTTCGAGACTGCCCAGGATCTGTTGCCATAGCTCGGGCAGGTTGGTGCTGGCTGCCGGTGCAGGGGTGGAGACCGTCGGCAGTTCCGGTGATGGCGCAGGGGCAGGTTTTGGGCTGGGGGTGGGCGCCTCGATTGCAGGGGCGGCTGCAGGGGCTGCAGTGGAAGGCGTGGGAGCAGGAGGGGCGATTGGTGTTGTTGGTGGGTTTGCTGCTGCTGCCGATTGCGTTGTTGCTGGTTGTCTTTGGGCTGGGGCTGATGTTGTGGGTTGAGCCGCCACCGGTTCCGCCAGCAAGCCCAAAAGCAGCACTTCCAGCCACAGGCGCGGCTGCACGCTTTGGCGCAGTTGTTGCTCGGTGCCGCGCAGTTGCGCCTGCCATTGCAACAAGCAGGCCCTGCCGATGGTCTTGGCGAGGGTGGGCAGCTGCTCGCGGAACTGGGGCGACACGCTGGTGAGTTCCAGTCGCTCTGGAGCGGCGGCCATCAGCACCAGATCGCGCAGCATCCCGGCCAGACCCTGAAGCACGGCCCCGGGATCCCGGCCCCGGTCCAGCAGGTTGCGGGTGGCCTCCAGCAGTTGCACAGGTTCGGCGCTGCTCATGGCCCCCACCAGCTCCAGCAGTTCCTGTTCGGGCACGGCCCCAAGCAGATCCCACACCGCAGCGGCTTCGATCGGTGGCGGTAGCAGGCTCAACTGATCCAGCAGGCTTTCCGCATCCCGCAGGCCTCCCTGGGAACGCTGGGCCACCACATGAATGGCCTCAGGCTTGATCTCGATCGCTTCCTGTTCGGCGATCCAGCTCAGATGCTTGTTGAGGGCATCCAGAGGAATGCGCCGGAAATCAAAGCGTTGACAACGGCTGAGGATCGTCGGCAGCACCCGTTGCGGGTCGGTGGTGGCGAGCACGAACACCACCTGCGGCGGGGGCTCCTCCAGGGTTTTCAGCAGAGCGTTGAAGGCTGCGGTGGAGAGCATGTGGCACTCGTCCACCACGTACACCTTCCAGCGGGCCTGCACCGGCGCGAAGCGGGAGCGTTCGATCAGCTCGCGGATGTTATCGACGCCGGTGTTGGAGGCGGCGTCGATCTCTATCACATCGAGGGCGGTGCCGGCGGCGATCGTGGTGCAGAGCTCGCAGGTGCCACAGGGCTCTGGGGTGGGCCCCTCGCTGTTCAGGCAATTGAGCGAGCGGGCCAGGATGCGGGCGCTGGAGGTTTTGCCGGTGCCGCGGGGGCCGCTGAACAGATAGGCCGGGGCAATCCGATTGCTGGTGAGGGCGTGGCCCAGGGTGGCGGCGATCGCCTCCTGCCCCACCAGCTGATCAAAGCGCTGGGGCCGGTATTTGTGATGCAGCGGCTGGTAGGCCGAACTCATGCGCCGCGAGCGTTGAGAGGAGATTACTCAGAGGAATCGGAGCCTGGAAGGGCGGGGTGCTGTTGGAGCAGGGCATCAATCCGTTGTTTCAGGTCTTCGACGGCGGTCAGTTCATCGGCCAGGCTCTGGCCCGTGAGCAACAGCCGGCGATCGGTTCCCTCTCCTGCCCGTTCCAGTAGACCCTCCAACTTGTGCAGTAGCGAGAGGCGCAGGCGTTCCAGCTTCTCCACACCCCGCTTGGCCATGGCGCGGGCGTCGTCATCGAGCAGGCCCCGTTTCACCAGGAGCTCCAGGCCCCGCATCAGCGCCGAAGGCATCAGCCCACTCCAATGGCGGGCCCGCTCCAGCACGGAGTCCACCTGCCCACTGCGATGACGTCCGGTTTTGCACCAGGTGGCGAAGTGCTCGCAGTTGTTGAACAGCAGGTTGTAGTCCTGTTCCCCCAGGCGCCCCATGGCCCGGCGCAGGGTCACACCCTGCGGAGACGACTCGACGTAGTTGATCACCCGCACCGGTTGCCCCTGGCTGAACTCCTCCAAGGGGCTGCGCAGGATTTCACGCCCTTCCAGATAGTGGGCGACGGTTCCGTCGCCGAGGTCGATGCCGTGGTGGTTGAACAGGCCGTGCTGACGCGGCACCTCCAGATGGTCAGCAGCAGCCAAGACTTCAGGCGGTCTTCTGTTGTTCCGCTCCAGGCAGGGGGAGCACCTTGCCGCCCGTGTGTTCCTCCACCATCGCTCGGGTGACGGTGAACTCCTTCACCGATGTCTGGGAAGGAAGGTCGTACATCAGGTCCAGCATCAGCTCCTCAACGATGCCGCGGAGGGCGCGGGCGCCGGTCTTGCGCCGGTGGGCCTCCTGAGCGATCGCCTCGATGGCGTCATCGGCGAATTGCAGTTGCACGTTGTCCATGCTCAGCAGGGTGCGGAACTGCTTCACCAGGGCATCGCGGGGCTCGGTGAGGATCGACTGCAGGGCGCTTTCGTCCAGGGGCTCCAGCACGGCACTCACCGGCATCCGCCCGATGAATTCGGGGATCAGGCCATAGCGCACCAGATCATCCGGCTCCAGGTGCCGCAGCACCTGGGCGGCCTGAAGGTCGCGGTTGGCGCGGCTGCGTCCACGGCCGTCGCTGGGCATGAAGCCGATGGCATTGCGGCCCATGCGTTTCTGCACCACGTCGTCCAGGCCGACGAAGGCACCACCGCAGATGAACAGGATCTGGCTGGTGTCGATCTGGATGCAGTCCTGATAGGGGTGCTTGCGCCCGCCCTGGGGCGGCACGTTGGCAACCGTGCCCTCCAGCATTTTCAGCAGGGCCTGCTGCACACCTTCGCCCGACACGTCCCTTGTGATCGAGGGGTTCTCGCTCTTGCGGGCGATCTTGTCGATTTCATCGATGTAAATGATCCCCCGCTGGGCCTGGTCCACATCCATGTCGGCCTTTTGCAGCAGACGCAGCAGGATGTTTTCCACGTCCTCACCCACGTAGCCCGCTTCGGTGAGGGTGGTGGCATCGGCCACGGCGAAGGGCACGTCCAGCATTTCGGCCAGGGTCTGGGCCAGCAGCGTTTTGCCGCAGCCGGTGGGCCCGATCAGCAGGATGTTGCTCTTGTGCAGCCGGGTTGCCGTTTCCTCGGTTTCGCCCTGGCCATCCCCCTGCCAGGCCAGACGTTTGTAGTGGTTGTAGACCGCCACCGACATCACTTTCTTGGCCGCGTCCTGGCCGACCACCTGCTGATCCAGGAAGCTCTTGATGTCCTGAGGCCTTGGAATGGAGGCCAGGGTCGGGGCCGGTTTGCTGCTCTTGCGGGCGGCTGGCGTGGCCTTGCGGCTCGGTTCGTGGCTGTGGCGTGGATTGCCCTGACCATCCACCAGCTCTTCATCCAGGATCTCGTTGCAGAGATCGATGCATTCGTCGCAGATGTAAACGCCAGGTCCGGCGATCAGCTTGCGCACCTGGTCCTGGGATTTCCCACAGAACGAACATTTCAGATGGGCGTCGAACTTGGCCATCGAACGCTGGGCACCACACAGGAGAACAACTCAGGAATCAACCGATGGGGTCTCCCTGAACACACAGGATCGAGAACGGAAGGGCGTCTGTCAGCCCTCCGTAATGATTCCTCCGTCCCCGGAACTGTCCACCACGCGATCGATCAGGCCGTATTCAACCGCTTCTGCCGGAGAAAGGAAGTAGTCGCGGTCGGTGTCTTCCGAGATCTTGTCGAGCGGCTGGCCGGTGTGCTCCGCCATCAACCCGTTCAGGGTTTCCTTGAGGTAGAGGATTTCCTTGGCCTGGATCTCAATGTCCACCGCCTGCCCCTGGGCTCCACCAAGGGGTTGGTGAATCATGATCCGGGCATTCGGCAGGGCAAGACGCTTGCCCTTGGTGCCTCCGGAGAGCAGGAAGGCACCCATGCTGGCGGCGAGGCCATAGCAGATGGTCACCACATCTGGAGCCACCTGCTGCATCGTGTCGTAGATCGCCAGACCAGCGGTGACCGACCCTCCCGGAGAGTTGATGTAGATCTGAATGTCCTTTTCGGGATCCTCGGCTTCGAGGAACAGCATCTGCGCCACCAGGGCATCAGCAACGGCGTCATCCACGCCGGTGCCGAGGAAGATGATCCGCTCCCGCAGCAAGCGGGAATAGATGTCGAAGGCGCGGTCGCCGCGACCGGACTGTTCCACAACCGTGGGCAGAGGCCCCGGCGCCGAGACGGGCATGGCGGCCCGCCAGCGGTTCTGGATGGGGTGGTGACTGCGGGCGTCGATCACGCGATCGGTCTGCGGTGAAGTTGGGCCAATCTATGGGCGTTGCTCAGTCCTTGGCGTCCGCCTTGGACTTGCTCTTGGCCGCGGCCTTCTTGGCGGCGGGCTTTTTCTTGGCTTCAGCCTTGCTGTCGTCAGCTGCCGGCGCCTTCTCGGTGAGGGTGCTGTTCTCCTCGAGCCAGCCCATCAGACGGTCCTGCATCAGGTCATCCATTACGGCCTGACGCAGGCGCTCGGGATCGATCTTGGCGTCGGCGGAGAGCTCTTTTTTCACCTCCTTGATCTTGGCGTCCACATCCTTGTCGTCGAGCTTGATGTCCTCCGCTTCCGCCAGGGCGGTGAGGGCAAAACTGCGGCGCAAACGCTCTTCGGCCTCGGGGCGTGAGTTCTGCATCAGGTTGCGCACCAGGTCGGGAGTGAACAGCGACTTCACATCCATGCCCTGCTGGGCGAACTGAGCTGCGGTCTGCTCCAGCAGGTTGCGGCTTTCCTGTTGGATCAGGGCTTCGGGCAGCTCCACCTCCAGCTGCTCCACCAGGGCGGCGACGAGGGCATCGCGGCGGTTGCTGGTCTGACGGCGTTCGGCGTCGTCCTTCAGCCGCTGCTCCAGATCTTTGCGCAGGTCCGCCAGGGTCTCCTGTTCGCTGGCCTGCTTGGCGAATTCGTCATCCAGCTCGGGCAGTTCGCGGGTCTTGAGGTCCTTCAATTCGATCTCGAAGGCGGCCTTGCGTCCGCGGGCGTCCTCCTTCGGGTAGTCGTCAGGGAACTGGCACTCCACGGTTTTGGTCTCGCCGACCTTCATGCCGATGACCCCTTCGATAAAGCCTGGGATCATCCGGCCGTTTTCCAGGTCCACATCCATCGAATCGGCGCTGCCGCCCTCGATCTCGCTGCCGTCATCGCTGTAGGTGCCTTTGAAGCCGAGCACAGCGATGTCGCCGTTCTTGGCGGCACGACCCTCCACCGGAACGACCGTGGCCATCTGCTTGCGGGAGTCCTCAAGCATCGTGTCGACCCGTGAGGCGTCATAGGCGACGGTTTCGAATTCCGCCTTCAGGCCCTTGGTGGTTTTCAGCTTCGGCGTCGGGGCGACGTCGGCTTCCAGGGTGAAGGTGAGTTCCTTGCCGGGCTCAAAGCTCTCCAGCAGGCCTTCGAAACCACTGCTCAGATCAGGCTGACTGATCGGTTCCAGCGATTCCTGCTTGATGGCGTCACGCCAGGCGTTATCGATCAGCTTTTCCAGAGCTGTGGCTTTGATCCGCACGCCTCCCAGCTGTTGCACCAGCACCGTGCGCGGCACCTTGCCCTTGCGGAAGCCCGGCAGGTTGATGCTGCGGCTCAGGCTGGTGATGGCGTCTTCGTAGCTCGTCTTGCAGCGCTCCCCAGGAACGGTCACCGTCACCGCCAGGCGGCTGCTGGGGCGGGCTTCGGTGGTCACCTTCAGGGCTGCAGCGCTCATGGGGGAAGGGAAAGGGCAGCCAAGCACTTTATGCAACGGGTGAATTCAGGCTGGATCGGTAAGCTGAGCGCGTCGCTAGGTCGGCATCACGTTCTCTACGCAGTGATGTCGGATTCGAGAAACGACGGGTTTTCGTTCAGATCGTCCACTCCACCGCTTGTCTTCGACCCTTCCCAATCGCCCTCTCAACGTTGCAGTTCTCGGTGCCAGCGGTGCTGTTGGTCAGGAACTGTTGCTGCTTCTTGAAGAGCGCCGTTTCCCCGTTGGCGAGCTGAAGCTGCTGGCGTCGGCCCGTTCGGCTGGCCAGACCCAAACCTGGAACGGCCGCACCCTCACGGTGGAAGAGGTATCTGCTCAATCCTTTGACGGGGTCGATCTGGTGCTGGCGTCGGCCGGTGGTTCTGTCTCGAAGCAGTGGCGCGAGGCGATCACCGCCGCCGGTGCGGTGATGGTGGATAACTCCAGTGCCTTCCGGATGGAGGATGGTGTGCCGCTGGTGGTGCCTGAGGTCAATCCCGATGCGGCCTTCGCCCACAAGGGCGTGATCGCCAATCCGAATTGCACAACCATCCTGCTCACCCTGGCTTTGGCTCCTTTGGCGGCCAAGCGGGCGATGCGCCGGGTGGTGGTGAGCACCTACCAATCCGCCAGTGGTGCCGGTGCCCGGGCCATGGAGGAGCTGAAAAACCTTTCGCAGACGGTGCTGGATGGCGGCACTCCGAAAGGAGAGGTGCTTCCCTATTCCCTGGCGTTCAACCTCTTTCTGCACAACTCTCCCCTGCAGGCCAACAGCTATTGCGAGGAGGAGATGAAAATGGTTAACGAGACCCGCAAGATCATGGGTCTGCCGGATCTGCGCTTCACCGCCACCTGCGTGCGGGTGCCCGTGCTGCGGGCCCATTCCGAAGCGGTGAACATCGAGTTCGAGTCCCCCTTCCCGGTTGATGAGGCACGTGAGCTGCTCGCGGATGCACCTGGTGTGGAGTTGATTGACGATCCGGCGTCGAACCGTTTCCCGATGCCGACGGATGTGACCGGTCGCGACCAGGTGGCGATCGGGCGGATCCGGCAGGACATCAGTGATGCCAATGCTCTGGAACTCTGGCTGTGTGGGGACCAAATCCGCAAGGGAGCGGCGCTTAATGCTGTTCAGATCGCTGAACTGTTGATTCAGAAGTGATGACCCAGGCCGCCACCCTCTCGCCAACGCCTTTCGGTCGTGTTGTCACCGCGATGGTGACCCCCTTTGATGCCAGTGGTGCTGTAGATCTCAGCGTTGCCGCAAACCTGGCACGGCACCTCGTGGATCAGGGCTCCGATGGATTGCTGGTGTGCGGCACCACCGGTGAATCGCCGACCCTCAGCTGGGACGAGCAGTTGCAGCTGCTGCAGGCAGTGCGTGATGCCGTTGGCAGCGAGGCCAAGGTGTTGGCGGGCACCGGCAGCAATTCCACAGCTGAAGCGGTGGAGGCCACCAAGGAAGCGGCGGCGGCAGGCGCGGATGGAGCTCTCGTTGTTGTTCCTTACTACAACAAGCCTCCCCAGGAGGGTCTGGAGGCCCATTTCCGGGCCATTGCTGAGGCGGCTCCTGAGCTGCCGTTGATGCTCTACAACATCCCCGGCCGCACCGGCTGCAGCATCGCCCCGGCCACGGTGGCCCGGCTGATGGACTGCCCCAACGTTGTGAGTTTCAAGGCCGCCAGCGGCACCACTGAAGAGGTCACGGCGCTGCGGCTGGCCTGTGGTCCGCAGTTGGCGATCTACAGCGGTGACGACGGCCTCACCCTGCCGATGCTTGCGGTGGGTGCCGTGGGCGTGGTGAGTGTGGGCAGCCATGTGGCGGGCCCTGAGATCCGCGCCATGATCGAGGCCTATCTGAACGGCGATGGTGCCTCCGCACTCGCCCTGCACGACGCGTTGATTCCCCTGTTCAAGGCTCTGTTCGCCACCACCAATCCGATTCCCGTCAAGGCTGCCCTGGAACTCAATGGCTGGTCTGTCGGTGCACCCCGTCCGCCCCTGTGCTCACTTTCTGACGACATGAAACGCTCGCTTTCCAACGCCATGGCCGCCCTCCGTCAGACCTAGCTCGGTCCGGCTTATCGGCTTACGCAACCCGTTCTTTTACACATCGTTTTTCATGGCCAACAACGCGCGATCCAGCAAGGGTCAGGAGCCCTGCCTTCGGGTGATCCCCCTGGGTGGTCTGCACGAGATCGGCAAGAACACCTGTGTTTTCGAGTACGGCGATGACCTGATGCTGGTGGATGCCGGTCTGGCCTTCCCCAGCGACGGCATGCACGGGGTGAATGTGGTGCTCCCCGACACCAGCTTCCTGCGCGAGAACCAGAAGCGGATCCGCGGCATGATCGTCACCCATGGTCATGAAGACCACATCGGTGGCATCGCTCATCACCTCAAGCACTTCAACATTCCGGTGATCTACGGGCCGCGGCTGGCCCTCTCGATGCTCACCGGCAAGATGGATGAGGCCGGTGTCCGCGACCGCACCACCCTGCAGACCGTCGGTCCGCGCGATGTGGTGAAGGTGGGTCAGCACTTCTCCGTGGAGTTCATCCGCAACACCCACTCGATGGCCGACAGCTTCTCGCTGGCCATCTCCACACCGGTGGGAACCGTGATCTTCACGGGAGACTTCAAGTTCGACCACACCCCGGTCGACGGCGAAAACTTCGACATGGCCCGTCTCGCCCACCACGGTGATAAGGGCGTCCTGTGTCTGTTCAGTGATTCCACCAATTCCGAGGTTCCTGGCTTCTGCCCGCCGGAACGCTCGGTGTTCCCCAACCTGGATCGCCACATCGCCAATGCCGAAGGGCGGGTGATCGTCACCACCTTCGCCAGCTCGATTCATCGCGTGTCGATGATTCTGGAGCTGGCCCTGAAAAACGGCCGCAAGGTGGGGCTTCTGGGCCGCTCGATGCTCAATGTGATCGCCAAGGCGCGGGAACTGGGCTACATGCGCGCGCCGGATGAACTGTTTGTGCCGATCAAGCAGATCAACGATGTGCCCGATCGCGAAACCCTGCTGCTGATGACCGGCAGCCAGGGTGAGCCGCTGGCCGCCCTGAGCCGCATCTCCCGTGGTGAGCATCCCCAGGTGAAGGTGAAGACCACCGACACGATCATCTTCTCGGCTAGCCCGATCCCGGGAAACACGATTTCTGTGGTCAACACCATCGACAAGCTGATGATGCTGGGCGCCAAGGTCGTTTACGGCAAGGGCGAAGGCATCCACGTCTCCGGCCATGGCTTCCAGGAAGACCAGAAACTGATGCTGGCCCTCACCCGGCCCAAGTTCTTTGTGCCGGTGCACGGTGAGCACCGGATGCTGGTGCAGCACTCCCGCACCGGCCATTCGATGGGGGTCCCTGTCGACAACACCCTGATCATCGACAACGGCGATGTGGTGGAGCTCACCGCGGATTCGATTCGCAAGGGCAATGCGGTGAAGGCAGGCATCGAGCTGCTGGATCAATCCCGCAATGGCATCGTCGATGCCCGTGTGCTGAAGGAACGTCAGCAACTGGCCGAAGACGGCGTGGTGACGATCCTCGCCGCCATCAGCACCGATGGTGCCATGGTGGCTCCGCCGCGGGTGAACCTGCGGGGTGTGGTCACCACAGCTGATGCCCGCAAGATGTCGTTGTGGGTGGAGCGTGAAATCAAGTGGGTGCTTGAGAACCGCTGAAAGCAGCTCTGCCGCAACACCGGTGGCAAGGCACCCGAGGTGGACTGGATGGGTGTGCAGCGCGAAGTGGAGGTGGGCCTTGGCCGCCGGATGCGCCGTGAACTTCAGGTGGAGCCGCTAATTCTCTGTCTGGTGCAGCCGGCACCAGGTGGCACACCGGTTTACAAGGGCCGTGCTGATGCTGAGCCCGATGACCGTCCGGCTCCCCGCGGTCGCGGTGGTCGTGGCGGTGGCTCTCCCTATGGCCGTCGCAACGGTGGTGGCGGTGGAACCCCCGCTCCGGTGCGCAACAACCAGGGCAACGGCCGTTCTGGTTCGGCAACACCGGCTCCCGTCCGCGCTGCTGCTGCGACCGCCGTGGTGGAGAAAGTCGCCCCCCAACCGGTTGTCGAAAAGGCAGCCCCAGCTTCTCCGGAGCCGGACATGCCTGCAGGCCGCACCCGTCGTCGTCGTTCAGCGGCCAGCTGATCGGGCGAAGACCCCTTTGATCCTGTTGATCAGCCCCATCGGCTCCACGGAGTCGGTGGGGCTTTTGATGTCGGGCTGGAGTTGAACGCGGAGCCATGAGTTCTCCAAAAGCTTTGTGGCCGCAGGCTCCTGGTTTGCGGGCTCGACGGCGTCGAGGGATGGCTTTTCTTCGCTGAGTGCTTGTTCCTGGTTCGCGATCTCGAGCTCGACGTCTGAATTGACTTCCGGGGTAAGCGTTGGATCTGGGCTTGGGCTCGGGGTGATTGTCTCGGCGTTGTCTTCGCTTGATTCCTCTGTTGTGGGGTTGATCTCCAGGTCTGCGACCTTGATTTCGGAATTGGCTGCTGGAGTCACCATTGTCTCCGGGTTTCGCACAGGAGACGGAGTGAGAGAGGGATCCGCAGTCGGCATGGGCCGGGGCTCCTCATCACTGGACAACCACGGCATCGCGGTGACCACATCAGCCGGTGCTGGCCTGGCTTGACCGGGATCCGTGCTCAGGAAGGGATCTTTGAGCAGGTCTGGAATGGCGCCAGTGGTTATGGGCGTCGTACCTGCTCCGCTGGCGATGTCCTTTGCTCGGCAGCGCTCCAGCCCCTGTTCCGCCAGGGCGGCGATGGTGGCGTCCACATCACCCTCAAGCACCCGTTCGTAGGCGGCGGCGGCTTGCTCCGGTTGCTGGAGACCATGCAGTTGGATGTGACCCAAAAGCAGCGACACCACCGCCCGCCAGCCCAAGACCAGGCTGGGGTCGTGGTCGTTCGAGGCGCTTTGGAGTTGATCCCACAACGCTGAGGCGATGGCATGGGCCTCGGCGTACTCCCCGAGGCCATAGGCCCGTTCTGCGGCTTGGTAGTGCTGCTCGAAATCGGCGTCCACGCGTTGGGGGGCCAGTCCCCCCGTTGTAGACCGTTAGTCGGGGTCGTGCGGTGAAGCGGTGCCTTGGGCGGTGTGACGCTCTTCACCTCCTAGTCCGAATCCGGTGTGCACCACCTGGAGCGCCTTGACGCCAGCATCTTCGGCCACCACACAGCTGGTTCTGATTTCGCTGGTGGCGATCAGGCCGATGTTGATGCCCGCATCCGCCAGGGCACGGAACATGCGCCCCGCCGTCCCTGGCGTTGCCGGCATCCCCGCCCCCACAGCACTCACCCGGGCAATGGCCTCACCATCCTCCAGAGCGGCACCGGGCCACTGGGCCAGCAGGGGTGCCAGGGCTACATCGGCGCGAGCGCGGTCGTCCTTGCGCAAGATGAAGGTGATGTCCCGCGATCCGTCGCTGTGTTGCCGTTCCGATTGAACGATCGCGTCGAGGCTGATGCTGTTGTCCGCCAGGGCTGAACACAGCGCCGCTGCGGTGCCGGGTCGATCGGGCACGTGGCGAACACTCAGTTGCACCTGGTCGCGGTCAAGGGCGACGCCGCGCACTTCCGGCTCCCCGTTGCCGTTGTCGGTGGGATTGATGCGGATTTGCGAGTCCTCCAGGGCGAAGGCCTCTTGCACGGCTTGAACCGCTTTGCTGCCGGCGCCGGAGTCAATCACGCAGCTCACCTTCACTTCACTGGTGGCGATCAGGCGGAGGTTGATGCCCTGCTGACACAGGCAGTTGAACAGGCTGGCGGCAATGCCAGGACGCCCCATGATTCCGGCCCCGCTGATGCTGAGCTTCGTCAGCCCTGCTTCGGACGCCAGATCGCCGCCCAGTTGATCCAGCACCTTCTGGCTCTCAATGCGGGCTAGCTCGAGATCCGCTTCCGCCACCGTGAAGGTGATGTCGTTGCTGCTGCCCTCATGGGTGGCCTGAATGATCAGGTCAACATTGATTCCGGCCTCGGAGAGGGCTTCAAACAGTCGTGCGGCAATCCCAGGCTGATCAGGAATCTGGGAGAGGGCGAGCACGGCCTGTCCGTCCACTTCCTCCATCCCATCCACGGGACTGCCGAGTTCCAGGCCACTGCTGCTGATCGGGCGGGCTGAACGGCTGGTGATTCGGGTGCCGGGGGCATCGCTCCAACTGGAACGCACCACAAGGTTCACGCCGTAGTTGCGGGCGATCTCGACGGCCCTGGGATGCAGCACGGAGGCCCCAAGGCTGGCGAGTTCCAGCATTTCGTCGCAGCTGATCGTCTCCATCAGCTGGGTATCGGACACCTTGCGCGGATCGGTGCTGAGCACACCCGGAACGTCGGTGTAGATCTCGCATGCATCGGCACCCAGGGCCGCCGCCAGGGCGACAGCGGAGGTGTCGGAGCCCCCACGCCCCAGGGTGGTGATTTCGTTGAGGCCATCGCTGCTGGTGCTGGTGCCCTGGAATCCGGCGACCACCACCACCTGGCCAGCCGCAAGACGGTTGCGGATTCGGTCGGTGCGAATCCCAAGGATCCGGGCTCGGCCATGGGTGGATTCCGTGGCGATGCCCACCTGTGGACCAGTCATCGATGTCGCACTGACCCCCTGGGCGTTCAAGGCCATCGCCAGCAAGGCGATCGACACCTGTTCGCCACTGGCCAACAGCATGTCCATCTCCCGCTGGGTGGGGGCAGAAGTGATGGCGTTGGCCAGACCCGTTAATTCATCGGTGGTGTGGCCCATGGCGGAGACCACCACAACCACGTCGTGCCCCTCCTCACGGCAACGTCCGATCCGATCAGCCACCGCCTTGATGCGTTCCACGCTGCCGACGGAGGTGCCCCCGAATTTCTGCACCAGGAGGGCCATGGGCCGGGCTTCAGCAACGCTGGATTTTCTCACCTGGCCGGTAGTGATCAGCCCAGCAGGCCGTCGCGGAAGGCATCGCCAGGTTGGGCGCCGCGTTTCAGCCGTGCCTCCACCTCCAGTAGACGGCCGAGTAGCGAGAGGAAGCGTTTGGGCGGGCGGCCCTGCAGCTGCTTGCGCATCACGTAGATGCGTTTGGGGTTGCCGATTCCAGCGGCTTTGGCGATCACGGCCACATCCCGTTCCCCCTGCTGTTCCAGCAGGCTCACCCAGAGCCAGCCTCGGATCTGACCGGTGAGGGTGGCCACGATGCGCAGAGCTGGTTCCCCTGCTTCGATCAGGGCATCCCAACGGGCGATCGCTTCGCCGGGGTTGCCTTCCAGCAGGGCATCGCCCACGGCCAGGGCGTTGGTGGAGCGTCCCCCCACCAGCTCCTGCACCCGTGCAGCGGAAATGCTGGTGTCCTGAAGGGAGAGTTTGCGCAATTCCGATTCCAGCCGGGCGCTGTCGGTGCCGATGGCCTCTACCAGGGCATCGATGGCATCCGGCTCAACCTTCAGGGCCAGGGCCTCGGCCGTGCGTTGCACCAGCTGGCGCTGGCCGTTGCTATCCCAGGCCGCTGGCAGCGGGAAGCTCTGCTCCTGATCGATCCCGCTTTTGATCCGCTTCTGCAGGCTTTTTGTGGTGCGCAGGCGACCATCGGGTTTGGCCGGGTTCACCAGCACCAGGTGGCTGCTGTCCGGGATGAGCTCGAGGGCGGCCTCAAACCGGTCGGCCAGCTCGCCTGGGCAGCCATTGCAGAACGGACTGCGCTGCAACAGCACCAGCCGTTCGCCAGTGGCGAAGGGAGGGGTACGGGCCTCCTCGAGGGCCTGCAGGGCCTGACCAGCGTCCGCCCCATCCAGGCGGCTGAGGTTGAGGCTGCTCCAGCTGGGGTCGACAACCTGGCCGATCAGGGCATCGATGGCCCGATCCCGCGCAGCGGCGTCATCACCCCAGAGCAGATGGATCGGCATGGGTTGATGATGGCGTGGATGGCCCAGGACCACCCGATCTTCACCGAAAGCATCCGGCGGATCCGGGCGGCTCTGGGGGACACGGGCCTGCCGCCGCTGCAACAGCAGGTGCTGGAACGGCTGGTGCACAGCAGCGGCGATCTTTCGTTGGGAACACTGCTGCGGTTCAGTGAGGGGGCCTGTGAGCAGGGTTTGGCAGCGCTGAAGCAGGGAGCGCCGATCCTGACGGACACCTCGATGGCGGCGGCGGCGGTGGCCCCGATGGCCCAACGCACTCTGGGCACTGCCGTGCACACGGTGTTGGAGTGGGCACCTGACGCGGCACCGGCGGGTTCAACGCGTACGGCGGCGGGCATGCAGCGGGCCTGGCGCGCGCTCGCGGCGGCGTCACCGGCTCCGGTGGTGCTGATCGGCAGTGCGCCGACCGCCCTTGAGGTGCTGTTGCAGCAGGTGGCCGCCGGTGCTCCAGCCCCCAGCTTGGTGATCGGCATGCCGGTGGGGTTTGTGGGGGTATCGGAAAGCAAGAAGCATTTGGCGGCCAGCGGTTTGCCCCAGATCCGTTTGGAGAGCAGCAGGGGTGGAGCTGGTCTGGTGGCCGCGGCGGTTAATGCTCTGCTGCGCGCTGCTGCAGCACCAGCTCCCCTCCCTTCCAGCTGAGTTGCCAGCCCCCGGCAAGATCGGCTGCACCGCCGGGGGCACCGTTGTCCAGTCGCCGGCTGAGTTCGTCCAGTTGGCTGGCCGGCAGAGCTGGTACCCCCTGCTGCTGTAGCCACTGCGCCAGCAACAGGCGGCGGCTGGCTGGGCTCAACGCTCCCAGGCCGCGGCGGTCCAGGCCAGCCGGGGTTTGCAGAACCCCCAGAGCCATCCGGCTGAGTTCCGTCTGACTGTCCCGCACCTGGGACACCCGTTCGGCCAGATCGCTCATCCGCTGCGTGCTGCCTGGGTGCAACGCCTCCAGCACCGGCAGCACCTCCTTGCGAATTCGGTTGCGGGCGAACGCGGGGGATTGGTTGCTGGGGTCCTCCCAGATCGGCAGCGCCAGCTCCCGGCAGATCTGGAGGGTGTCCTCGCGCTGGAGGTGCAGCAGTGGCCGGCGCAGCTGGGGGCCTTCCGGGCTGAGGGGGCGAACGCTGGGCAGGGCTGCAAGGCCAGCCAGATCGCTGCCGCGGGCCAGCTGCAGCAGCATCGTTTCGGCCCGGTCGCTGGCGGTGTGGCCCGTCACCACATCGGCGCCTGCTTGGCGGCCCCGTCGTGCCAGCAGTTCGTAACGCCACTGCCGAGCCTTGGCTTCGCTGGGCACCTCTCCCGGCGCTGCCTGGTCGACCTGCAGGGGGAGTTGGCGCTGCTCGCACCAGCTGCTCAGTTCCGCGGCGATTCGGCTGGAGTCGTCGTGCCAGCCGTGATCGCCATGCCAAAGGCTCAGGCCCCAGCCATGCAAGGGCGCCAGTTCCTGCAGCAACGCCAGCAGGGCCATGGAGTCCTGTCCGCCCGACACCGCCAGCAGCAAGGAGCTGCCCTGGGGCAGCAGCTGCGGCTGCATCAGCAGGCGCCGGTGCAGGCGGTCATGCCATGACGTCCAGCCCAAGAAAGAAGGGTGTGTTTCCCCCACGGTGTGAGAATCAGGGCACCGCTGTCCAGTCCCCCATGACCCGTCTTCAGCAGCTGCCCGCTTCCCTGCAGCGCAGCCTTGAGCAGCGCTCTGCGCTCAAGGTGATCGCTGGCCTGATGAATTTCGATGCCGCCAGTGTGGAGCGGGTCGCCCGTGCAGCCGGGCGTGGCGGTGCTGATCTGATCGACGTGGCCTGTGATCCCGCCCTGGTGCGTCTGGCGATCGAGGCCTCCGGTGGCGTGCCCGTGTGCGTGTCGTCGGTGGAGCCTGAGCAGTTCCCTGCGGCGGTGGAAGCCGGTGCACTGATGGTGGAGATCGGCAACTACGACGCCTTCTACCTCCAGGGCCGGATCTTTGATGCGGCTGAGGTGCTTGAGCTCACCCGTCGCACCCGTCAACTGCTGCCCAACGTGGTGTTGAGCGTCACCGTGCCCCACGTGTTGCCGATGGATGAGCAGGAGCAGCTGGCTATCGATCTGGTGGCCGCCGGTGCCGATCTGATCCAGACCGAGGGCGGTACCAGTGCCAAGCCCTTCAGTGCTGGCCACCTGGGCCTGATTGAGAAGGCTGCCCCCACCCTGGCGGCGGCCCACAGCATCAGCCGCGCCGTCGATGTGCCGGTTCTGTGTGCTTCGGGTCTGTCGGCGGTGACGCTGCCGATGGCCATCGCTGCCGGTGCGGCCGGCGTGGGCGTCGGTTCAGCAGTGAACCGCCTGCAGGATGAGCTGGCGATGGTGGCCGTTGTTCGTGGTCTGCGTGATGCCCTCGGCAGCGCTGTCGCGACCCGCGTCTGAACCTGAATCTCCGCTGAGCGGAGGCCTCTTCCCCTTCATGGTGTGAAGAGTGCTCCGCTCGCTCGCGGGAGCAACAGCTCTCGTGTGAAAATCGACCCCTGACTTCCAGTTCCATGCAGTTCATCAACACGCTGACCGTTCTGGCCCTGGTGGTGGCATCGTTTGCCTTGATCGTTGCTGTGCCTGTGCTGTATGCCTCAAGCGAGGACAGCGGTCGCTCCAACCGTCTGATCCTGCTGGGCAGTGCTGTTTGGGTGGCTCTGGTGCTGCTGAACTGGGGTGTGAGCTTCTTCGTCGTCTGAGCTCAGGCCTCAGCAGCAACCTGGGGGGTGCCACGATGGCTGAGATTCAGTCGGCACCTTCCCAATGGCCACGTTCGAAGGACGTTTCTCTGACGCAGCCGGGCTGCGCGTCGGTATCGTCGTGGCCCGTTTCAATGATCTGGTCACCGCCAAGCTGCTGAGTGGCTGTCTCGACTGCCTCAAGCGCCACGGCGTGGATGTGTCGGAAACCAGCTCCCAGCTGGACGTGGCCTGGGTGCCGGGCTCGTTCGAACTGCCGATCGTGGCCCAGCAGATGGCCCGCTCCGGTCAGTACCAGGTGCTGATCACCCTGGGGGCGGTGATCCGCGGCGACACGCCCCATTTCGATGTGGTGGTGGCGGAGGCCAGCAAGGGCATTGCAGCTGTGGCGCGCGACACGTCCGTGCCCGTGATCTTCGGCGTGTTGACCACCGACACGATGCAGCAGGCGCTGGAGCGGGCGGGCATCAAGAGCAATCTTGGCTGGAGCTACGGGTTGGAAGCCCTGGAGATGGGCAGCCTGATGCGGGCCTTGCCGTCAGCTTGAGGCTTCAGGCCGCCAACTGATCCAGCACCTGCCGGGCCCGTTGCACCACGGGCTTGGGAACGCCGGCGAGGCGTGCCGCTTCGATGCCGTAGCTGCGGCTGGCACCGCCGGCCTGCACCTGATGGAGGAAAACCAGATCCTCCCCGGTTTCCTCCACCAGCACCTGGAAGTTGGCCACGTTGTCGCGTTCGGCGGCCAGGTTGTTCAGCTCGTGATAGTGGGTGGCGAATACTGTGCGGCTGCCCAGGTCGCCGGCCAGGTGCTCGCTCACGGCCCAGGCGATCGAGAGGCCATCGAAGGTGGCGGTGCCCCGCCCGATCTCATCGAGCAGCACAAGCGAACGATCGCTGGCGTGGTGAAGGATGTTGGCGGTTTCGGCCATCTCCACCATGAAGGTGGACTGGCCGGCGGCCAGATCATCCACAGCACCCACCCGGGTGAAGATCCGATCGGCGATCCCGACCGTGGCGGAGCGGGCCGGCACCCAGCTGCCGATCTGCGCCATCAATTGGATCAGACCGATCTGGCGCAGATAGCAGCTTTTGCCGCTGGCGTTGGGGCCTGTGAGCACCACCAGATCGGTGCCATCGCCCAGATGCACGTCATTGGGGGTGAAGGCGGTTTCCACCAGCCGTTGCTCCACCACGGGATGGCGGCTGGCCTCCAGCTGCAGCCCCCGGCCGTTGGTGATGGTGGGTGCGCAGTAGCCACCGCTGGCGGCCACATCGGCCAGACCGGTGAGGGCATCGAGGGCGGCAACAGCGCGGGCGGCTTGGCGGATCGGGGCGGCCATGGCCCCCACCTGCTCGCGCAGCTGGCAGAACAGCTCGTATTCCCGCTGGCAGGCCCGGGCCCGCAGCTGGAAGATGCGGCCCTCCCGCTCCTTGAGATCCGGGGTGATGAAGCGTTCTTCGTTGGCCAGGGTCTGGCGCCGGATCCAGTGGTCCGGCACGGCGGTGGCCTTGGCTTTGCTCACCGCCAGGAAGTAGCCGAAGGTGCGGTGGTGCTGCAGCTTCAAGGTGCTGATGCCACTGCGTTGGCGCTCCTGCTGCTCCTGGTGGCTTAGCCAGGCGTCCTGATCGTCCAGCTGGTTGCGCAGCCCATCCAGCAGCGGGTCGACGCCGTCATGGATCAGGTCGCCTTCTGAGAGGGAGAGCGGTGGGGCCTCCACCAGGCGGTGGCGAATTGTCCGGGCCAGCTCCGCCAGGGCTGGATCGGGGCTGAGCAGCTGCTGTAACCACTCCGGTCCCGCGCTGATCGCAGAGTCCAGCCGGGCGGTGAGTTGGGGCAACCGTTCCAGGCCATCGGCGATGGCCACCAGATCACGGGCACCGGCATGGCCCGCTCCGGCCCGGCCGGCCAGCCGTTCCAGGTCGCCCATCGGCCGCAGCAGCTGGCGGATCGCCAGCCGCAGGCTGCGTTCACCCACCAGGCTGCTCACTAGATCCTGGCGCTGCTGAATGGCCTGGTGGTCCATCAACGGTGCTTCCAGCCAGCGGCGCAGGCAACGGCCGCCCATGGCGGTGAGGGTGCGATCGATCGCCCAGAGCAACGATCCCTGCAACTGGTTGTCCCGCTGGGTGGCGGTGAGCTCGAGGTTGCGGCGGGTCTGAGCATCCAGCACCAGGGCATCGCCGCGGTGCACGATTGTTGGTACCTCCAGGGGAATGCGGCTGTCCTCCTCCAGGGGTTGGGTGTCTTGCAGGTAGCGCAGCAGGCCACCGAGGGCTTGCAGGGCCAGGGGGTGCTCCGGCAGGCCGAGGCCATCGAGGCTGCTGAGGCCGTAGTGCTGCTGCAGGGTGTGCTCCGCCTCCGCTGGGCTGAAGGGGGTGCTGGCCATCGGCGTGAGCCGCAGCCGTTCGGGACACCAGGCCGGCCGCTCAGCATCGAGGGCGGCCGCCCAGAGCAGTTCGGAGGCCTCCTGCTGGGCCAGCTGCTGGTGCAAGGCGCTGCTGTCTTCCCGTTGCATCACCTGCACCTCGCCGGTGCTCACATCGGCGCTGGCCAGGCCCCAGCGCAGCGGTTGTTTTCCCTGGGCCGGCTCCACCACCACAGCCGCCAGCCAGTTGTTGCGGCGGGCGCTGAGCATGCCCTCCTCCAACACGGTGCCGGGGGTCAGCACCCGGGTGATGTCCCGCTTGAGTAGGGCACCCTTGGTGGGGGTGGTTTCCAGTTGATCGCAAAGGGCCACGCTGTAGCCCTGCTTGATCAGTTCGGCGCAGTAGCGCTCGGCGGCGTGGTGAGGGATGCCCGCCATCGGTACCCGCCCGATCGCCTTGCCACCTTCCTTGCCGGTGAGGGTGAGCTCCAGCACCCGGGAGAGTTCGATGGCATCTTCGAAGAAGCACTCGAAGAAGTCGCCCAGGCGGTAGAGCAGCACCCGTTCTGGATGGGCCGCTTTGAGCTCCACGTAGTGGCGCAGCATCGGTGTGAGCTGCAGCGGGTCGAGCTGGCTGTGGTGGGCCCAGGCCGGTTCGTCGCTGCTGGGTTCTGAATGGTTTGCAGCCGGGGATTCGCTGCTGACCTCGCTTGACGTGGTCTGGCGCGTTCGGGGCCGGGCAGCGGCATCGGCTCCGAGTTCGTCGTCGCTGAGGTCGTGGCTGGCGGCCTCAGGTTCGCCGGTGGGTGCAGTCGGTGCGGCCGGCTCAGGTGCCCCGAACAGATTGCCCTGCAGGGCGTCGTCAGGGGACTGGGACGCGGACCGGGGCATCGGCTGATCTGACGGATCCGGATCGTACCGGGCCTGACCGGATTGAGATGCCTCAGCGGCGCAGCACCATCAGTTGCTGGGGATTTGCATCCTGGAAGCCCAGCTGCCGGTAGAAACCGGCACTCTTGGTGGTCATCAGATACACCCGTTCCACGCCCACCACCGGCGGGTTGTGCAGCAGTTCTTCGATCACCCGGCGGCCGAGGCCGTGGCCCTGCAGATCGCCGGCCACCACGATGTCCCAGAGCACGGCTCGGCTGAAGCCATCGGAGGTGGCCCGGCCGAAGCCCACCAGCCGCTTGCCGCGCCAGAGGCTCACCACGGCATCGCTACCGGCCAGCAACCTCCGCAGCTGAGCAAAGCTGCGGCCGCGGGCCCAGAAGGCGTGGCGATCGAACAGCCGTTGCAGCTTGAGCAGGGCCCGACTGGGGCGCAGATCCGGCCCGAGGCCCAGCCAACGCAGGCCGGGGGCACCGGGGGCATGGTGAACCAGCCGGATCGGGGTCACGGGTTGGGGAGCCGCAGCACTTCATCTTGCTCCCCGGCGATAATTGACGGCCGCCGTCTGGCCCCGCACCCATGCCCGCCTACGACCTCACGGCTCCGTATTCGCCGAAGGGTGATCAGCCGACGGCGATCAAGCAGCTGGTGGCGGGGGTGAACAGCGGCGAGCGCTATCAGACGCTGCTGGGGGCGACGGGCACGGGCAAGACGTTCACGATGGCCAACGTGATCGCCCAGACCGGCCGGCCTGCGCTGGTGCTGGCCCACAACAAAACCCTGGCGGCCCAGCTCTGCAACGAGCTGCGGGAATTCTTCCCGGAGAACGCCGTTGAGTACTTCATTTCTTATTACGACTATTACCAACCGGAGGCCTACGTACCGGTCAGCGACACCTACATCGCCAAGACAGCGTCGATTAACGAGGAGATCGACATGCTGCGTCACTCGGCGACCCGTTCCTTGTTTGAACGGCGCGACGTGATCGTGGTGGCCTCGATCAGCTGCATTTATGGCCTGGGGATTCCGAGTGAATACCTCAAGGCGGCGGTGAAGTTCGAGGTGGGGGAGACCCTCAACATCCGCGGCCAGCTGCGGGAGCTGGTGAACAACCAGTACAGCCGCAACGACACCGAAATCGCCCGCGGCCGCTTTCGGATGAAAGGAGACGTGCTGGAGATCGGTCCTGCCTATGAAGACCGGCTGGTGCGGATCGAGTTGTTCGGCGATGAGGTGGAGGCGATCCGCTACGTCGATCCCACCACCGGCGAGATCCTGCAGAGCATGGATGCGGTGAATATCTACCCGGCCAAGCACTTTGTGACGCCGAAAGACCGGCTGGATACGGCGATCAGTGCCATCCGCTCGGAGCTGCGGGAGCGGCTGGATGTGCTCAACGGCGAAGGCAAGTTGCTGGAGGCCCAGCGGCTGGAGCAGCGCACCAAGTACGACCTGGAGATGCTCGGTCAGGTGGGCTATTGCAACGGGGTGGAGAACTACGCCCGCCACCTGGCCGGCCGCGAGGAGGGCACCCCGCCGGAATGCCTGATTGATTACTTCCCCGATGACTGGCTGTTGATCGTGGACGAGAGCCACGTCACCTGCTCGCAGCTGCAGGCGATGTACAACGGCGACCAGGCCCGTAAGAAGGTGCTGGTCGAGCACGGTTTTCGCCTGCCAAGTGCGGCTGACAACCGGCCGCTCAAAGGGGAAGAGTTCTGGAACAAGGCCAAGCAGACGGTGTTCGTCTCAGCCACGCCGGGCAACTGGGAGATGGAGGTGAGCGGCGGTGAGGTGGCCGAACAGGTGATCCGCCCGACGGGGGTGCTCGATCCAGTGGTGGAGGTGCGGCCCACCACGGGTCAGGTGGATGACCTGCTGGGGGAGATCCGCGATCGGGCGGCTAAGAACCAGCGGGTGCTGGTCACCACCCTCACCAAACGGATGGCGGAAGACCTCACCGATTACCTGGCGGAGAACAAGGTGCGGGTGCGCTACCTGCACTCGGAGATCCACTCGATCGAGCGGATCGAGATCATTCAAGACCTACGCCTGGGGGAATACGACGTGCTGGTGGGGGTGAACCTGCTGCGGGAGGGCCTGGACCTGCCGGAGGTGAGCCTGGTGGCGATCCTCGATGCCGACAAAGAGGGTTTCCTTCGGGCCGAGCGCTCCCTGATCCAGACCATCGGCCGCGCCGCCCGCCATGTGGAGGGGGTGGCACTGCTCTATGCCGATAACATGACCGACTCGATGGCCAAGGCCATCTCCGAGACCGAACGACGCCGTGCGATTCAGAAGGTCTACAACGAGAAGCACGGTGTGGTGCCCACCGCTGCGGGCAAGAAAGCCAGCAACTCAATCCTCAGCTTCCTGGAGTTGAGCCGAAAGCTGAAGCAAGACGGGCCCGATGCCGATCTGGTGGAAGTGGTGGGCAAGGCGGCCCAGGCCCTGGAAAACGATCCCGATGCCGGCCTGGCTCTGGAGGCGCTGCCGGAGTTGATCGATCAGCTCGAAGCCAAGATGAAGGAGGCGGCCAAGAAGCTCGACTTCGAGGAAGCCGCCAACCTGCGGGATCGGGTGAAGCAGCTGCGTCAGAAAATGGCCGGCTCCCGTTGAAATTCACGGTGGGAACCCTTGGCAATTGACCATTGGTCCCTCCGTAAGGCAGAGTCTCCAAGTCGTCAGGGACACGCCCGCGTCGACACTTGCGGATGTAGCTCAGTGGTAGAGCATCTCCTTGCCAAGGAGAGGGTCGAGAGTTCGAATCTCTTCATCCGCTTGATTCAGAACCCAGTCCAGAAGGGCCTTCTGCGAGTGAGCCTCCATTAGGCTGCACCCGATTCGGTTGCCGTTTTCCATGCTCAAGCTCCTGCTGGGTGATCCCAATGCCCGCAAGCTGAAGCGTTACCAGCCGATCGTTTCGGATATCCAGCTGCTTGAAGAGGAGATCGCTCCGCTCTCCGACGATGAGTTGCGTGGCAAAACCGCTGCCTTCCAGGAGCGTTTGGCCAATGCCGGCAGTCTGGCGAACCAGCGGCCGATCCTCGACGAGATCCTGCCTGAGGCCTTCGCTGTTGTTCGTGAAGCCGGCAAGCGGGTGCTGGGCATGCGTCATTTCGATGTCCAGCTGATTGGCGGCATGGTGCTGCATGAAGGCCAGATCGCCGAGATGAAAACTGGCGAAGGCAAAACACTGGTTGCCACCCTTCCGAGTTATCTCAACGCCCTCACTGGTCGTGGCGTGCACGTCGTGACGGTGAACGATTACCTGGCCCGCCGTGATGCCGAGTGGATGGGCCAGGTGCATCGCTTTCTCGGTTTATCCGTGGGCCTGATCCAGCAGGACATGCGCCCCGAGGAACGCCGGCGCAACTACAACTGCGATATCACCTATGCCACCAACTCGGAGCTGGGCTTCGATTACCTGCGCGACAACATGGCCGCCGATATCTCGGAGGTGGTGCAGCGGGAGTTCCAGTACTGCGTGATCGATGAGGTGGATTCGATCCTGATCGATGAAGCCCGCACCCCTCTGATTATTTCCGGCCAGGTGGAACGGCCCCAGGAGAAGTACCAGCAGGCGGCCGAAGTGGCCAATGCCCTGGCTCGCGCCGCTGAGTTGGGCAAAGACGGTATCGATCCTGAAGGTGATTACGAGGTGGATGAAAAGCAGCGCAGCTGCACCCTCACCGATGAAGGCTTCGCCAAAGCCGAGCAGATGCTTGGGGTGGCGGATCTGTTCAACCCTCAGGACCCTTGGGCTCACTACATCACCAACGCCCTCAAGGCCAAGGAGCTGTTCGTCAAGGATGTGAACTACATCGTGCGCGACGGCGAAGCGGTGATCGTGGATGAGTTCACCGGTCGGGTGATGCCTGGCCGCCGTTGGAGTGACGGCCAGCACCAAGCCATCGAGGCCAAGGAGGCCCTGCCGATCCAACCGGAAACGCAGACTCTCGCTTCGATCACGTATCAGAACTTTTTCCTGCTCTATCCGCGCTTGGCCGGCATGACCGGCACGGCAAAAACGGAAGAGGTCGAATTCGAGAAGACCTACAAACTCGAAACCACAATCGTCCCCACCAACCGGGTCCGGGCGCGTCAGGACTGGGCCGATCAGGTCTACAAAACTGAGGCTGCCAAATGGCGCGCTGTGGCCAATGAAACAGCAGAGATTCACAAGAACGGACGGCCGGTGCTGGTGGGCACCACCTCGGTGGAGAAAAGCGAACTGCTGAGTTCGCTGCTGGCGGAGCAGGAGATCCCCCACAACCTGCTCAACGCCAAGCCGGAGAACGTGGAGCGCGAATCGGAGATCGTGGCCCAGGCGGGTCGGGCTGGCGCCGTGACCATCGCCACCAACATGGCGGGCCGTGGCACTGACATCATTCTTGGCGGCAACAGCGACTACATGGCCCGCTTGAAGTTGCGGGAGGTGCTGCTGGGCCGTCTTGTGAAGCCGGAGGAAGATCACAAGCCGCCCGTGCCTTTGCAGCGCAATGCTCCGGGCGGGTTCGCTGATGCTGCGGCGCCTTCGCTGCCCCGCAGCGGTGAGAGCCTCTATCCCTGCCCCCTCACTGATGACACCGATCAAGCCCTCGGCCAGCTGGCGCGTGATCTGGTCAAGGCCTGGGGCGACCGTGCCCTCACGGTGATTGAGCTGGAGGAGCGCATCGCCACTGCTGCGGAGAAAGCTCCCACTGAGGATCCCCAGATTCAGGCGTTGCGCGAGGCGATCGCCCGGGTGAAGGGTGAATACGACGCCGTGGTGAAGCAGGAGGAAAGCCGCGTTCGCGAGGCCGGTGGCCTGCATGTGATCGGCACTGAACGACATGAGTCCCGCCGTGTCGATAACCAACTGCGTGGCCGTGCCGGCCGCCAGGGCGACCCCGGTTCCACTCGCTTCTTCCTCTCTTTAGGAGACAACCTGCTGCGGATCTTTGGCGGTGACCGTGTTGCCGGTTTGATGAATGCCTTCCGCGTGGAGGAGGACATGCCGATTGAGTCCGGCATGCTCACCCGCTCGCTGGAGGGAGCCCAGAAGAAGGTGGAGACCTACTACTACGACATCCGCAAGCAGGTGTTCGAGTACGACGAGGTGATGAACAACCAGCGGCGAGCGGTGTATTCCGAACGCCGGCGGGTGCTGGATGGCCGCGCCCTCAAGAAGCAGGTGATCGGCTATGGCGAACGCACCATGGGCGAAATCGTGGAGGCCTATGTGAATCCTGATCTTCCGCCGGAGGAATGGGATCTGGGCCAGCTGGTGGGCAAGGTGAAGGAATTCATCTATCTGCTGGAAGATCTCACCCCTGAGCAGGTGCAGGGCCTTGGCATGGAGGAACTCAAGGCCTTTCTGCAGGAGCAACTGCGCAACGCCTACGACCTCAAGGAAGGCCAGATCGAACAGCAACGTCCGGGGCTGATGCGGGAGGCCGAGCGTTTCTTCATCCTTCAGCAGATCGATACCCTCTGGCGGGAGCACCTTCAGGCGATGGATGCCCTGCGTGAATCGGTGGGTCTGCGTGGCTACGGTCAGAAAGACCCTCTCATTGAATACAAAAACGAGGGGTACGACATGTTCCTTGAAATGATGACCAACATGCGTCGCAATGTCATTTATTCCATGTTCATGTTCCAGCCTCAAGCTCCTAAAAATTAGTCTTTATGATTCAGGGCAAACGCGCTGCTCTAGGGAATTTTTAATCAATATTTCCTTAGTTATTGTTGGCTATCGTGAATCTTTGCCGACTAAATTCACTGCATTTGTTTGATTTTATAGGGTCGTGCAATATGCTTTTGCTTATCAAGAGAACAAGCCTGATCTTGCTTGCTTCTAATGCTGCAAGTGAGATTGTTCTTGAGATTAGCCCTGAATGTTGACTTGTTTTTGCGCAGTGTGTTTCAGGACTTCCTGACGGCAAGGCTCGCCCTGGAGGATCAATATGAATTTTCTGGGTCAAAAGTATTGGCCGTAGAATTAATTAAATCGGCCAGCTGTGAGCACTTTATCTAGTGCTATCTCCCAGGAATTCCAAGATTTCTCGGTCTTTGAGATTCTGGGCTTCACCAGAGCATTCTTCAAGGAGCTGCCGACCGGCCGCCACCTCCTGTAGGCAGCGTTTGAGGTTCATCACCGTGTTCTCAAGCTGATCGATCCGTTCCATCAAGTTGCGGATCACGTTTGCCTCCGCATCCGGAAGGGCCGAATGGGCAAGGGGATTGATCCGTACACCGCTCTGGTGGATCACCCTTCCGGGGATGCCCACCACCGTGCAGTCGCTCTCCACATCGCGGACCACCACGGATCCAGCGCCAATGCGGGTGTTGGTCCCGATCGTGATTGCACCCAACACCTTGGCGCCTGCACCCACCACCACATTCTCCGCCAGGGTTGGGTGGCGCTTGCCGTGTTCCTTGCCTGTGCCTCCCAGGGTGACGCCTTGATACAGCAGGCAACGGTGGCCGATTTCGGCGGTCTCGCCGATCACCACCCCCATGCCATGGTCAATGAACACGCTGTGTCCGATCCGGGCGCCGGGGTGGATCTCGATGCCGGTGAGGGCGCGGCTGACTTGGCTGAGGCAGCGGGCAGCCAGCTTCAGGGGCAGACGGCAGGTCCAGAGGCGATGGCTAATTCGGTGCAGGCTGATCGCCTGGAAGCCGGGATAGCAGCACACAATCTCCAACCAGCCACGAGCAGCCGGATCACGCTCGCGAATGATCGCGAGGTCGGCACGGATGTGATCAAACATCGCAGGAGAATTAGCTGGCGGCGGCCGGAATTTGCAGACCAATCTCCTTACGGAGCAAATCGATCGTATCGGTGCTGAGGTAGCTCTCGGCGCAATGCACCTGGGGCATGCGCATCAGCTGGGAGCGATTCTGGCGCAGGCTCTGTTCCACCAGGGGAAGGCTGGGTCGATCGCAGAGCACGTGGCTTGAGGCCCGTAAAAGGGCCAGCAGGCGGCTGCCCACATCCGGTGTGGCGGTCATCAGCAGCAATTCATTGCCACGCATTGAGTGGAGAATCACTTCCGCGGCCCGCAAAATGCCGGGGCTGATGCTCACCAGGCCCACGCAGCTGCCGGGGCGCAGTTCCTTGAGCATGGCCAGTTCCTGGCGGAAGTCGTTGAGGTCAACCGCCACGGCCCGGACGCTGTGTTTCTTGGCCAGCTCCTCCACTGGTTGGAGGAAATAACGGCTGGTCACCACGGTGCCATTGCTGGAATTCTCCAGCACGCTTTCTAGTTCCTCCAGCGGCACCACTTCCACCGGTACATCCAGGCAGGGTTCCAATTCCTCTGCGATCAGCATCGAGGCGCCGATGTCTTCCCGGGGTGTGCTGACCAGCACGCGGGCGCCGCAACGCAGCCGCCAGTCGATCTCACGGGTCAGTAATTCGCGGGTTTGCTGCAGGGTGCATCCTGCATTGAGCAGGCCATCCACGCACTTGCGCACTTCCCGGTCGAGGTCGGTGACGCCCCGGTTGCGGATGTGCGGAGGCGTTTTGATTTCCCTGGGTTTCTGCTGGTCGCGCACGTAGATGCCAGAGCCGGCCATGGCCTCCACCACGCCATCGGTTTCCAGTTGGCGGTACACCTTGCTGATCGTGTTGCGGTGCAACCCCGTTTGCATGGCCAACTGGCGGGTGCTCGGCAAGCGATGTCCCGGCGGGTAATGCCGCGCTGCGATGGCAAAACAGATCTGGTTGTAGAGCTGCGTCGATGCCGGAATGTCACTTTCCTGTTGGATATGGAATCGCACGCCGGTGGGACAGGTCTGAATGCGGCCACCATACGGACCGATTCCTTTGGTGACAATTGCCTGTGTGTCCTATGCAGTTATGGAAACTTCTGAGTCCTCCCGGGGCGTCTGGGTTGCAGTTCGGAATGGCTCGGTTTGCTTGCGTTGCTGGTGGGCAGAACCGCAACGTAGTGCGAACGATATTGTCTCAAATTTGTCTCTAGAACGTGTATATATCGTGCTACCTGAGGTGTTCGGTGTGAATGGTTGGGTTCGCAGCGTGGCCGATCGCCTGGCCGCCCATGGCCATCCGGCCCTGGCGGTGCCTTTGTTTGCCCGCACGGGTCCCAATCTTGAGTTGGCCTATGAACCGTCTGATTTAGCTGAAGGGCGGCGGCACAAGGACGCCACCACCAGTGAGCAGATCCTTGCTGATGTTGCTGCGGCCGTGGCCTGGTTGCGGGCCCAATACCCCGAAGCTGCCATCCATGTGGTGGGCTTCTGCTTCGGTGGGCATGCTGCCTTTTTGGCGGCGACGTTGCCCGGGGTTGAGCATGCCTTTGATTTTTACGGCGCAGGCGTGAGCCGGATGCGGCCCGGTGGAGGTGAGCCGTCCTTAAGTCTGTTGCCCAACATCGAAGCGCGGCTCACCTGTGTGTTCGGAACGGCCGATCCCTTAATCCCTGCTGAGGATCGCGAAACGATTGGAGCCGCCCTGCGCAAAGTCGATCCCGCCGGCCAGCGTTTGCGTTCTCTGGCGTATGCCGACGCCGACCATGGCTTCATGTGTGAAGCCCGCAGCAGCTTCAATCCCCAGGCCTCAGCCCAGGGATGGAGCCTGCTGCTTGGTGACGACCCAAGGATTTAGCCCTGGGGGCTTGCCACCTTGGCCGCGGTGGGCCTGGGTGGCGCGGGGATGGTGCGCACGGCCTTATTGGCGGCCTGTTCCTTTTCCTCTTTCTTCACCAGCGGCGTTTTGCGCGGGGTGAGGAACATAATCATGTTGCGACCCTCCCGCTTGGGGGCCTGCTGGATTTCGGCCTTTTCCTCGAGATCCTTGGCCATGCGCCGTAGCAGGGTTTCCGCCAGCGCGGTGTGCTGAATCTCGCGGCCACGGAAGATCACGGTGCACTTCACCTTGTCGCCCGCCTTGAGGAAGCGCTGGGCCTGACCGATCCGCACGTCGTAGTCGTGCTGATCGATCTTGTAGCGCATCTTGACCTCCTTGACTTCGGTCTGGTGCGACTTCTTCTTGGCCTCTTTGGCTTTCTTTTCCTGTTCGAACTTGAACTTGCCGTAGTCCATGATCCGGCAGACCGGCGGGTCGGCCTTCTCGCTCACCAGCACCAGATCCAGTTCCCGGTCGCGGGCCACATCCAGGGCTTCTTCGCGGCTGATCACGCCTAACTGAGCGCCGTCTGAGTCGACCACCCGCAACTGGGGGTAGTTGATCCGGTCGTTGATGTTGGGCAGCTCCCGAACCGGGGCACGACGGTCAAAACGGGGACGTGGGGGCATTCAGGTGGTGACAGGGACAGGTGCAGACAACTTCGCTGAATACAACGTCTGCATCCTTCACCTTAGATGTTGCTCGATCAACGTCATCGCATCCGTCAGGGTTGCCTGGTCGGGCAGCCAGTGGGGGTTGTGCTGACGCCGGAACCAGGTGCGTTGGCGTTTGGCGAACTGACGGGTGCGTTGGCTGGTGATTCGCACCGCTTCTGTTGTGGTCAGGCTGCCGCCGATCACCTGCAGCGCTTCGCCGTAGCCGATGGTCTGCAGTAGCGGCAGGTCAGCGCCGTAGCGCTCGCTCAGGAGCCGGGTCTCGTCCACCAAACCATCGCGGTAAAGCTGCTCGGTGCGTTGCTGGATGCGCTGGCGCAGGTTGGCCGGGTTGAGGCCCAGTTCCAGCACGTTCCAGGGCGGAGGTGTGGCTGTGGCCTGGCGGCTCATCGGTTGACCGGAGGCGTAGAGCACCTCCAGGGCGCGTTGGGTGCGCACCGCATCGGCAGGGGCGATTTTGGCGGCGGCCTCGGGGTCGGCGGCCTGCAGCAGGGGGTGGCAGATCTGCTGCCCCAGGGCCGTGAGTTGCTCGCGAAGTTGTGGCTGGGGTGCCACGGCCGGAGGCTGAAGGCCACTGGTGAGGGCCTTGAGATAGAGGCCGCTGCCTCCTACCAGCAACGCCACGCCCCGCTGCTCTAGAGCAGCGTTGATGCAAGGGGTGGCGATCGCCTGAAATTCCTGCAGCGTGATCGGTTGATCGGGCGTGCGCAGGTCCAGCAGATGGTGCGGCACCCGCGCCTGCTGCTCCGCCGTTGGCTTGGCGGTGCCCAGATCCATCTCCTTGTAGAGCTGGCGGGAATCCACGTTGATCACCGGCAGATCCAGCCGTTCGGCGATGTCCAACGCCAGGGCGGTCTTGCCGCTGGCTGTGGGCCCGAGCAGGGTGATCACCAGGGGGTTGGAGCTGGTCAAAGGGGTGAGGGGGTGCAGCCCGGCTTGGAATGGGCGCTGAGAGGCCTCTGCAAGCCTCTATAGACAGCCGGTGGTAGATTGACATTGTCAGGTCGAGGTTTAGAGCCGTTGCGCCCGCCCATGACCCGGTTTCCTGGCTTGAGACTTTCTGAATGAGCGACGCTTCCAAGGTCCAGAACGCCTACGGCGCCGAGCAGATTCAGGTGCTGGAGGGCCTTGAGCCCGTCCGCAAGCGCCCTGGCATGTACATCGGCTCCACCGGGCCGCGGGGTTTGCACCACCTGGTGTACGAGGTTGTTGATAACTCGGTGGATGAAGCCCTGGCGGGCCATTGCGACCGCATTGTTGTGGTCCTGGGGGAAGACGGTTCCGCCTCAGTGAGCGACAACGGCCGCGGCATTCCCACAGATGTGCACCCGCGCACTGGCAAGAGCGCCTTGGAGACGGTGCTCACGGTCCTGCACGCCGGCGGCAAATTCGGCGCCGGTGGTTACAAGGTGTCCGGCGGTCTGCACGGCGTTGGCGTCTCGGTGGTGAATGCCCTGAGCGAATGGGTGCAGGTGACCGTGCGCCGGCAGGGCCAGGTGCATCGCCAGCGTTTTGAGCGCGGCGCTGCCATCGGGGCGCTGGCGTCGGAGTCGCAGCCCGCAGCGGAATCCGGTGAGACCGGCACCACGGTCTGTTTCAAGCCCGACCTTGAAATCTTCACCGGCGGCATCGTCTTCGATTACGCCACTCTTTCGGCTCGTCTCCGGGAACTGGCCTATCTCAACGGCGGCGTGCGGATTGTCTTCCGCGATGAGCGGGAGTCAGCCCGGGATGAGGAAGGGAATCCCCATGAGGAGACTTACTTCTACGAAGGCGGCATCAAGGAATACGTCGCCTACATGAACAAGGAGAAGGATGCCCTTCATCCGGACATCATTTATGTGAATTCCGAGAAGGACGGTGTTCAGGTGGAGGCAGCCCTGCAGTGGTGCTCCGATGCCTATTCCGACAGCATCCTTGGCTTCGCCAACAACATCCGCACCGTTGATGGCGGCACCCACATTGAAGGCCTGAAGACGGTGCTCACCCGCACCCTCAATGCCTTTGCCAAGAAACTGGGCAAACGCAAGGAATCCGATTCCAATCTTGCGGGGGAGAACATCCGCGAAGGCCTGACGGCAGTGCTCTCGGTGAAGGTGCCGGAACCGGAATTCGAAGGTCAGACCAAGACCAAGCTCGGCAACACCGAGGTGCGGGGCATCGTCGACAACCTTGTGGGAGAAGCCCTCAGCCAGTTCCTCGAGTTCAATCCCTCCGTGATCGGCCTGATCCTCGAGAAGGCGATCCAGGCGTTCAATGCCGCTGAGGCCGCCCGCCGGGCACGCGAACTGGTACGGCGCAAGAGCGTGCTGGAGAGTTCAACCCTGCCCGGAAAACTGGCCGACTGCAGCTCCCGCGATCCCGGTGAATCCGAGATCTACATCGTGGAGGGCGACTCTGCCGGTGGCTCGGCCAAGCAGGGCCGCGACCGTCGCTTCCAGGCGATCCTGCCGCTGCGGGGCAAGATCCTCAACATCGAGAAGACCGACGACGCCAAGATCTACAAGAACACTGAGATTCAGGCGCTGATCACCGCCTTGGGCCTGGGGATCAAGGGCGAGGACTTCGATGTGAAGAACCTCCGCTACCACCGGGTCGTGATCATGACCGACGCCGACGTGGATGGTGCCCACATCCGCACCCTGCTGCTCACCTTCTTCTACCGCTATCAGAAGGAGCTGGTGGAAGGCGGTTACATCTACATCGCCTGCCCACCGCTCTACAAAGTTGAGCGCGGCAAGAACCACACCTATTGCTACAACGAAGGCGATCTGCAAAAGACCCTGGAGGGCTTCGGCGAGAAGGCCAACTACACGATCCAGCGCTTCAAGGGTCTTGGCGAAATGATGCCCAAGCAGCTCTGGGAAACCACCATGGATCCCACTACGCGCACGATGAAGCGGGTGGAGATCGAGGATGCCCTCGAGGCCGATCGCATCTTCACGATCCTGATGGGCGACAAGGTGGCTCCTCGTCGGGAATTCATCGAGACCCACAGCGCCGAGCTGGACATGGCAGCCCTCGACATTTGATGACGGCTGTTCGTTCAGGGACTGTTTCGACGAGCAGTGTTCTGCGGTGGAGTTGGCTGCTGGGGGTGGCGTTAATTGCTCCGGCTGCCCTGCCTGCGGGAGGTGCTGATCGGCGTCAACCGCAGCCACGTCGCCGTGTGTCCTCCGGCCAACTGCACATCGCCACCGATCAGCCTCTCCGGCTCAGTCCGCTGGCGGTGGCTCCTCGGTTGAGCACCCTCAAGGCGGGCTCATCCCTGCGCCTGTTGCGCCGTTGGTCGACCGCCGATGGCCAGGATTGGTTGCACGTGCAGACGCTCTCGGGAGATCAACGTCGTGGCTGGCTCCGCGCCTGAGGCGGTTTTGGTGGGTCTTGGGGCGATCCCCGGGGCCTGGCTGCGCCTGAAGGTGGTGAACCATTTTCAACCCATGGTGCCGAAAAAGCACTGGGGCACTTTCGTTGTGAATGTGGTGGCCTGTTTTGCTCTGGGTCTGGTGCTGGCGCTGAATGAAACCTGCACCGCCAGTACAGGCATTGCTCTGCTGATGGGGGTGGGATTTTTCGGCAGCCTCAGCACCTTTTCCACCTTTGCGGTGGAGCTGCTGAACGAGCTGCGGGCTGGCCAGGCGATCACTGCTGTGGTGCTGGCGCTGGCCTCGATCGGGGCGGGTTTGCTGGCCTCTGCTTTGGGTTACGGATTGGGGACCCATGCCTGAGACCAAACCAATCCTGCAACTGGAACTGCAGGAGTTGCTGCTTGTTGGCGTGGGCGCTGTTCCCGGAGCGCTGCTGCGCTGGCAATTGGCCCTTCGTCTGGGGGACCAGAACCTGCTGGTGAATGTTCTTGGGGCTGCCTTCTTGGGCTTGCTGGCGGGGCTCCCAGTTGCCCCACGGCGACAGTTGCTGCTGGGCATTGGCTTCTGCGGTTCGCTCACCACCTTCAGCAGCTGGATGCTGGCGGCCATGAAGCATCTGAGTTCCGGTGACTGGGCCGCCGCATTGGGCTTGATTGCGCTGACCCTCGGGCTGGGGCTGGGTGCCGCAGCCCTGGGGTTCAGCCTGGGGCGACGGCTCAAGCCGCCAGCGCCGCCTCAATCGCCGACTTGAGGTCTTCGGGGGTGACGCCGCTCTTGAAGCGGGCGATCACGGTGCCGTCCTTGCCCACCAGGAATTTCTCGAAGTTCCACTCCACATCACCGGCGGGATCCATCTGGTTGAGGGTCGTGTAAGGCTCGGTGGTGCTCCCCTTGGCGTGCACTTTCTCGAACAGTTCGAAGTCAGTGCCGTAGGTGGTGGAGCAGAAACTCTTGATCTCGTCGAGGGTGCCGGGCTCCTGGGCGCCGAAGTCGTTGCAAGGGAAACCCAGCACTGCCAGGCCCGTGGCGGCGTAGGCCTCGTTCAGAGCCTGCAAACCCGCGTATTGCTTGGTGAAGCCACAGCGGCTGGCCACGTTCACGATCAGCAGCACCTTGCCGGCGTAGTCGCCCAGGGATTTGCTGCTGCCGTCAGGGGTGGTGACAGAGACGGCGCTGACGCTGATCGCCATGGAGAAACAGGGATGGAGCGCAGAGGTTAACCGGCTCCAACGGCCATACACTGGGCTCCCGGCCGGAGGGGCATGACGGAGGCATCGGGGCTGAGCAGTGCTGGCGTGAGCGTGGAACCCGACTTGCTAGCCGAAGCGGTTTCCCAGGAACTCGCCGCGATGCTTCAGGCGGGCAATTACGACGCCGTGAAACTGCTGCTGGAACCGGTGCAGCCGGTGGACATCGCCGAGGCGATCGGCAGTCTTCCGGCCAATCTGCAGGCGATTGCCTTTCGCCTGCTCAGCAAGGATGAAGCCATCAGTGTTTACGAATACCTCGACACCGCCACGCAGCAAAGCCTGCTGAGCCTGCTGCGCTCTGGCGAGATGCGGGAGGTGATGGAGGAGATGTCGCCGGATGATCGCGCCCGATTGTTCGAGGAGTTGCCGGCCAAGGTGGTGCGGCAGCTGTTGAGCGAGCTCAGCCCGGATGAACGCAAGGTGACCGCTGAGTTGCTGGGCTACCGCTCCGAAACGGCCGGTCGTTTGATGACGACCGAATACATCGCGTTCAAGGAAAACCAAACCGCCGCAGTGGCGCTGGAGATCGTGCGGCGCCGTGCTCGCGACACCGAGACGATTTATTCCCTCTACGTGACGGACGCCGAGCGACGCCTCACCGGCATCCTCTCGCTGCGGGATCTGGTCACAGCAGACCCCCAGGCCCGCATTGGCGATGTGATGACGGAGGAGGTGCTCAGTGTCAGCACTGACACGGATCAGGAGAAGGTGGCCCGCACGATTCAGCGCTACGACTTCCTCGCCGTTCCCGTGGTGGATCTGGAGCAGCGTCTCGTGGGCATCGTCACGGTGGATGACGTGATCGACGTGATTGAGCAGGAGGCCACCCGTGATCTCTACGCGGCCGGCGCGGTGCAGGCCGGCGATGACGATGACTACTTCAGCAGCAATCTGTTCACCGTCGCTCGCCGCCGTGTGGTGTGGCTGGCGGTGCTTGTGCTGGCCAGCTTTTTCACCTCAGAGGTGATCGCCGCCAATGAAGATGTGCTGCAGCGGGTGGTCTTGCTGGCGGCGTTCATCCCCTTGCTCGGTGGCACTGGCGGCAACGTGGGGGCCCAGAGTTCCACGGTGGTGATCCGTGGTTTGAGCACCCAGAGCATTTCCAGTCTTGGCCCCCTGCGGGCGATTGGCCGAGAAGCCATGGCGGGGGCGTTGCTGGGGTTGTTGATGATGCTTTTGGTGGTTCCCTTCGCCTGGTGGCGCGGCGAAAGCGCACTGGTGGGCCTCTCGGTGGGGATGAGCCTGCTCGCGATCACCACCCTGGCGGCTACGGCCGGTGCAGCGTTCCCACTGCTGTTTGACCGCATGGGTCTGGATCCTGCGTTGATGTCCACACCCTTCATCACCACCTGCACGGACGTGGCGGGAACGCTGATCTACCTGAAGACGGCGGGGTGGCTGCTGATCCACCTGCCGCAGCTGGTGCAAGCCGCAGGTATTTCTACCCATTTCTTTGTTTTCGGGGTTTTCTGAGAGTCTGTTTACGTTTCTTAGGAGTACTCTTCACATAACTCAAAGAAGCGCCCCATGGCTCCGGCTGCGACCGCTGCTTCCAAGCCCAAAACCGCTGCCAAAGCTGCGAAAACCGTCACGGCAGACGTCGATCTGGTTCGTTCTTATTTACGAGACATCGGCCGTGTTCCCCTGCTGACTCACGAGCAGGAAATCACCCTGGGTCGCCAGGTGCAGGAACTGATGGATCTGGAATCGCTCGAGTCTGAGCTGGAGAGCAAGGCTGGTGAAAAGCCCAGTCGTGACCAGCTGGCCAAAGCGTCAGGTCTGTCCTCGATGCAGCTCAAGCGCAAGCTGCAGCACGGCCGTCGCGCCAAGGAGCGGATGGTGGCGGCCAACCTCCGGCTTGTGGTGAGCGTGGCCAAGAAGTACACCAAGCGGAACATGGAACTCCTGGATCTCATCCAGGAAGGAACTATTGGTTTGGTGCGAGGGGTGGAGAAGTTTGATCCCACCCGCGGTTACAAATTTTCCACCTATGCCTACTGGTGGATTCGTCAGGGCATCACACGGGCCATTGCTGAGAAGAGCCGCACGATTCGGCTGCCCATTCACATCACGGAGATGCTGAACAAGCTCAAGAAGGGTCAACGGGAGTTGAGCCAGGAGCTGGGACGCACCCCCACGGTGACCGAGTTGGCCGAGTTCGTTGAGCTGCCGGAAGACGATGTCAAAGATCTGATGTGCCGTGCTCGTCAGCCCGTCAGCCTTGAGATGAAGGTGGGTGATGGTGATGACACCGAGCTGCTGGAGCTGCTCTCCGGCGATGGCGATCTGCCCAGCGATCAGGTGGAAGAGGATTGCTTGAAGGGTGATCTGCGCAGTCTCCTGGGACAGCTGCCTCATCTGCAGGAGCAGGTGCTGCGGATGCGCTACGGCATGGATGGTGAAGATCCGATGAGCCTTACGGGCATCGGCCGGATCCTGGGGATGAGCCGCGACCGTGTTCGCAACCTCGAGCGTGATGGTTTGGCCGGCCTGCGCCGGGTCAGTGATCAGGTGGAGGCTTACGTCGCCTGCTGAATTGATTTCTTGTTGATCAGCATTTGAAGCACCGGATTGACCTGATCCGGTGCTTCGTCGTGAGGACAGTGGCCTGCGTTTGGAATCACTGAGAGGGATTCAACGCAGTTCAATGTCCGGGCCCAGCGCTCGGCTTCAGTAATTGGCTCCCAGGGATCCTGCTCACCCCAGATCAGATCCACAGGGGTCGACATCTCTGCCATCAACCGTGGGGCGAGATGGTCGTCGAACAGGTTGATGAATCCGCGGAAAGCCTCGGCGGCACCTTCGCGTTGAGTTGGTTGAAACAGCAGATCCACCAAGTCCTCATCGATGTTGGCGCCACTGGGATAGGCCTGCTTCAACACGCTGCGGATCACCCCAGAACGTGCCGCATTGCGGAACAGTGCGGTGCTGAGCCAGCGCTGCCGCACCATTGTTTTCAGCAGTGGCCGGATCCAGGCCATCCAAGCCGGTTGTGTGGCCAGTTGCTTGTCGTCCATCAAGCGCTGGGCGCAGTCGATCAGCACCACGCCGCGGCAGTTCTCGCCCAATAGCTGAGCGGCACGGAGGGCGACAACTCCGCCGATCGAGTTGCCCACCAGTCGAACCGGCCGTTGCACCACCGCAGCGCAGAAGTCAGCCACCTGCTGGCCCCAGAGGTCGAAGCCGTAATGAACGGCATCCGCTGAAACGGGTTCATCCTTCAAGCGAGCCCGAGGCTGATCGCTGCGCCCGAAGCCGAGCAGATCGATGGCGTAGGTGGGCAGCAGTTCGGCCAGCACTGGCTGGTTGAAGCGCCAGTGGTTGGTGTTGGCCCCGAAGCCATGAATCAACAGCACGGCCTCTTCGGCATTGGGGTCGCCCATCAGGCTCCAACCGATTGATCGCTCGTTCCAGCTCCAGAGGTTGTTGCTCGGGCTCACGCCTTGGCTTGCTGCGCCAGTGCATCCTGGCGAGCGAAGCACTTGGATGGACGGTCGTTGCTCGGACCCTGCTCTGACACCAATCGTGAACCTTTGGACGTGTTGACCGAGGCCGATGCTGCTGTTCTGGCGACAGCCTTGCTGGCTTGGTGGGAGCGCCATGGCCGCGGCGGAATCCCCTGGAAGCTGTTACCTGGTGGCGCGCGTCCTGCGCCGGAGCAGGAGCTCGACCCTTACGGCATCTGGATTGCCGAGGTGATGCTGCAGCAGACCCAGTTAGCCGTTGCGCTCCCCTATTGGACGCGTTGGATGGCGGCGTTTCCCTCTGTCGAGGCCCTGGCCGCGGCGTCTCTGGACGAGGTGCGGTTCAAGTGGCAGGGACTCGGTTACTACTCGCGAGTTCGCCGGCTGCATGAGGCGGCGCAGCTGCTGGTTGGTGGGTCTTGGCCCCGCAGCTTGGAGGAGTGGATGGCGTTGCCGGGCATCGGTCGCACCACCGCCGGCAGCATCCTCTCCAGTGCCTTCAATCTTCGGCTGCCGATCCTGGATGGCAACGTCAAACGGGTGCTGGCGCGCTTGATGGTCCATCCACGCCCGCCAGCTCGCGACGATGCCCTGTTCTGGAGCTGGAGCGAGGCCCTGCTTGATCCGCTGCGGCCACGGGACACCAATCAGGCCTTGATGGATCTGGGGGCCACGCTTTGCACTCCCCGCCAGCCGGACTGCCCCCGCTGCCCCTGGCACTCCCACTGCGCTGCTTACGCTGCCGGCGACCCCCGCCGCTGGCCCGTGACCGACGCCCCCAAGCCCCTGCCCTTTCAGGTCATCGGTGTGGGGGTCGTGCTCAATGCGGCGGGGGAGGTGTTGATTGACCAGCGCCTGGAAGAAGGCCTGTTGGGGGGAATGTGGGAGTTTCCTGGCGGCAAGCAGGAGCAGGGCGAAACGATCGAAACCTGCATCGCCCGTGAGCTCAAGGAGGAACTCGGCATTGCGGTGACGGTTGGCGATGAATTGATCACCGTTGATCACTCTTACAGCCACAAGAAGCTGCGCTTTGTGGTGCATCTCTGCGACTGGGCCTCAGGCGAGCCGAAGCCCCTCGCCAGTCAGCAGGTGCGTTGGGTGCGCCCGGATGACCTGGGGAATTACGCCTTCCCAGCTGCCAATGCTCGGATCATTGAGGCGTTGCTTGGCAGCTTGCAAAGCTCAGCCCACCCTTAGGGAAGGTTCTGATCCGGTGGGATGGCGCTTGGTTCCGTTGTCGTCTGCTTCGGTGAAGCCCTGCTCGATCGGCTTGGGCCGCTTGGAGGTGATCCGGCGGTAGATCGGCCGGTGGACGACCGTCTGGGAGGAGCGCCAGCGAATGTGGCCTGTGGCTTGGCCCGCTTGGGGACCCCTGTGGCCTTTGCCGGTCGCTTGGGGCAGGACGCCATCGGCGAGGCCTTTGCCAGCTTGTTTGCAGAGCGTGGTGTCGACACCACGCTCCTGCAGCGGGATGCTGTGCGTCCCAGTCGCATCGTGCTCGTCTGTCGTTCGCTGGAGGGTGAACGGCAGTTTCAAGGTTTTGCTGGGGATGAAGGGGCTGGCTTCGCGGATCAGGCTCTGGAGCCGGTTGCGTTGCCTCAGGCCCGATGGTTGCTGATTGGCACCCTTCCGTTGGCAACCCCAACGTCGGCTGAGGCTTTGTTGTCGGCCGTGCGCCAGGCCTGGAGCCAAGGAATGGCAGTTGCCCTCGACGTGAACTGGCGCCCCACGTTCTGGGATCCGGTCGCGGATCCGGTCGCTGGACCCGATCCCAAGGCGCTCGCGGCCATCAAGTCGTTGCTTCAGCAGGCGGCTCTGATCAAGTTGGCTCGTGAGGAAGCTCTTTGGTTCTTCAACACCGACGATCCCGGTTCAATTCAGCAGGCCTTGCCCCAGCGCCCCGATGTGGTGGTCACCGATGGAGCGGCCCCGGTGCGCTGGCAATTGGGTGACGAATCAGGGCAGCAGGCTGCGTTTCAGCCCCCCAGCGTCGTTGACACCACCGGTGCCGGTGATGCCTTCACGGCCGGTCTGTTGCACCGGTGGGCCGCCGCTCCCCAGGAGCGCGTCCGTTTTGCGGCCGCCTGTGGTGCCCTGGTCTGTGGCGGTGCCGGTGGCATTGATCCCCAGCCCACGCAGGCTCAGGTGGAGGCCTTTCTGGGAAGGGTGAGCTGAGCCAGTCGCCCTTCGTCTTGATGGTGTAGCTCCAGGTGCCAGGCCTCGGCCAGATCGAGCCCCAGCCGTTCCGGCCACTCCACCGCCATCAACGCCCCCGCCGCGCGCGCCTCTTCTTCTTCCTGAAGAAACAGCTCATCTGCGGAGGTCGGCTGTTCCAGCCGATAGAGATCAAGGTGCACCAGCTGCGGTTCTCCTTGGGGGTAGTGCTGGGCCAGAGCAAAGGTGGGGCTGGTGATCGGTTCGCTGATTCCAAGTCCCTCGGCGAGGCCCTGCACCAGCGATGTTTTACCGGCCCCCAGAGGGCCACTCAGCAGCAGAATCGCGCTGTCTGGAAGTTCGCGAGCAAGGGATCGGCCTAGGGCTCTTGTCGTCTCAAGGGTCTCAAGAGCCCAGACATGCCTTGTAGAGTCCGGCTCAAGCGAGCCCGAAGCCTCGGCGTCTCTGCAGAGATTCAACTCCACGTTTGTTTCAGGGAGCATTAAAACCATGGTGGCAGCGCCCACGTCCCAGGCTGAGCTGAAGCTCGGCGTCGATTGCGTCATTGCCGACATCAACCAGGCCGATTTCGGTCGCAAGGAGCTCGATATTGCCGAGACCGAGATGCCCGGTCTGATGGCGCTGCGCGAGAAGTACGGCAGAGAGAAGCCCCTCAAGGGCGCCCGCATCGCTGGCTCCCTGCACATGACGATTCAGACCGCGGTTCTGATAGAGACCCTCGTGGAGCTGGGCGCCGAAGTGCGCTGGGCCTCCTGCAACATTTTTTCCACCCAGGATCACGCCGCTGCAGCCATTGCGGCCCGCAACATCCCTGTTTTCGCGGTCAAGGGTGAGACGCTTGAGGAGTATTGGGAGTACACCCACCGCATCCTCGAGTGGGGTGACGGCGGTTCTCCCAACATGATCCTGGATGACGGTGGTGATGCCACCGGTCTGGTGATGCTGGGCAGCAAGGCTGAGCAGGACATCACGGTTCTGGATAACCCCGGCAACGAGGAGGAGACCTTCCTGTTCGCCTCGATCAAGAAAAAGCTGGCCCAGGACCCCACCTTCTACTCCCGCACCAAAGCCCAGATCCAGGGTGTGACCGAGGAGACCACCACGGGCGTGGCACGTCTCTACAAGATGCAGAAGAGCGGTGAGCTGCCTTTCCCCGCCATCAACGTCAACGACTCAGTCACCAAGAGCAAGTTCGACAACCTTTACGGCTGTCGTGAGTCACTGGTGGACAGCATCAAGCGAGCCACCGATGTGATGGTGGCGGGCAAGCAGGCCCTGGTGATCGGCTACGGCGATGTGGGCAAGGGGTCAGCCCAGTCCCTGCGTGGACTGGGTGCCACCGTCTGCATTGCGGAAGTGGATCCGATCTGTGCGCTGCAGGCCGCCATGGAGGGCTACCGCGTCGTCCGTCTCGAAGACGTGGTTGAGGAGATGGATATCTTCGTCACCGCCACCGGCAACTACCAGGTGATCCGCAATGAGCACCTGGTGAAGATGAAGGATGAGGCGATCGTCTGCAACATCGGCCACTTCGACAACGAGATCGATGTCGCCTCCCTAAAGGATTACGAGTGGGAGAACATCAAGCCGCAGGTGGACCACATCACCCTTCCCAGCGGCAACCGGATCATTCTGCTGGCGGAAGGCCGTCTGGTGAACCTGGGCTGCGCCACCGGCCACCCCAGCTTTGTGATGAGTAACTCCTTCACCAACCAGGTGCTGGCTCAGATCGAGCTGTTCACCAAGGGCGACGAGTACGCCAAAGAGGTGTACGTGCTGCCCAAGCACCTCGATGAGATGGTGGCCCGCCTTCACCTCGGTCGTATCGGCGCCAAGCTCACCGAGCTCAGCAAGGATCAGGCCGACTACATCAACGTTCCCGTGGAAGGTCCCTACAAGCCCGACCACTACCGCTACTGATCACGATCCTGCGGATCGGAATCTGATTCTCACGGCCCCATGGAAGACTTGCGCGATCAAGCGCAGTCTCCATGGGGCTTTCTGATCTGATCACACAGCTGCCGGAGTTGATCGGCCAGGCGGTGGAGGCGAACCAGTGGCTGGGTTACACCGCGATCTTCGCGGCGATGTTTCTTGAGAATCTGTTCCCGCCGATTCCATCCGAGCTGATCATGCCCCTCGGGGGCTTTTACGTGCAGCAGGGTCAGCTAGATCTGGTGCCCGTGGTGCTGGCCGGTTTGCTGGGCACGGTACTCGGTGCCCTGCCCTGGTACGGGATCGGACGGTTGATCAACGAGGAGCGGATCGAAGCTTGGTTGCAACGCCATGGTCGCTGGATTGGCATCAGTGCCGATGAGTTGGCCCGCAGCCGCCGCTGGTTCAGCCGCTACGGCACCGCCCTGGTGTTCTGGGGGCGATTGGTGCCTGGCATTCGTACGCTGATCTCTGTCCCCGCGGGCATTGAAATAATGCCGATGGCGCCGTTCCTGGTCTGGACCACCGCCGGCAGCCTGATCTGGACTGCCCTGCTCACCGTGGCCGGCATGGTTCTCGGAGAGGGCTATAGCAATGTTGAGATCTGGATTGACCCTGTTTCCAAGGCGGTGAAGGTGTTGCTGGTGGTAGCGGTGCTGGCGGGCACGATTTGGTTGGGTCTGCGCATCTGGCGCCGGCGTCAGTCGTCTGATTGATCGCCGGCGCGGGAGATTCCCCGAGGCAGATGTTTCAGAAGGGAATGTCCTCATCGGAGGCCTGGCCGCTAAAGCTTCCGGCGGCCTCCTGGTTGTCGCGTTTGGATCCGAGCAGTTCGAGCCGATCCACACGGACCACGGGCTTGCTGCGCTCTTCGCCGCTGGCGCGGTCGGTCCAGCGGTCCAGCTTGAAGCTGCCGATGATGCCGAGCAGGGAACCCTTCTTCACGTAGTCCGCGGCGACCTGGGCCTGCTTGCCCCAGATCTCAAGGTTGAACCAGTCGGGTTCGTCATCACGGCTGCGACGGTTCACCGCCATGGTGAGGTTGGCCACCATGCTGCCGGACTCGAAGTAACGCACTTCGGGATCGCGGCCGGCACGGCCGACGAGGGTGACGGAATTAACGCCCATAGACAATTCATCTCCTGAATTTGGATTCATGATGCGGCACCGGTTGGGTGACTGCTTTTAAGGAGTTCCACCCAAGCCGCTGGGTGTAACAGGCAACGGCTGATAACGCCCCTATGATCCGGCGGTCTTGACTGCGGTGTCTGTGTTCTTCCGTCGTTTCCAGCTGTCGCGCGACATCGGCATCGACCTGGGCACCGCTAATACCCTGATCTACGTTTCAGGACGCGGCATTGTTCTGCAAGAGCCCTCCGTGGTGGCTCTAGACCTCGAGCGTGGTACCACCATGGCCGTAGGAGATGAAGCCAAGTTGATGCTTGGCCGCACCCCCGGAAACATCCGGGCCGTCCGCCCGTTACGCGACGGGGTGATTGCCGATTTCGATGCCGCTGAGCAGATGCTTAAAACCTTCATCACCAAGGGAAATGAAGGCCGCGGCATCATGGCTCCTCGCCTCGTGGTCGGCATTCCCAGTGGTGTAACCGGTGTGGAGCGCCGCGCCGTACGCGAAGCCGGCATGGCTGGGGCTCGCGAGGTTCACCTGATTGATGAGCCGGTGGCAGCCGCCATCGGTGCTGGTCTTCCGGTCACCGAGCCCGTTGGAACGATGATTGTCGATATCGGCGGCGGCACCACTGAGGTGGCGGTGTTGAGCCTGGGCGGAACGGTGCTGAGTGAATCCGTACGTGTTGCTGGCGATGAGATCAGTGACTCCATTGGCGTTTACTTGAAAAAGGTGCACAACATGGTCGTCGGCGAGCGCACGGCCGAGGAGATCAAGATCCGCATCGGCTCCGCCTTCCCCGACGACGAGTTTGATCAGCAGTCGATGGATGTGCGTGGCTTGCATCTGCTCTCCGGTTTGCCCCGCACGATCAACCTCAAGGCCGGTGACCTGCGCGAAGCGATTGCCGAGCCGCTCAATGTGATTGTCGAAGCGGTGAAGCGCACGCTGGAGCGCACGCCCCCTGAGCTGGCAGCCGACATCGTTGACCGTGGCATCATGCTGGCCGGTGGTGGTGCATTGGTGCGGGGCATCAGCGACCTGATCAGCCATGAGACCGGCATCTTTGTCCACATCGCAGAAGACCCTCTCCTCTGTGTGGTGAACGGTTGCGGTCAAGTGCTGGAGGACTGGAAACGTCTGCAGCGAGTGGTCGATACCCCGGAATTCGTCCGAACTGCGGCAGGCGTCTGAAGCGATGGCCCCGACGCTCCGTCCCGGCAAGAGCCGCTGGCGCGGACTGGGGCAACTCACCCCTTGGCTGCTGCTTGTGGCCGGGCTGCTGATGGTTCGTCTGAGCAAGGGGGCTGGTTTCACCGATGCCTATGCCCTGCTCAGCCGACCGTTCTGGCCTGGGCCTGCCCAGAGGGAATGGGTGACCGCCGCGGCCGATCTGGAGGAGCGCTCTCGCCTGAAGCTGTTGGAAGACGACAACCGTCGTCTGCGTGGACTGTTGGAGCTCCAGCAACATGGGGTTGCTGATGGGGAGGTGTCAGCTGCTGTGATCTCCCGCTCGTCGCGGGGCTGGTGGCAGCAACTGCAGCTGGGCAAGGGCTCGCTGCAGGGCATCGGTCAGGGCGATGCGGTTCTGGGTCCAGGTGGTCTGGTGGGGCGTATCGCCAGCGTGACCCCGGCGACGGCGCGGGTGAAATTGCTCACCGCCCCGGGCCATGAGATTGGTGTGTGGCTGCCCCGCAGCCGCCGCCACGGATTGCTGGTGGGCCGGGGCAGCAGTCGCCTCTCGCTCCGCTTCATCGACAAGGATCCCGACGTGCGTCCGGGGGATCTCGTCGCCACGTCTCCTGCTAGCACCCTGTTGCCCCCCAACGTGCCGGTGGGGGTGATCCAGGTGGTGGATGAGCAGGCAGTTCCCGCCCCCACGGCGGTGGTGCAGTTGATCGCTGCACCGGAGGCGATCGATTGGGTGCAGGTGCAGACCCGTTGAGATCAACCTCTGACATGCCTCGACTGCACCGACAACCGATTTGCGTGGCCTCGGCTTTGGTGGTGCCGTTTCTGGCCCTGGCGTCGCCGCCATGGTTGGCCATTGATGGGGTCGGTCCTGCCTGGGCTGTGCTCTGGCTGTTGCCCTGGGCGCTTGTGGATGGTCCGGTCTCGGGCGCCTTGGCGGGTGTGGCTTTAGGGCTGGTGCTGGATGGTCTCAACCTCGCTGGTTTGAGTCAGGTGCCGGCGCTGCTGCTGTTGGGCTGGTGGTGGGGACGGCTGGGGCGGCGCGCAGCACCGATTCAACGCAGCCTGAATCTGGGCTTGTTGGCCTGGCTTGGCTCCCTGGGGCTTGGTTTGTCGTTGATCCTGCAGCTCTGGTGGCGTCAAGGCGGAGCCTTGGATCCCCTCACCCAGAGCTGGGGTCTGCAGACCCTGTGGTGTGAGGCCCTGATCACGGGTTTGCTGGCGCCGCTATTGGTGTCGTTGCAGTTGCTGCTTTGGCGAAGGAGGGTCTCCTCATGAGCCTCAACCGTCGGGATCTGCTGCTGGGGGCAGCGGCCTTCGGGCTGGCGGCCTGCGCTCCCAGGAACCCACGGAGCAGGGCATTGGATTTGTGGACCCTGCAATTGGCCCCCAAGTTCAACCCTTATTTCGCGGATGTTCTGGGGGTATGGAGCCGTCTCCATCCGGGCGCACCTGTGCGCTGGACGGATCTGCCCTGGGGGTCCGTGGAACGCAAGTTGCTGGCTGCGGTGTTTGCCCGCACGGCCCCGGATGTGGTGAACCTCAATCCGCCCTTCGCGGCCAATCTGGCCAGCAAAGGTGGCCTGGCCGACTTGACCCCGCTGCTGCCGGCTGACGCCGCTGGTCGCTATCTGCCCTCGGTGTGGCAGGCCTGTCGTGACCCCGATGCCGGGCAGATCGCTGTGCCCTGGTATCTCACGGTGCGGCTGAGTCTGGTGAATCGGGCGCTGTTGGATCAAGCCGGAATTGCAGCACCGCCCAGCCGTTGGGATCAGGTCCCGGCCTTCGCCCATCGCATCCGAGAGCGCACGGGCCGTTACGGGCTGTTCCTCACCACCGTGCCGGATGACTCCGCCGAGCTCCTCGAAACCCTGGTGCAGATGGGGGTGACCCTGCTGGATTCCCAACGCCGGGCCGCCTTCGACAGCCCGGCGGGGCGCCGGGCCTTCCGTTTCTGGAGTGATCTCTACCGCGAGGGGTTTTTGCCTCGGGAGGTGGTGAGTCAGGGGCAACGCCGGGCGATCGAGTTGTTCCAGAGCGGTGATCTGGCCCTGGCGGCCACGGGGGCGGAGTTTCTGCGCAGCATCCAAACCAATGCGCCTGGGGTGGCAGCGGTGACGGAGCCCCATCCCCCGCTGACCGGTGCAGATGGCACGGCCAATGTGGCGTTGATGACGTTGGCGGTGCCGCGTCAGAGCCAGCGCGCCCAAGAAGCCGTGGATTTTGCGCTGTTCCTGACCAATGCTGATCAACAGGCCCGCTTCGCTGCGGAGGCCCGGGTCTTGCCGTCGTCGCTGGAGGCCTTGGCCCGGGTGCGGCGTGAATTGGAGCAGCAGGTTCCTGCCACCGATGCGGAGCGTCAGATTCGCCAGGCTCGATTGCTCTCGGCCAGCACGTTGGATCGGGCCCGGGTGTTGGTGCCGGCGATGCCGGGGATCAAGCGCCTGCAGAAGATCCTTTACACCCAGATGCAGCGGGCGATGTTGGCCCAGGTCAGCCCTGAACAAGCCCTTGCAGCCGCGGCGTTGGAATGGAACCGATATGCCCGTTCGCGATGGCCTGAGGTCGCCGGCAATTCTTAAAATAATCGGTAAACAGGCTGCGCGCCAGGGTGTTTGCGTCGATGTCCAGACCCTGACCAGTAAGGTTGCTGCTCGTTAAGGGTTTGATTCGGATGACGGGCGACCTGCCCTCACAACCGAAAGCGACCGTTCTTGTCGTTGATGACGAGGCTGCAGTCCGGCGCGTTTTGGTGATGCGCCTGCAGCTGTCGGGCTACCGCGTCATCTGTGCTGAGGATGGTGAACAAGCCCTGGAAATGTTCCACAACGAGTCTCCCGATCTGGTGGTACTCGATGTGATGCTGCCCAAGCTCGATGGCTTTGCCGTGTGCCGCCGCCTGCGGGCTGAATCCTGCGTGCCGATCATTTTCCTCTCCGCGGTTGAAGCCATCTCCGAGCGGGTGGCTGGCCTTGATCTGGGCGCCGACGACTACTTGCCCAAGCCCTTTAGCCCCAAGGAGCTCGAGGCACGCATCGCCACGATTCTGCGCAGGGTGGGCCGGGGTAATGCTGTTGTCGAAAGCCGCGAATTGCCCACTGGGCAAGGCGTTTTGCGGCTCGGAGATTTGGTGGTGGACACCAACCGACGCCAGGTGACGCGGGGTTCAGAGCGCATCAACCTCACCTACACGGAGTTCAGCCTGCTGGAGTTGCTGTTCCGCGATCCCGGCCATGTCGTGCCCCGAGCCGAAATTCTTGAGCAACTCTGGGGTTATCCCCCCCGCCGTGCAGCCGATCTGCGCGTGGTGGATGTCTATGTGGCGCGTCTGCGCGGAAAACTGGAGCCTGACCCCCGGAATCCCGAGCTGATTCTCACGGTGCGGGGCATTGGTTATGCCTCCCAGCGCATGGGCGAGGCCTCCGCTGCCGGTTGATCAACCCGCGGGCGGGCAGGATGGCGCCCGACTGACCTGCTGCTGTGTCTGAGCTGCGCGACACCCGTCTTGAAAAGGCCAAGACTTTGAAAGAGCTGGGGCAGGGTCCCTACGCCCTCACCTTCAGCCCCAGCCACCGCATGGCTGAGCTGCAGGAGACCCATGCCGATCTGCCCAAGGGGGAAGAGCGGGACGTCAGCATTTCCGTGGCGGGGCGGGTGATGACCCGCCGTGTGATGGGAAAGTTGGCCTTTTTCACTCTGGCCGATGAGACGGGCTCCATCCAGCTGTTCCTGGAGAAGGCGGGGCTGGAGGCCCAGCAAGAGGGCTGGTTCAAACAGATCACCTCATTGGTGGACAGTGGCGACTGGCTTGGGGTGAGCGGCACCCTGCGTCGCACCGACCGTGGTGAACTGTCGGTGAAAGTGAGCGACTGGCGCATGCTCACCAAGGCGCTGCAGCCCCTTCCCGACAAGTGGCATGGATTGGCCGACGTTGAGAAGCGCTACCGCCAGCGTTACCTGGATCTGGTTGTGTCTCCCGACAGCCGGGAGACGTTCCGGCGCCGGGCCCGCCTGGTGAGCGGCATTCGCCGCTGGCTCGATCAGCGTGATTTTCTCGAGATCGAGACCCCTGTGCTGCAAAGCGAACCCGGTGGCGCTGACGCGCGACCGTTCGAGACCCATCACAACGCCCTCGACCTGCCCCTCACCCTGCGGATTGCCACTGAGTTGCACCTCAAGCGCCTGGTGGTGGGCGGCTTTGAGCGGGTGTATGAGCTGGGCCGGATCTTCCGCAATGAAGGGGTCAGCACCCGCCACAACCCCGAGTTCACCTCGGTGGAGATCTATCAGGCCTACAGCGACTACATCGGGATGATGGAGCTCACCGAGCAGATGGTCAGCGCGGTGTGTGAAGAGGTCTGCGGCACGACCACCATCACCTACCAGGGCACCGAGATCGATCTGGCACCGCCTTGGCGGCGCGCCACGATGCACGAGCTCGTGCAGGACGCGACGGGGCTTGATTTCAATGGCTTCAGCACGCGGGAAGAGGCGGCCGCGGCGATGACCGCCAAGGGTCTGCATGCACCTGAACTGGCCGACTCGGTGGGCCGTCTGCTCAATGAAGCCTTTGAGCAAGCGGTGGAGACGACCCTGATTCAGCCCACCTTCGTCACCGATTACCCGGTGGAGATTTCGCCCCTGGCCCGGCCCCATCGCAGCAAGCCAGGCCTGGTGGAGCGCTTTGAGTTGTTCATCGTCGGCCGCGAGCACGCCAATGCCTTCAGTGAGCTCACCGATCCTGTGGATCAACGCCAGCGCCTCGAGGCCCAGCAGGCGCGCAAGGCGGCGGGCGACCTGGAAGCGCAGGGGTTGGACGAGGATTTCGTCATGGCCCTGGAGGTGGGCATGCCCCCCACGGCAGGTCTGGGGATCGGCATCGACCGGCTGGTGATGCTGCTTACCGACAGCCCTTCGATTCGGGATGTGATCGCCTTCCCGCTGTTGCGGCCGGAGTCCCGCAAGGGAGAACCACCCTCAGTGGAATAATGGGAGGAGTGGCATGGTCCTATCCCCATGAGTGGAGAACGCGTCGGGTTTCGCTTCAAGCACGCTGATGCCGTGGTCAAGCGGAATCCCCAGGGCCGTTCCCGCCGGGGATGGGTTATGGAGCCGGTGGAGCAGACCACCAGCCGTGGCACCAAAATGCCTGCTTACCGCATCCGCTGGCGCGACAGTGAGCGGCCGGAGATCGTGCTTCAGCACATGCTGATCGCTGATCCGGATCCCACACCTCCGCCCGAAGGTGTGAGCCTCGAGCCTCCGGCCCCCAAGGCCTGATCTACCTCAGCCCAGCGTCGCGGCGCAGCTGTTCCAGCTCCTGTTCCGCTTCAAACAACGCCCAGTCCTTCTCGAGTGTTGAGGGGCTGGGCGTTTTCTGTTGCTGCTGAAGTTCTTTCAGCAGTCGCTCCACCTCGTTGAAGCGGCGTCCAAGATCCTCCAGGTCGGCCCAGAGGGCACGTCCCTGGTTCATCAGGCTGGTGAGATGTTGTTCAGCTCGTCCGGCCAGATCGGCTGCGCCGGCCTCCTTGGCGCGGTCTACCCGGCTGCGCCAGGCCCGCACGTCCTCTGCCAGTCGCAGCAGCTGTTGGCGTTGCTGCTTCGCTTCGCCTTGCAGTTGTTGGCGTTGCCGTTGCAGGGCGCCAGCTCGGTCCTTCAGGTGTTGCTCGCTGAACAGCTGGTCCTGAACGGGGTTGTTGCGCAGAAAGGCGGAGAGCCTGGCGTCCAGCTCCCGTTCCAACTGCTCCAGCCAGCTGCTCATGCCTCGTCTGGGGTGGTGATCACCGGTTTTTCGATTTCTTTTTCCAGGGGCTCGATTGCGGCTGTTTTGGAGTTGAGGATCATCTGGGTGAGCTGCGCCGCTTTCACCTCGCCCACCTCACCTTCCAATTCCCCCAGGCGATCAAAGGCCGCCATGTACACCGCCTCAAGGTCTTGGATCAGCCGCTCACGCTGTTGTCTGATTGCCTGACGCCGTTCGTCTGATTTCATGCCGCCATGAGCCCCTGGGCTCCATCTGCGGGATCAGTCTGCCGGCAAAAGCAGATGCAGAGCCATTTGCTGGTGCGGATCCTCCCAGCGGCGCTCAATCCGCCATCCGGCATGGTTCGCGAGGTCTGCTGCAGCTTCTGGGGAGTATTTGACGCTGTGTTCGGTGATCCAGGCGTCGTTTTTCTTGAAGGCCCAGGGTTCGCCGGCCAGATGCACGGTTTGATCCTGCGTGCTTACCAGAGCCATTTCGATCCTCTGCTGCTGCTCTTGCCAGCGGGCCCGGTAGCGGAACTGCGCGGGATCGGCATCGCCCTGGAGGTCGCGGTTCAGCCGCTGCAGCAGGTTGAGGGCGAAGGCGGCTGAGAAGCCGGCAGTGTCGTCGTAGGCGGCTTCCATCAGGGCCTGTTCCCGAGGTTGATCAAGCCCCAGCAGCAGAGGGCCTCCAGCCAGCAGCTGGCGGGCATTGCGGAGGAAGGCCACGGCGTCCTCCGGGGTGAAGTTGCCCAGGGAGCTGCCGGGGAAAAAGCCGATGCGGCGCTGTCTGTCCAGGGCGGGATGCGCCGGCAGCTCGTTCAGTTGGGTGTGGTCACAGCAGATCCCCACCATGGCGGTGTTGGGGTGCCGGACTGCGAGGCCGGAGAGGGCCTCCTCCAGGGCACTGAGGCTGATGTCCAGCGCGGCGAAGACGCTGCTGCCGAGGGCTGTGAGCAGCGGATCCACCTTGCGGGCATTGCCGATGCCGAATTCCACCACCATTCCAGGGCCTGTGGCGGCGGCGATGGCGTCAGCGTGCAGCTCCAGCAGGGCGATCTCCCGGTTGGTGAGTGTGTATTCCGGTTGCTTGCAGATCTCGGCGAACAGCCGGGATCCCTCGGCGTCGTAAAGCAGCCAGGCCGGTAGCTGCCGAGGGCTGCGCTTCAAGCCGTCCTGCACCAGCTGCTGCAGATCTGCTGGCGATGGATGGAGGTTGATCAGGCTGATGCTCATCGGGCCAGACGTATTCCAGAGGCCATCCAGCGGCTCGCTGGCGGGAAGAAATTCCGGTAGCTGTCGCGCTCATGGCCAGGGGGAGTGAGCCAGCTGCTGCCCCGCAGCACCATCTGGGAACTCATGAATTTGCCGTTGTATTCGCCGATCGCCCCTTCCACTGGGCGAAACCCCGGATAGGGGCTGTAGGCACTGGCGGTCCATTGCCACAGCACCCGGTGGGCGTGCTTCATGGCGCTGCCATGCAGGCCCAAGGCGTACTCCCATTCCGCTTCGGTGGGGAGTCGGCCTCCACTCCAGCGGGCAAAGGCATCCGCCTCAAACCAGCTCAGGTGACGCACCGGAGCCTGGGGATCGCGGCGGCGACGGCCCGCCAGGCTGAACTCCGTGTGCTCCTCCCTCCAATAGCGCGGGGCTTCCCACTGGTGCTGTTGCACCAGGGCCCAGCCTTCACTCATCCACAGCTCGGGGCGCTGATAGCCCCCATCGGCGATGAAGGCGGCATAGGCAGCGTTGTTCACCAGGGTGCTGCTCAGCTCAAACGGCTCCAGCCACACACGGTGCCGTGGTGTTTCGTTGTCGAAGTGGAACCCGTCACCCTGGTGGCCGATCTCCGCCAAACCGCCGGGGCAGGGCAGCCATTGCTCTGGCGCTACCTGTAGTTTCAGCTCGGCCTCGGGGCTGTAGACGGGCTCCAACGGTTGGCGCTGGAAGCCATCCAGGAGGTCCATCAGCAGCAGTTCCTGGTGTTGCTGTTCGTGCTGCAGCCCCAGCTCCAGCAGGGCCGTAACCCCTTCCCGCGGATCCTGCAGCAGCGCCTCCAGCTCGGTATCCACCCGTTGGCGCCAGGTCAGCACGTCGGCGATGGCCGGGCGGCTGAGCAGGCCCCGCTGCGGCCGGGGGTGGCGGGCGCCGACGGCCTCGTAATAGGAGTTGAACTGAAAACTCCAGAGTGGATCGCACGCCTGGTGCCCTGGCGCATGGGGCTGCAGCACGAAGGTGTCGAAGAACCAGGTGGTGTGGCCTAAATGCCATTTTGGCGGGCTGGCATCCGCCATTCCCTGGAGCATCAGATCTTCGGGCTCCAGAGGCGCAATCAGAGCTTCGCTGCGGCGCCGCACCGCCAGCAGAGTGTCCAGCAGCACGAGTGCGACCAATCTCCTGCGGACCTTAGGGGGTGCTGTAAACCATCGGTACCATCAGCCCATCAATATGGCTGATTCCCTTGAGCGGTCCCGGCACAGTGCTGGTGGAGCGTTACCGCCTGGAGGAGCGTCTGAGCGGGCCAGACCCGTTGCGGGGATCTCTCTGGCGCGCGGTGGATGTGATGGCCGGTGATTTGCCTGTGGCCATGCGCCAGTTGCAGCTCCCTGCCGCCAAGGCCCGTTTCAAGGGAGTCTGGCCGCAGTTGCAGTCGTTGCTGCATCCTCAGCTGCCCCGTTGCCGTGAGCTGTTGGAGGTCGATGGGGACCTCTGGCTCCTTCGCGACTGGCAGGACGGCGTCTCCTACGACGACCTGCTGCGTCAAAAGCGCTTCAGGGCTGCGGATGTGTTGACGCTGCTGCGCCAGATCCTGCCGGTTCTGGAGTTGTTGCATGGCGGCGGGCTGGTGCACGGCGACGTGAATCCTCGCCACCTGATGAGCCGTCGCAGTGATGGCCTGCCAGTGCTCCTGGACGGTGGCCGGCTGCAGCGGCAGGGTGCCACTGAGAAGACTGAAGGCTGGGGGGACCTGCATGACTTGGGTCACACCGCCCTGATGTTGCTCAGCGGGTCGGCAAGCCATGAGGAGGGCTGGCCCGAGGGCCTGGAGTTGGACTCGGGATTCCGTCAGGTGCTTGAGCGCCTGCTCTCGGACCAGCCGGAGCACTCTTTTGGGCAGGCTTCTGAAGTGCTGCAGGCCTTGGAGTCGGTTGTGTTGCCCGCGTCCGAGCCGGACCCGGATCTCACTGTTGCACCGCGAGCCAGACGGGCGAGGGACCGCGAGCAAGGCGCTGAGGGTCGCCTCTGGCCTGTTGTGGGAGCGCTTGCCCTGTCGGCGTTGGTGGGTTCCGCCATCGGCTGGTTCGTGCTGAAGCGCACCTCACCAGCAGCCCCTGCCCTTGATCGTGTGGTTCAGCAGCCAGCTGTCAGCGTGCCGTCGGCTGAGTTGGATCAACGCCAGCAATTGTTCAGCCGGCTTCGGGCTCTTCAGGTAAATCGCGGCTGGTTTCTTCAGCTGGTGGATGCCAGCCAACGCAGCGCGCGGTCGCTGGAAGACGGGGCGATACGAGGGGTTTGGACTGATCTGGCAGAGGAATGGCTGCCCCGGATTGAGCAGTTGCCTCCGACGATCCGGGGCCGATTGGGCCGTTTAAGTAATGGGGACTGGGAGCAGCCGCGTGTTGCGCTTGTGCAACAGGGCATTCATCCGAACGTGGTGGAACAGCTGGTAAGTGCTGGCTCCAAGGCGCTGCTGCCGGAGTTCATGCAGGGCCGCAAACCTGCTGAACCCTTTCGGCAGCTCTGGATTGCGGCGGCGATGCAGAGCCTTGATGGTGTCGAGATCGTGCGGCTCAAGACGCGCCCCCAGGAACCCATCAACACGTCCCTGCGTATTCCTGCCGGTGGCGTGCGTTTGGTGCTGGTGGAGGTGCCGGAAGGTGATGTGCTGGCTTTGGGCATCGACGGCACACCGTTCATGCAAATGCTGGTGTTCGGTTCCAACGGGCAGGTGGTGGTGGAGCGCGGCCCGCTGCGGGTGGTTCGGATTGCTGCGGAGGCGGGCTCGCCGCTGCAGGTGTTGGTCACCAACGAGGGGGTCTCCTCCAGTGCATTCACAGTGTCCTGCCAGGCCGATCCAATCGATCAGTAGCGCTCCATCGCTGCTTTCACGTCCTTCTTGGATTGCTTTTCCTTTTCGGCGGCGCGCTTGTCGTGCAACTTGCGCCCTTTGCCCAGTCCGATGGTGAGCTTGATCCAGGACCCCTTGAGGTGAATGTTGAGGGGGATCAGTGTCAGGCCTTTCTGATCCACCAGGCCGCGCAGCTTGTCGATCTCACGGCGATGGGCCAGCAGTTTGCGGGTGCGCAGCGGGTCGTGGTTGAAGTAACTGCCGGCGTGGGTATGGGGTGAGATGTGCACGTTGTGCAACTGCAGCTCCCCATTGCGGATCAGGCAGAAGCCATCCCGCAGGTTGGCCTTGCCGTTGCGGATCGACTTCACCTCGGTGCCCACCAGCTCGATGCCGGTTTCGAGGGTTTCGAGGATTTCGTACTGGTGCCGTGCCTGCCGGTTGTCCGCCAGCATGCGAATGGCGGCGGCACGTGCCGCGGCTGCGGCTGCTTTTTTCGCTCCTCCCTTGGCCATGGCTGCGGCTGCGTCTTCCGACCCTATCCAGGTCTGGGTACCCTGCCCGCATGGCGATTGTCTCCTCCAGCTCCGGTCGCAAACCACCACGCCGCCCTGAAGCGCTGGTGGACCCCCAGCCGGCACCTGAAGAGGTGGTGAGTCGGCCGGAAGACAAGCTTCGGCCCCAGCACCTGGACGACTACATCGGCCAGAGCGAGCTCAAGCAGGTGCTGGGCATTGCGGTGAAAGCGGCCCTGGGTCGTGGGGATGCCCTGGATCATGTGCTGCTCTATGGCCCGCCGGGTTTGGGCAAAACCACCATGGCCATGGTGTTGGCCCAAGAAATGGGGGTGCAGTGCAAGGTCACCAGTGCACCGGCCTTGGAACGCCCGCGCGACATCGTCGGGTTGTTGGTCAACCTGCAGCCCCGTGATCTGCTGTTCATTGACGAGATTCATCGCCTGAGCCGGGTGGCGGAGGAGCTGCTCTATCCAGCAATGGAAGACCGTCGCCTCGATCTCACCGTGGGCAAGGGCAGCACCGCGCGCACCCGTTCCCTCGACCTGCCGCCCTTCACCCTCGTGGGGGCGACCACTCGCGCCGGATCGCTGAGCTCCCCGCTGCGGGACCGGTTTGGCCTGATCCAGCGGTTGGAGTTTTATGGCCATGACGACCTGGAAGCGATCGTCGAGCGCACCGCCCGGCTGATCGGGGTGACCCTCACACCGCAGGCCCGCAGCAGCATTGCAGCCTCCTGCCGCGGTACGCCCAGGATTGCCAACCGCCTGCTGCGCCGGGTTCGGGATGTGGCCAGCGTGCGTGGCGGTAGCGGTGGCGCCATTGATCAGGCCCTTGTTGGAGAGGCCCTGAGCCTGCACCGCGTTGATCATCGGGGCCTCGATGCCAGCGATCGGCGTTTGCTGCAGTTGCTGATCGATCACCATGGTGGTGGCCCGGTGGGTCTGGAGACTCTGGCGGCGGCCCTTGGCGACGACCCCGTCACCCTGGAGACCGTGGTGGAACCGTTTTTGCTGCAACAGGGGTTGCTGATGCGCACCCCCCGCGGTCGGATGGTCACGGACGCGGCCCGCAGCCATCTGGCGGAGGCGGCATGAACCGATTTCTCGTCCTGTTGATGAGTCTGGTGCTGGCCCTGCCGGTACAGGCCCTGGATCTTCAGGGGCTCTACGAGCAGGCGCTGACGGCAAGCCGTCAGGGGGATTTTGTGGAGGCGCTGCCCCTGTGGGACCGCTTTCTGGAGCAGGCTCCAGAGGATGCAGCAGCACTGAGCAACCGCGGCAATGTGCGTCTGGCCCTTGGGGATGCGTCTGGGGCAATCGACGACCAGAGCGCTTCGATGGCTCTGGCGCCAGAGGAAAGTGATCCGCACCTGAATCGCGGCACGGCGGAGGAAGCCCTTCAGGACTGGTCCGCTGCGGCTGAGGACTATCTCTGGATCCTGGAGCGCGATCCGCAGGATGCCTCGGCCCTCTACAACCTCGCCAATGTGCGCGGCTCGCAAGGCGACTGGCCTGAGGCGCGTGAGCTATACGGCCAGGCTGCCCTCGCCCGCCCCGGCTTCGCCATGGCCCGTTCCAGCGAGGCCCTCGCGGCCTGGCAGGCAGGAGATCTCGATTGGGCGGAGGCGGAATTGCGCAAACTGATTCGCCGCTATCCCTTGTTCGCTGACGCACGGGCAGCCCTCAGCGGCTTGCTCTGGCGTGAAGGATCCAGTGGTGAAGCCGAAAGTCACTGGGCCGCGGCGGCCGGACTGGATCAGCGTTACCGCCAGGCTGACTGGCTGCAGCAGGTGCGCCGTTGGCCACCGCAGCCGACGGCGGACCTGATGGCGTTCCTGGCCTTGGAGGCGTCCTGAGATGACTCAAGTCCAGGACCTCTCCGATCGACTCAGCCGTGAGCTGCCTGAGCTGCTGGAGCTGCGCCGGCATCTGCATGCCCACCCCGAACTCAGCGGCGAGGAACACCAAACGGCTGCCCTGGTCGCCGGTGAACTACGTCAGCTGGGTTGGCGCGTGCGCGAGGGGGTTGGCCGTACGGGGGTGGTGGCCGAATTGGGGCCTGATCACGGCCCCACCGTGGGCTTGCGGGTGGATATGGATGCCCTACCCGTAGAGGAGCGCACCGGGCTGAGTTATGCCTCCACCCGGCAGGGTCTGATGCACGCCTGTGGCCACGACTTGCACACCTGCACAGGCCTTGGGGTGGCGCGGTTGCTGGCCCAGGAGCCGTCTTTGACAGCCCGGGTGCGCTTGCTGTTTCAACCCGCAGAAGAGTTGGCCCAGGGCGCCGTGTGGATGCGGGACGCGGGGGCGGTGGAGGGCCTCGATGCCTTGTATGGGCTCCATGTCGTGCCGAATCTGCCTGTGGGCACGGTGGGTATCCGCAGGGGCTGTCTCACCGCGGCGGCCGGAGAGCTGGAGATCCTGGTGCAGGGAGAAGGTGGCCATGGTGCCCGTCCCCATCAGTCGGTGGATGCGGTTTGGCTGGCGGCTCGGGTGATCACAGAGCTTCAGCAGACCATCGCCCGTCGCTTGGACGCCTTACAGCCGGTGGTGATCAGTTTCGGCAAGGTGGAGGGCGGTCGCGCCTTCAACGTGATTGCCGATCAGGTGCGTTTGCTGGGCACGGTGCGCTGTCTGGATCTGCAGCAGCACGCTCAGTTGCCAGCCTGGATTGATGAGACGGTGCAGGGAATCTGTGCCAGTGGAGGGGGTACGGCTGTGGTGAATTACCGCTGCATTGCACCACCGGTGCACAACGACCCGCAGCTCACGACCTTGCTCGAACGCTGCGCGGTGGAGTGTCTGGGGCGAGACAAGGTGCTGCCGGTGGAGCAACCTTCCCTGGGGGCGGAAGACTTTGCCGAGCTGCTGCGGGATGTGCCGGGAATGATGGTGCGGCTGGGCGTGGCTGGGCCCGAGGGGTGTGCGCCGCTGCACAACGGAGCGTTCTCACTGGAGGAAGACGCTCTCGGTGTTGGCATTGCGATTCTCACGGCCACCGTGCTGGCGTGGATCACGGAGAACACCTCGGCATGAACCAACGTCGTGCGGTGATTTGGGTTTCCCTCGGGGCTCCGTTCCTGATCTTGCTCGCGTTGTTGGCCACAAACCAGCGCCAGGGCAAGGACCGGGTGCAGGTGCTGCCTGCCGTGCTTGTGGGTTCGGGTCTGATCATCAGCAGCGCTCTCGGTCGGCAGCGCCGCCGCGCCAGGCTGTTGGCCGATCTTCAACGGGCGCGCACCCCCGGCAGCAACCCATGAGTGAGACCGATCCGCAACGTCCTGATCTTGAGGTGGTCCGCCAGGCCATTGCCAGTGGTGATCCGGTGAAGGCGATGCCGGCGATCACGCAGCTTCGTCATTGCTCTGACGCTGAGGCGGTGCCGTTGCTGGTGCTGGGCACGGAGCAGAAGCCCTTTCTGGTGCGTTCCTTGAGCTGCAGTGGTCTGGGCTATAAGCGCACCGAACAGGGTTGGGCTGTGCTGAGTGCGTTGATCGCAGCCGATGAAGACCCCAATGTTCGAGCTGAGGCAGCCAATGCTTTGGCCAGCTACGGGGTGGAGCGGGCCTGGCCTTTGCTGCGTTCGGCCTTTGAAGCCGATGCCGCCTGGTTGGTGCGTTGCAGCATCCTGTCCGCCCTGGCAGAACAGCCGGAGATCGATCTCACCTGGCTGCTGGAGCTGGCCACCATGGCCATCGCTGATGCTGATGCCATCGTGCGGGTCAGTGGAGCCGAGATCCTCAGTCGGATCGTCCGGGAAGCCGCCAATGCCTCCATCGGGGCCAAGGCCCGAGGTCTGTTGCAATCCCTGCAGCAGGATTGCGATCACCGGGTGGTCGCTGCCGTGCTCAATGGGTTGCAAGCCAGCTGAATGGGTCTTTGAGCAACGCTTGCTAGCGTTCAAACATCACTAGGGGTGTCTGGGTTTCACCACGAACCCAGACTGAGATCACACCCTCCGAACCTGATTCCGGGTCATGCCGGCGCAGGGAAGTGCTTGAGCGTGATCCACGGCCAAACGTCGACCCCTGGGCTGTCCGTCGCACTTCAGATCATGCGCGCTTCCTGGGTTGAGTCCCGTAAGGGTCAGGCCAACGTCTCTCAGATGCATTACGCCCGACAGGGCGTGGTGACCGAAGAAATGGCCCATGTGGCGAAGCGGGAGAACCTGCCCGAGTCGCTGGTGATGGAAGAAGTGGCCCGGGGGCGGATGATCATCCCGGCCAACATCAACCACACCAATCTGGAGCCGATGGCGATCGGCATCGCCAGCAAGTGCAAGGTGAACGCCAACATCGGCGCATCGCCGAATGCGTCTGACGCCGCTGAGGAGGTGAAAAAGCTCAAGCTGGCGGTGAAGTACGGCGCCGACACCGTGATGGATCTTTCCACCGGCGGCGTCAACCTCGATGAGGTGCGCACCGCGATCATCGGTGCATCCCCCGTGCCGATCGGCACCGTGCCCGTTTATCAGGCTCTTGAGAGCGTCCACGGATCGATCGAGAAGCTCGATGAGGACGATTTCCTCCACATCATCGAGAAGCACTGTCAGCAGGGCGTCGACTACCAGACCATCCACGCTGGCCTGCTGATTGAGCACCTTCCCAAGGTGAAGGGCCGCATCACCGGCATCGTCAGCCGCGGCGGCGGGATCCTGGCTCAATGGATGCTGTATCACCACCGTCAGAACCCGCTTTACACGCGGTTTGACGACATCTGCGAGATCTTTAAGCGCTACGACTGCACTTTCTCCCTTGGCGACTCGCTGCGCCCCGGTTGCCAGCACGATGCGTCGGATGCTGCTCAACTGGCTGAATTACACACCCTCGGTGAACTGACCCGTCGCGCCTGGAAGCACGACGTGCAGGTGATGGTGGAGGGTCCCGGCCACGTTCCCCTCGATCAGATCGAGTTCAACGTGAAGAAGCAGATGGAGGAGTGCAGCGAAGCGCCCTTCTATGTGCTCGGTCCCCTGGTTACAGACATTGCCCCTGGTTATGACCACATCACCTCAGCGATCGGTGCGGCCATGGCTGGTTGGCATGGCACGGCGATGCTCTGTTACGTGACGCCGAAGGAGCACCTCGGTCTACCCAACGCTGAGGATGTGCGCGAAGGCCTGATCGCTTATAAGATCGCTGCCCATGCGGCAGACATCGCCCGTCATCGCCCCGGCGCCCGTGACCGTGACGACGAGCTCAGCCGCGCCCGCTACAACTTCGACTGGAACAAGCAGTTCGAGCTGTCCTTGGATCCTGAGCGGGCCAAGGAGTATCACGACGAAACCCTGCCGGCTGACATCTACAAGCAGGCTGAGTTCTGCTCTATGTGCGGACCGAAGCACTGCCCGATGCAGACCAAGATTACCGATGAGGACCTCGAAGGTCTGGAGAAGGTGCTGGAGACCAAGTCGGGTGCTGCAGAGCTGACTCCGGTCAAGCTCGACAAGGCTGATTGATTGCGATGTCTGAATTCATTTGTTGGCCCGGCGTCCGTTAGGACGTCGGGTTTTTTGTATGAGGCCATTGGTGTGTGGCATTAAAAAAGACCCCCTGCCGAAGCAGGAGGCCTTGGTGTTGCACTGATCTGGCGATCAGCCGAGCAGAGCCTTGGCTTTAGCAACCACGTTCTCCACCGTGAAGCCGAATTCCTTCAGGCAGGTGCCGCCGGGGGCGGAAGCACCGAAGCGGTTCATGGTGACGCTGTCGCCATCCAGGCCGATGAAGCGGTGCCAGCCGAAGGACTCGGCGGCTTCCACCACCATGCGCTTGCGCACAGCGTTGGGGAGCACTTCCTCCTTGTAGGCATCGGTCTGCTCGTCGAACAGCTCGACGCAAGGCATGGAAACCACACGCACCTTTTTGCCTTCAGCGGTGAGCTGTTTGGCGGCCTGAACGCAGAGGTCGAGCTCGGTGCCGGTACCGATCAAAATCAGATCGGGAGTGCCCGCGCAGTCTTCGAGCACGTAGCCACCAAGTGCCACCTTGTCGATCGAGGAGTTGGCCTGGTTGGCCATGCCCTGACGGCTGAGGCAGAGGGAACTGGGACGATTTCGGTTTTGGATCGCCACCTTGTAAGCACCACTGGTCTCGTTGCCGTCGCCAGGGCGGAACACCAACATCCCTGGCATCGCGCGGAGCGATGGGATGGTTTCGATTGGCTGGTGGGTGGGGCCGTCTTCGCCGACGCCGATGGAGTCGTGGGTGAGCACGTAGATCACACCCAGCATGCTCAGGGCAGATAGGCGCATGGAGCCGCGCATGTAGTCGGCGAACACCAGGAAGGTGCCGCCGTAGGGGATCAGACCACTGTTGTGATACGCGATGCCGTTGAGGATGGCGGCCATGGCGTGCTCGCGCACACCGAAGTGCAGGTAGCGCTTCTCAGGGCTGCTGGCCTGGTAAGAGCCGGTTTCACCCTTGATGTCCGTGTAATTGGAGTGGGTGAGGTCAGCGGAGCCGCCAATGAGCTCGGGCAGGTTGGGTCCCAGGGCACCCAGGCAGATTTGGGAGTGCTTCCGGGTGGCCAGGCCACCATCTTCCGGGGTGTAGGTGGGCAGGTCCTTGTCCCAACCCTCGGGTAGCTCTCCGCGCAGCATCCGCTCGAACTCGGCGGCTTCCGTGGGGTACTTGGTGCGGTAAGTGGCCAGGGTCTGGTTCCACTCGGCCTCGAGGCTGGCGCCACGGTCAATGGCTTGGCGGAACTGGTCGTAGGCGTCCTGGGGAATTTCGAAGGGTGCATAGTCCCAACCCAGTTGCTGACGGGTCAGAGCTGCTTCCTCTTCACCCAGGGCAGCACCGTGCACACCGGCGGTGTCCGCCTTGTTGGGGGAGCCGTAGCCGATGGTGGTGGTCACCTTGATGATCGACGGCTTGTCGGTCACAGCCTTGGCAGCCTCGATTGCCTTGGCGATGGCATCCACATCGGTGTTGCCTTCCGCCACGTGCTGCACGTGCCAGCCGTAGGCCTCGTAGCGCTTCAGCACGTCCTCGGTGAAGGACACGTCGGTGCGGCCGTCGATGGTGATGCTGTTGTCGTCGTACAGCGCGATCAGCTTGCCCAGCTTCAGGTGACCAGCCAGGGAAGCAGCCTCAGAAGAGACACCTTCTTGGTTGCAGCCGTCGCCCATGATCACGTAGGTGTAGTGATCCACGACGGTGGCGTCGGCCTTGTTGAATTTGGCGGCCAGGTGGGATTCAGCGATGGCCAGGCCCACAGCGTTGGAGATGCCGGCACCCAGGGGGCCGGTGGTCACTTCAACGCCGGGGGTTTCAAAGGTTTCGGGGTGACCGGGAGTCTTGGAGCCCCACTGGCGGAACTGCTTGATGTCCTCGATCGTCACCGAGTCGTAGCCGGTGAGGTGCAGCAGCGCGTAGAGCAGCATGCAGCCGTGACCGGCAGACAGCACGAAGCGGTCGCGGTTGAACCACTTGGGGTTCTTGGGGTTGTGGTTGAGGAACTTGTCCCAGAGGGCATATCCCATGGGTGCGCAGCCCATCGGCAGGCCGGGGTGGCCGCTGTTGGACTTGTTGATGGCGTCGACAGCCAGCATCCGAATGCTGTTGATGCAGAGCGTGTCGAGTGACGCGGGCGCAGCGACCATGGTGTTAAGAGGAAAAGTTGGAGCGATTTTGACGCACGGCCTGAGCGCGAAGGCTCAGCTGGCGCGTTTGAAGGCCAGGCAGACGTTGTGGCCGCCGAAGCCGAAGGAGTTGGACAGCACGGTTCCCAGTGTCTGATCCCGCGCCTGATTGGGCACGACATCCAGATCACAGTCGGGATCCCGGGTGGTGTGGTTGATCGTGGGGGGCACGACGCCGTGTTGCAGCGCCAGCACGCAGGCCACGGCCTCGATGCCGCCGGAGCCACCCAGCAGGTGGCCGGTCATCGATTTAGTGGAGCTCACCGGAATCTGCAGCGCCCGATCACCCAGGGCGCTTTTGATCGCCGAGGTTTCGTTCTTGTCGTTCGCCGGTGTGCTGGTGCCGTGGGCGTTGACGTAGTCGATCTCGGAGGGATCAATGCCGCCATCGGCCAGGGCCAGGCGCATCGCCTCCGCACCACCGACGCCGCCCGGCGTGGGTGAGGTGATGTGGTGGGCATCGCAGGTCATGCCGTAACCCACCACTTCGCCGAGGATTGTGGCGCCACGGGCCTGGGCGTGCTCGAGGGTTTCGAGCACCAGCACGCCGGCGCCCTCTCCGATCACAAAGCCATCCCGCTCTTTATCGAACGGACGGCTGGCCGTGGCCGGATCGTCGTTGCGGAATGAGAGGGCTTTGGCGCTGGCGAAGCCGGCCACCCCCAGAGGAGTGATCGCTGATTCGGCTCCACCGCACACCATCGCGTCGGCGTTGCCCAGCTGCAGCAACCGGAAGGCATCGCCAACGGCATTGGAACCGGCAGCACAGGCAGTGGCCACCGCGGAGCTGGGGCCTTTGGTGCCCAGGGCAATGGCGGCGAGGCCAGTGGCCATGTTTGGGATCATCATCGGCACCGTGAACGGGCTGACGCGTCCGGGGCCTTTGCCCTCCAACACGTGGGCCTGCGTCTCCATCGTTAGGAGACCGCCGACGCCGGAGCCGATGATCGTGCCGATCCGATCCGCATTTGCGTCGTTGATTTCAAGGCCGGCATGGGCCACAGCCTGTTTGGCTGCCACCACGCCGAACTTGCAGAACCGATCCCAGCGCTTGGCTTCCTTCGGTTCGATGAAGCCGGACGGATCGAAATCCTTCACCTCCGCCGCAAAGCGGCAGGCGTGTGCGGATGCATCGAACAGGGTGATGGCGTCCACTCCGTTGCTGCCGGAGGTGAGGCCGTTCCAGTAGTCCTGAACCGTGTTGCCGATCGGTGTGACCGCGCCGAGGCCGGTGATGACGACGCGATGGAGACCATCCACCATTGCGTTGCTCAGGCCTGCTTGTCTTCGATGTACTTGACGGCGTCGCCAACGGTGGTGATGCCTTCAGCTGCTTCGTCGGGGATCTCGATGTCGAAAGCCTCTTCCAGGGCCATCACGAGTTCCACGGTGTCCAGAGAATCAGCACCCAGATCGTTCTGGAAGTTGGATTCGGGCTTCACTTCGCCGGAGTCAACGCTCAGTTGCTCCGCAACGATCGAGCGCACCTTTTCGAGAATCGCTTCCTGAGACATAGCCGTGGCAACGGGACGCTGCATCCTACGGGCACGCCTTCAGCCTTTCTCAACACCGACTGCGCCGTTAACAACGGTGACGGCCTGGTCATGGACCCCCAAAGGACGGGTACGTTTGCCGCAAGCCTTCGAATGCATCGGGCACATGTCCCACGCCGTCAAGATCTACGACACCTGCATCGGCTGCACCCAGTGCGTGCGTGCCTGCCCTCTCGACGTGCTTGAGATGGTGCCCTGGGACGGCTGCAAGGCCGGCCAGATTGCTTCGTCCCCTCGCACTGAGGATTGCGTGGGTTGCAAGCGCTGTGAAACCGCCTGCCCCACCGACTTCCTCAGCATTCGCGTTTACCTGGGCGATGAGACCACCCGTTCCATGGGTCTGGCCTACTGATTTGCCCCGTTTCACCTCATAAGCTCAGCCCGGCTTCAGCCGGGCTTTTTTTGTATGTGCGGAATCGTCGCCCTGGTGGGCTCCCGAGAAGCGGCGCCTCAGCTCCTGGAGGGCTTGCGGCAGCTGGAGTACCGCGGTTACGACTCCGCTGGGATCGCCACGGTGGCTGCTCAGGGGCAGTTGACTTGCCTGCGGGCTGAGGGCAAGCTACGTAACCTCACCGCTCGTTTTGAAGCACAAGGCGCGCCGGGGCAATGCGGCATTGGCCACACCCGCTGGGCCACCCATGGGAAGCCGGAAGAGCGCAACGCCCACCCGCACCGCAGCAGCGATGGTGCAGTGGCAGTGGTGCAGAACGGGATTATTGAGAACCATCGGACTCTGCGGGAGCAGCTGGAGGCTGCAGGGGTGGAGTTCCAGTCGGACACCGACACCGAGGTGATTCCGCATCTATTTGCAGCGGAACTGCAGCAGTTGCAAGCCGCGGGCGGCACCGCAGGTGGTGCGTTGTTGCTCCAAGCCCTGCAGCGGGTGCTGCCCCAGCTGCAGGGGGCCTACGCCCTGGCCGTGATCTGGGATCAGGCGCCGGGGGCGCTGGTGGTGGCCCGCAAGGCTGCACCCCTGTTGATCGGCTTGGGGGAAGGGGAATTCCTCTGTGCCAGCGACACGCCGGCCCTGGCGGGCTTTACCCGCACGATCCTGCCGATGGAGGACGGCGAGGTGGCCTTGCTCTCACCCCTCGGCGTTGAGCTTTATGACGCAGTCGGTGCCCGTCAGCAACGCATGCCCACCCAGCTCAGCGGTGTGGATCACGTGGCCGACAAGCGGGAGTTCCGTCACTTCATGCTCAAGGAAATCCATGAGCAACCGGAGACCGCAGAGTTGTGGGTGGCGCGCCATCTGCCTCAGGGACTGCCGCCGGAGCAGCCGGTGGCTCTGCCGTTGGACGATGCGTTTTACGCCGGCATTGAGCGGATTCAGATCCTGGCCTGCGGCACAAGCCGCCATGCCGCGATGGTTGGGGCCTACCTGCTGGAGCAGTTCGCCGGCCTTCCCACATCGGTGCACTACGCCAGTGAGTTCCGCTATGCGCCGCCGCCGCTCGCCCCTCATACCATCACGATTGGTGTGACCCAGTCGGGTGAGACGGCCGACACCCTGGCCGCCCTGGCGATGGAGGCAGAGCGACGTCTGGCCTATGGGGATCCAGCCTTTGCTCCCCGGCAGCTGGGGGTGACCAACCGTCCGGAAAGTTCCCTCTCGCGTCAGGTGCCCCACATCCTCGACATCGGGGCCGGAATCGAAGTGGGCGTGGCGGCCACCAAGACCTTCCTCGGTCAGCTGCTGGCCTTCTATGGCCTGGCGATGGCCTTTGCAGCCCGCCGTGGTGCTCGCCCCACAGCGGAGATCAAGGCTCTGGCGGACGAACTGCGCGGTCTGCCTCAGCAGTTGCGCCAGTTGGTGGATCTGCACGACCAGCGCTCTGAAGCCCTGGCTCCTCGCTTTGCCGACACCCAGGATGTGATTTTCCTGGGGCGGGGAATCAACTACCCGATCGCCCTGGAGGGAGCGTTGAAGCTCAAGGAAATCAGCTACATCCACGCCGAGGGCTACCCGGCCGGTGAGATGAAGCATGGTCCGATCGCCCTGCTCGATTCCCGGGTGCCGGTGGTTTCGATCGCGGTGCCCGGTTTGGTGTTTGAGAAGGTGCTCAGCAATGCCCAGGAAGCCAAGGCTCGCGACGCTCAGCTGATCGGTGTGGCGCCCCAGGGGCCGGACACTGATCTGTTTGATGAACTGTTGCCGGTTCCTTCGGTGAGCGAGTGGATCAGCCCCCTGCTCACCGTGGTTCCCATGCAGTTGCTGAGCTATCACATCGCCGCCCATCGCGGCCTGGATGTGGATCAACCCCGCAACCTGGCCAAGAGCGTCACGGTGGAGTGAGCCTCATCTGGCATTCATGCTCAGATCACTATGGCTGAGGTCGCTACGGCCGTAGCGGTCCTGGAAGCGGACGATGTTGTCTTCACCGAGGTACTCGCCGTCCTGCACTTCAATTAGTTCCACGGCTATCTGGCCGGGGTGGGACAGGAGGTGGTTGCCGCCATCGGGATGTAGGTGCTCTGCTTGTCCCCAACAGTTTCGCCTTTCCTGATCGTTAGTAGATGGCTTATACAGCCAGGGCTTGAGAGGAGTTTCACGTAATCTTCTACGACGCTGATCTCGCCGTTGCTGATGTCTTCTACTGTGCGTATACAAATACTGAATAGCTGCCAGGCACTAGGTATCGAGTTGCGTTACCTACACCTTGCTGAGGAAGAAGAAGATGTGTTGACAGCCCTTCTGCAGGATGCAATTGATTTGCGAGCCCAGGGCCAGGCTGATCGTTCGCTTGCATTGCTGGATGCAGCTGTTGAGTTTGGAGTGAGGAGCGGGTTGGTAGATGACAACCGCGCATGGGCTTTAGTGGGTCTGGGTCGGCGTTCAGAAGCGATTGGACTTTGGAATGAGTTGCTGGTTCACCAAGAGGAAGGTCTGCGGACCCAGGCGCAAGACAATTTGAGGCTGCTAGCTGCGGAGCTCAGCAATCAGCTGAAGCAACTGGCTGAAGCGGCTGGGGAGAGCCTGGTCGAATTCGAGGGAAGAGAGTTCAGTGCGCTGTCTGAACTAGAGCAGCCTCTAGTGGAAGCATCGATTCGCTTACGCAGCGGAGGAAATAACGAATTGTCGCTGCAACTGCTGGATGCAGCTGTTGAGTTTGGAGTGAGGAGCGGGTTGGTAGATGACAACCGCGCATGGTCTTTAGTGGGTCTGGGTCGGCGTTCAGAAGCGATTGGACTTTGGAATGAGTTGCTGGTTCACCAAGAGGAAGGTCTGCGGACCCAGGCGCAAGACAATTTGAGGCTGCAAACTGCGGCTTTAGTGGGTCTGGGTCGGCGTTCAGAAGCGATTGGACTTTGGAATGAGTTGCTGGTTCACCAAGAGGAAGGTCTGCGGACCCAGGCGCAAGACAATTTGAGGCTGCTAGCTGCGGAGCTCAGCAATCAGCTGAAGCAACTGGCTGAAGCGGCTGGGGAGAGCCTGGTCGAATTCGAGGGAAGAGAGTTCAGTGCGCTGTCTGAACTAGAGCAGCCTCTAGTGGAAGCATCGATTCGCTTACGCAGCGGAGGAAATAACGAATTGTCGCTGCAACTGCTGGATGCAGCTGTTGAGTTTGGAGTGAGGAGCGGGTTGGTAGATGACAACCGCGCATGGTCTTTAGTGGGTCTGGGTCGGCGTTCAGAAGCGATTGGACTTTGGAATGAGTTGCTGGTTCACCAAGAGGAAGGTCTGCGGACCCAGGCGCAAGACAATTTGAGGCTGCAAACTGCGGCTTTAGTGGGTCTGGGTCGGCGTTCAGAAGCGATTGGACTTTGGAATGAGTTGCTGGTTCACCAAGAGGAAGGTCTGCGGACCCAGGCGCAAGACAATTTGAGGCTGCTAGCTGCGGAGCTCAGCAATCAGCTGAAGCAACTGGCTGAAGCGGCTGGGGAGAGCCTGGTCGAATTCGAGGGAAGAGAGTTCAGTGCGCTGTCTGAACTAGAGCAGCCTCTAGTGGAAGCATCGATTCGCTTACGCAGCGGAGGAAATAACGAATTGTCGCTGCAACTGCTGGATGCAGCTGTTGAGTTTGGAGTGAGGAGCGGGTTGGTAGATGACAACCGCGCATGGTCTTTAGTGGGTCTGGGTCGGCGTTCAGAAGCGATTGGACTTTGGAATGAGTTGCTGGTTCACCAAGAGGAAGGTCTGCGGACCCAGGCGCAAGACAATTTGAGGCTGCAAACTGCGGCTTTAGTGGGTCTGGGTCGGCGTTCAGAAGCGATTGGACTTTGGAATGAGTTGCTGGTTCACCAAGAGGAAGGTCTGCGGACCCAGGCGCAAGACAATTTGAGGCTGCTAGCTGCGGAGCTCAGCAATCAGCTGAAGCAACTGGCTGAAGCGGCTGGGGAGAGCCTGGTCGAATTCGAGGGAAGAGAGTTCAGTGCGCTGTCTGAACTAGAGCAGCCTCTAGTGGAAGCATCGATTCGCTTACGCAGCGGAGGAAATAACGAATTGTCGCTGCAACTGCTGGATGCAGCTGTTGAGTTTGGAGTGAGGAGCGGGTTGGTAGATGACAACCGCGCATGGTCTTTAGTGGGTCTGGGTCGGCGTTCAGAAGCGATTGGACTTTGGAATGAGTTGCTGGTTCACCAAGAGGAAGGTCTGCGGACCCAGGCGCAAGACAATTTGAGGCTGCAAACTGCGGCTTTAGTGGGTCTGGGTCGGCGTTCAGAAGCGATTGGACTTTGGAATGAGTTGCTGGTTCACCAAGAGGAAGGTCTGCGGACCCAGGCGCAAGACAATTTGAGGCTGCTAGCTGCGGAGCTCAGCAATCAGCTGAAGCAACTGGCTGAAGCGGCTGGGGAGAGCCTGGTCGAATTCGAGGGAAGAGAGTTCAGTGCGCTGTCTGAACTAGAGCAGCCTCTAGTGGAAGCATCGATTCGCTTACGCAGCGGAGGAAATAACGAATTGTCGCTGCAACTGCTGGATGCAGCTGTTGAGTTTGGAGTGAGGAGCGGGTTGGTAGATGACAACCGCGCATGGTCTTTAGTGGGTCTGGGTCGGCGTTCAGAAGCGATTGGACTTTGGAATGAGTTGCTGGTTCACCAAGAGGAAGGTCTGCGGACCCAGGCGCAAGACAATTTGAGGCTGCAAACTGCGGCTTTAGTGGGTCTGGGTCGGCGTTCAGAAGCGATTGGACTTTGGAATGAGTTGCTGGTTCACCAAGAGGAAGGTCTGCGGACCCAGGCGCAAGACAATTTGAGGCTGCTAGCTGCGGAGCTCAGCAATCAGCTGAAGCAACTGGCTGAAGCGGCTGGGGAGAGCCTGGTCGAATTCGAGGGAAGAGAGTTCAGTGCGCTGTCTGAACTAGAGCAGCCTCTAGTGGAAGCATCGATTCGCTTACGCAGCGGAGGAAATAACGAATTGTCGCTGCAACTGCTGGATGCAGCTGTTGAGTTTGGAGTGAGGAGCGGGTTGGTAGATGACAACCGCGCATGGTCTTTAGTGGGTCTGGGTCGGCGTTCAGAAGCGATTGGACTTTGGAATGAGTTGCTGGTTCACCAAGAGGAAGGTCTGCGGACCCAGGCGCAAGACAATTTGAGGCTGCAAACTGCGGCTTTAGTGGGTCTGGGTCGGCGTTCAGAAGCGATTGGACTTTGGAATGAGTTGCTGGTTCACCAAGAGGAAGGTCTGCGGACCCAGGCGCAAGACAATTTGAGGCTGCTAGCTGCGGAGCTCAGCAATCAGCTGAAGCAACTGGCTGAAGCGGCTGGGGAGAGCCTGGTCGAATTCGAGGGAAGAGAGTTCAGTGCGCTGTCTGAACTAGAGCAGCCTCTAGTGGAAGCATCGATTCGCTTACGCAGCGGAGGAAATAACGAATTGTCGCTGCAACTGCTGGATGCAGCTGTTGAGTTTGGAGTGAGGAGCGGGTTGGTAGATGACAACCGCGCATGGTCTTTAGTGGGTCTGGGTCGGCTTCCAGAGGCAGTGGGACTGTGGAGAGAATTGGAAGCCTCGTCAGATAACGATGCCTTAGTCGAAATGGTCCAAGAAAGGCTTCGGAATTACGCTACTGAGGCTGATCGCATTTCTCAGACGAACAAAGCGCAGCTACTTAATGATGAGGGCCTGTACCAACAGGCCAAGATCCTGTTGGTACGGGCCATGTTGGATGATCCCAGCTGGGATGGTTACACCACAAAGTTGATAGAAGTGCTGAAAACAGAGCGTGGCTACGAGGACGATGCAGATTTGCTGCAACGGGAGCTTGAGGAGGATCAGTTCAGTTTGGAGGTCTTTGATTTGTACTTGGATTATGTGGAGCGTCGACTGAAGGAGATTGATGTGAGTAGCTCTTCTTGAACACCTCACCCTTTCTGTCCTTTGATCGTCAGGTTTAAACGCTGTGAGTGTCACTTGTAATAGCAAGGCCTGATTGAATCGCAGGTTTTGAATTGGGTTTTAGAGGCTGGCTGGTCGCGATTCCGGGTGGGGGGTATCTACGCTGCTTTATTTGCCTGAAGTCTCGAGCCTCATTCAGCTCAGTCTGCTTGAGATTCAGATCAAGATAATGCTCTCCCTGGTAAGAATAATGGCTGATTGAGTAACTGCTTCCGAATTTGACGATTTCACCAGGCTTCGGTGGTTTGCTTTTGAATCGGATAACGACAGAATCGATCTATCTACATTTTGCAAAATGAGCCGATCGTCGATTATGGGGTATTAACCGCAGATCCCAGTCGTTACGGTACTGGGAACCAGAGGAGGATCAAATTTGCCTTAATGGATTATCAGTGCACATCGGGAAATGGGTGATTTCAGGCTTTTATTTGAAGTGCCTTGATATTTAAAGGTGCTTGCTATGTCATGGTTCTGATTGATGATTGGAAGGATCATTAATGCCCTGACAAATATAAATGCTTGGCAAAGAATAACTTGTTTCGTAGTTGTTCTATGTAGTGACTATTAACGCTTTTATCGTACAAAGAACGAGGTTATGCCCCATGACTCGAATAGATATAAACGTTGAATAGTCCATGGTTGATCTTTGTCTGAGTGCGTTTCATGAGGCGATTGGTCTTGTGAACTAGAGCCTTGGTCTGCAAGAGTTCCAGTCAGTAAAGATCTATGGTTATGAAGGCTGTTGGTGCGATCATGTCTCTCTTCATTTATCGACATCTTTGGCTAGTCTTCGCGACGCTTTGAGCAGATAATGCTTCAAAAGATATCTCTTGATCGATTCAACTCTGTTGATAATCCTTCCGCTTCAGCGATTCAAGAACAACTCCTGAAGTAGGCAGAACTAGATTGTAATTTTAAAGCAGAATATCTGGCGCCGATGAGTAAAGATTTAAGATAATTTTTTCTTGGAGTTGATAAATGAGAGCAGCTTGAGTATGGCTGCTTTCATAAAGAATCTTGGCGAGGCTACTCCAGAGGTTTAACATACTAACTTATCTAAGATTAAAGTATTAAGATCAGAGTAGAGTAAAAAATAAAGCCATGAATCATGCATTAGAAATTTATTAAGTATTTAATATTCCAAAGCATGCCTGCAAGTTAAATCGCCAAATATCTAGGAGAAGCTCTGAGCTTTAAGGCTGGAATCAAAAAGATAAATGCATTTAGAGCTTGATCCTTGCCAATATCTTTGACATTAATTCTTTTGTGTTTTTTTGTTGAGTATTGTGCTTCTGAAGCAACTCACTTTTTTTGCGTGATTCATGAAAGTAGTGATTCAATTCTTTCTGGACTTGCTGCAATTGAAGTAAGGTTAGCTTGGCTTCCTCAGATGTAGCCCTCGCTTCCAATTCTTTTTCAGCCAATGATGTCGAAGCTTGCTCTAGCTGTTGCTTGAGTTGCACCATCTGCTGATGTACTTCGTCTCTCTCCTTAGCTCTGGCATCTCGCTCTTCCATCACCAACTGCAGCTCTCCGCTCTTCTCCTCTAGCTCTTTATTTAATTTCTGGTTTGTCAAAAAGACCTGTTCTAACTCCTCTTGCGCCTGATGCATTTGAAGCAAGGAGAGCTCGGCATCCTCAGATGCAGCCTTTGTTTCTGATTCTTTTTCAGTCAGTAATGTCGAAGACTGCTCAAGCTGGTTCCTCAAATCTCCAATGGTCTTCTGCAGTTCTTCTTTCTCCTTTGCTCGGGCATCACGATCGCTTTTGGTACCAGCGAGCTGTTCTTCAAGAGCTTTCACGCGCTCTGCTCCAGCGTCCTTCTGTTGCTTGAGGTCTTCAACGGTCTTCTGCAGTTCTTCTTTCTCCTTTGCTCGGGCATCACGATCGCTTTTGGCACCTGCGAGCTGTTCTTCAAGAGCTTTCACGCGCTCTGCTCCAGCGTCCTTCTGTTGCTTGAGGTCTTCAACGGTCTTCTGCAGTTCTTCTTTCTCCTTTGCTCGGGCATCACGATCGCTTTTGGCACCTGCGAGCTGTTCTTCAAGAGCTTTCACGCGCTCTGCTCCAGCGTCCTTCTGTTGCTTGAGGTCTTCAACGGTCTTCTGCAGTTCTTCTTTCTCCTTTGCTCGGGCATCACGATCGCTTTTGGTACCAGCGAGCTGTTCTTCAAGAGCTTTCACGCGCTCTGCTCCAGCGTCCTTCTGTTGCTTGAGGTCTTCAACGGTCTTCTGCAGTTCTTCTTTCTCCTTTGCTCGGGCATCACGATCGCTTTTGGCACTAGCGAGCTGTTCTTCAAGAGCTTTCACGCGCTCTGCTACAGCCGCCTTCTCCTTTGCTCGCGCATTATATTCGGCATCAAGCGTTTGTAATCGAATTTCTGTCGTTTTCCGAAGTTCGTCGAGACACTCCTCGAACTCACTTGGCGAGGTTTGTATTGTGAAATGATCCAACCTTGACTCCAATCATTACTGCATACTACAATAACCTTAAGTTAGGCAAGGGTCATGGAGGCGGGGCAAGATGAACCAATTAATAATGTATCCAATGATTTAGGCGGTAATTGGATTAAGGGCATTAAAATTCATGCGGAAGAACTTAAGCTTATAAAAAATCGCTTGCGCTATAAAAGCATGAAAGAATTGCAAGACGAAGGAGTTTCAGCTTCTGCCAAGTATTTTATTGAAGATTCGGTATGGGGATTGAGAATTAACGAATACCTTAAAGTTGAATCCGAAAGCAAAAAGATAGCTTCTAGTCCCAAATTGGCAGCCAAGTTAGCTGCAATCGAGGTAAGTTCTGAAAAAAAATTATTAATCGCAATTGAGCTAGCAAGTAGCGGATATGAAATTAGTTCGCTTAATTCAATTTTGCAAATTATTGAAGATGAAGAGGTTGACGTAGAAGAGCGTGTTGATGCCTTTCTGCTAGTACTGAATAATATTCTTAACAATAGAAATTTAGCCCAAAGATTGTGCAAAAATGACTTGAACTCACAAGAACTGCTCTATAATATAAGTTTTGTTGAACGACTTGCTAAGTGCTTTAAAGCTGCAGTTAACTCTGCTGAAGATAGCCTAGATACTTTATCAGGAGCCATTTCTGAGACGTTAATGTCGGCATCATTGAGGGCATCTCCCAAGCTTCATAGAGATGAATCTGTCGGGTTTTGTATTGCAAAGGAAAGAAACCAAATTTCTCAAAGGCTGTCTGCTACACATAAAAAACCTGTAATTCGTTCTATCCACCACTTGGCATGCACTGGCGGAACCTTGATTTCAAAGTGCTTAGCGTCAATGTGCAATGTTGCGCTTGTTGGCGAGATCAATCCGTTCAATGAAACAGGCACAAAATATGAACTTACTAACCCTCTCCTGCTGTTGCGGAACAACTATCGAAAGCTTACTGAAGAAGAGATAATGGAAGCGTTTAAAGAACAAATAGCTAATGTGTACCGAATTTGCAAAAATGACGACGTCGATCTTATCCTACGCGATCATAGCCATACTGACTTCTTTATAGGAGATAAAATATCCAAGATTTGCCCTATCAAAGACGGGCTCGGTGATGATTATGAATTAATTTCAGTTGTAACTATACGCCACCCGCTCGATAGTTATTTGAGCATGCTTTTCAATGGTTGGGAAAAGCAATTTTATCCAAATGATATTAATGAATATAGCAAGAGGTATATGTGTTTTCTCGATAAATATAGCGATCTTCCGCTTATTCGCTATGAAGACTTCTGTGCTAATCCTGTTAGTACAATGCAGTCGATATGTGAAATTCTTGAGCTTCAGTTTAACGAAGATTTTTTGCAAGAATTTGGAGATCACAAGTTGTCTGGTGATAGTGGCCGATCGGGAACAAAAAGCATTGAGCAACGCTCAAGAAGAAAAATGCCACAAGGTCTTGAAGAGTCTTTGCAAAAATCTGAATATTATTTCAAACTTATTGAAAAACTTGGCTATTCATGATTGAGGTATTTGTGAGGCTTGATGCCTTGCAAATTTTGACTAATCACAAATTTTTAAATTTACAAGTTTACCATCAGTCTATTTTGATATATGGTATTAATTGTATGTTCGTGAGTGGTTAAAAATTGAATTTAATGAATATTGTCCCGAGGTTCAGAGTTAATCATTTTTCTTATAAGCAGACGCTTGATATGCTTTACATGCAACTTTTTTATCCGTGCATCCAGTATCTCATGGGTTATGCACGAAAATTTTATTGTATTTAACTAATAAATTAAGAAGTTTAATGAGTCTGGAGAAATTGAAAGCGAAAGAGCCTTGGCTGATATTATTGCATTGGCGCTGAACTTCCTTGCTTGCATATTTACCAATTATCCCAAAGTGATTTTAACCTTTCGCGATAGCGAGTTCCAGCTTCTATAAAACTAAATCGCTTTTGATAGTCAGCTAATACCATCGCATCACGGCTTGGATAATAAGCATTTGGATTACTGGCTATCTCGAGTCGTCGTTCCGCTATCTCTTGCATCAGCTGAGCTGCGTGATTTAGATCTGGTTCACCCCAGCAATGGCCATCGGCGTAGGGATAGGCAGCTCGAGGAATGGGTACTTCTAAGCAACGTACGGGGTGTGCGAGAGGTCCCACACAGAAATCTGCGTTGCCGCCGTAATCTGTGGCGATCACGTCAAGACCAAGTTGGAATGCTTCTGCCAAGCCTCTTCCAAAGCCTTCGGAACGATGTAGAGAAACAAATACGTCACTACAGCCATAAATTGCAAGCATCTCATCTCTCTCTAAATTGGCTTCCAGCAGATGAACGCGCGGATCCTCTTGCGCTCTGATTTGTAACCAGTTCCATTCCGGAATGAAGTTACGCGGAGGGAACGTTTTAATCAGCAACTCCACTCGTTCCGACAGGGGGTGAGTGTTGTCAGAGCGTCCTTGGATTGCTAGTAACTGAGGCAAGGGAAAGGCTTGTTGAAAAGTTTCCAACACCGCCACAGGGTTTTTACGGATGGCAGTGGAGTTGAGATCGAAGCTGTAAACAAACACAATTGCATCATTCGATAGACCGAGATGATTACGTGTAAATAGCCGGCTTGAATGAGAGTAAAATCGATTCGGTTCTGGGATTTCCGCAGCCATGTGCATCAACTGCAATGGAACATCTGCCTGAGCTGCGGGTTCCTGGAGGGCTCGGGCAGTAAATGTGCTCGATGGCCATACTTCATCCGTAACTTCCAACAGGGGCTTCCAAGCCTCTGGCCATTGACTTGTTTCCCAGGGCCAGGCGGTAATGGTGTAGCGCTGATTAAGACCACTTAACCCTTGTTTGAGCAACCATCGCGCATAGATGGGAGCCTGCATACATACCAAGTTGAAGGCGTAGGGGCCACCATCTTGATCGCTAGAGACCAGCTTATCTATGCTGCGATCAGTACATGCGGCGTCATTGCCTGCTGGGTGATGAATTACGCAACAGGGCACATCAGCAGCTTGCAGGGCGCGGGCTGCCATGCGGATGTCTTCTCCGATGCCAAATATTTCATAGGCGTGCCCTATCAGGTTTACCCCGAAGGGTCGCTTTGATCTAGAGTTTTGAGACTGTGCTAACAACTGTCTCGTGGTTATCGATGCTTTGTCTGTGTCTAGCAAACGGTAATTTTGCTTGTGGATGGCGATGAACTGCTCACAGCGCATTTTGCGTTCAACGGGTGAGCCTGGTGCATTCGGGTGCAACTGAGGATGAAGAGCTTCGAGTAACTGAATTGCTAATGATTGTCTCGCTTCTGTTTTGCTCTGAGATGGTGGGCTGGATTCTGTGGCACTGCTTAGCTGATCATCATTGAGATGCCAGTCATGGCGGAAGTCTTCCAGCGCTTTTGGATTAAGCCATGGTGCTGCTTGATCTGCGAGCTCACGTAACAGTTCAGTGTTGGTTTGGCCTGCTTTGGTTTCCGCAAGGCCGAGCTGTAGATCTAATCCAAGGTTGTGTAGGCGCGTAGTTGGCGCGGATCCAAAGTGTTTTGCGACTAGCTTTATGAATTCCAGATCAGCTTGTGTGCGCTGCTTGTTTGTAATGGTGTTTTCATGTAATCGTGTTCTACCCTGAAGGTGAGGTAGATAACCAATACGGTATGGGAAAGTCTCGAATGCTCGGAGCCAGTAATCGAAATCAAAAGCTGTTTTCAAGTGCGCATCAAATGGCCCGAGCATGAGCCCCATGGTGCGGCGAAACACCACAGAAGGTTGACAAATGAAGCAGTGTGATCGAAAGCCTTCAACGCCTGTAGTGGGCGGCAGGGTGGGATAGCGCTGACGTAAGCCTGTAGAATTGTTGAATTCTTCTCCTTCTCCGTAAAGCATCAGCCATTGGGGATTTGCTTCAAGTGCGTATGTCGCACGGGCTAGTGCACCTGGTGGATATAAGTCATCGGCATTGAGCCAGCCGATAAGGGTTCCGCGAGCGGCCTTGAAGGCTTTGTTGAGGGCATCGGCAGGACCGCTATCAGTGGTACTGACGATTCGAAGCCGAGGATCAACGACCGAGAGCCTTTCTAGAAATTGCAGACTGCCATCAGTAGAGCCGCCATCTGCTACGAGGAGTTCTAAACATTCAGCCTGATTCAGAACTGAACGGACTGCCGGTTCAAGAAAGCGACCTGCATTCAGACACGGCATCAAGACTGAAACTGAACTAATTAGCAAAAGGAGAACACTAGTGAATCCATTATTATCTTAACCTACACCGGCAGCAAATTTTTCACATATTAAAAGCATGGCTTTCAAAAATAGAGGACTATCAAGAATTAATGCCATGAGTTAGAATGACTATCCTTCAAAAAAATCTAACGTGTTCATAATGCTCAAATTTCTGTCCAGTTGAGTTGAATTAAGCATATATGCCTGCTGTACATCTGTTTTGCCAAAATTAAAAACATTATTTGCTATCGTATGCTTTACTAGATCTAGAAGGCTTGGAAGTACAAAATTGTGTATAAGTTTATTTTTAAGGTATTGATGGAACAGGTGTCAACAAATTGGTGGCATGTCGGGACAAAATAAGTTACAATAAGTAACCTAAAGGACGTACAATTTCTCTGAATTGATCTGAAAGTTGATTTATCAAATCTTGGTCCATATGATTTAAATAGTCGCCAGGATACATGTGACGAACATGTTGCCCTGTGAGGTTTGATCCCGGCTTGATGTACTTGTCGCTGCACTTGCAGGAACGAATCACTTCGTTGGAATTCACAGGTAAACCCATATGATTCATCATACAGGAAAAGAGGTGGGGCTTATTAAATAGGAATGATTCATAGTTATAAACCTGACAGGAGGCACCTTCGTATGAGAGTAAGTCATTGATTTCTATATATTGTGAAAGTACATTTACAGAATCTTCCAAAAAGATTTGTTCTTTTTCGACAAAATGAGCCTTTTCCCCTATATTAATCATCTCTTGATGAAAGTCTTGATTGCCAGGATTCGTGTGTCCCCCATCAGAAACTTTGTAGAATTGATAGTAGCGGCTAACCAAAATGTCTAATGGATGTCGAATTAAAAACACAACTTTAGTGTCAGAAAAGCACAATTCTTGCTTAGCGTAATCAGGGAGGCCTCGAAAACCTATAAATAGTTTCAGGCCTTCAGATAGCATTTTGAGATACAATCCGGGAGCAGATGAAGGCCCGATTTCAGATACAAAAGCTGCATCTTCAGGGTTACCATACTGTAAATCAACTGAAGAGAAGTATTCAGAAAGAATAGTATTAAGCATGCTGCTTCCAGCACGTTGCATCGAGATGAAGAAGCGGTAATTGTTAATTGAATCTTGCATTATTATAGTTGAACCTCTGATTGAGCCATTCGGAGGCGTAAACAATGACTTTGATCATCAGCTTCAATTGGATAATTGCCTACAATTTCAAGAAGATGAATGATTTTATCGGCCATCGCTTTCCAACTAAAATGTTTTATGTGCTCCAAACCAGCTTGTCTTTTCTTGTCTGAAAAAACAGGATCGTTGACTAATTGATCCATTACAGACAATAATTGATCGGTTGAAGATCCATCGATGTAGCAGGCTGCTTCACCACCAGCCTCGGCTAGTGAACCACATTGTGTGGTGATCACAGGGCAACCAGATGCCATAGCTTCGATGACGGGCATACCAAAGCCTTCATAAAGTGAGGGATAAATCAGACCTAAAGCACCTTGATAAGCCAAAGATAATGAGGTATCATCAAAATAAAATCGTCTAATCGGATATTTTAGATTTGCCTGAGCTTGTAGAACCCAATCTTCAAGTTTCTCATCACCACCTGCACATATTACACCATACGGCTTAATGGAAGAATCATCAGAAATAGCATTAAAAAATAAACGTGTATTCTTGTATGATTTGTATTGATCACGGGACCCTACAAATATCCAATACGGATAGTCTAAACCATGTATATTTTTAAAATCACGAAGTTCTTTTTCACTTCGAACACGAAATTTTTCTTCACTTACTCCGCAGTAACTCACATCGATAGAGTTGGAGGAGATCTCGGGATGAAATTCTTTTAGGTCATTAGCTGTACTTTTTGAGATGCAGGTATATGCACAGGCATGCTTGATTGCTGCAATCTTTTCAAGCCAGCCAGGATCATCCATAGGGAAGTCAAACTTCTCAGGAATCATGTCGTAGACCATCATTAAAGACTTTGTTTTAATTGGGAATGTATAATAACTTGATATGAAAACATCAATTTTTAGATCATCGCAGATGTGTTGAATAGCAATTGAATCAGTGCCAGAAAAACGAAAGTCTTTGCTTTTGCAAAATGGAATGTAGAAATAATTGGAAATATGCGGTACTTTATCTGACCTGTCTAAGATATAAATCTCATGTCTCCTGTTGATGTCAGATTTGTTCCACTCTTGAAGAATCGATGCCCAGACCCGAGCAATACCTGTATTAGCAATTTCGAAAAAAATAGGGTCAAAAAGTATTTTCACGTTACAGGAACGAATGATTTAGAAGAGTTTAGGCTGCGATATCGAGATTGTAACTCAATGTACGATAATAACAACTGAGAACGTCTTGGCAACGATCGAGAAGCGATGTGCAATTGATTGAATTTAGCATCTGGTATGATAAGAGTTGAGTCGTCCGTCATAATTAAATCCTTGAAGTGTTTATTTGTTATTGAAGCAACTTCTTCTATACCTTTTGTCTCTGATGATGTAGAAATACCTTCAGGATTCTGATAATAGCCAGACAAAGGAATGGGTATAAAGTAAAAGTTTTTATGAGCTTTAATGCATCTTAGCCAAAATTCCCAATCAGCAGCTGATGCATATTTTGCATCAAATAATCCGACTTCTTGATGCAAGCTTTTTCTCCATAATGGAGCGCAATGTGGGTAATTGCAGGAAATCAAAATGCCGGGAGATAAATGCGTTAAAGAGCTCTTTATTCCAATTGACTCTATTAGATTCCAAGATGGATTTGCTTCAAAATAATAGTAAAAATCGCCATAGCAAATGTCAAATGAAGGAAAACGCTCGAGGCATTCAACCTGCATACTTAAACCATAAGGAGCTCGTAAATCATCCAGGTTAGCATTTGTCAAATACTTGCCTTTCGACATTGAAACTCCTAAATTCCATGCATCGTATATAGAAATTCTATCTTCACACCTATGGTAGATAATATTTGGATGCTTGCACATGTATTCCTTGATAATTGTATTTTCGTCGCCTGGCGAGCATGCATCAATAATTATCAGCTCGAAATTGTCAAAATTTATCTGGTTAACCATATTTTCCATAAAGTTTCTTATGAATTTGTCTCCATTATATAGGCTTGTGATAATTGATAGAGAAGGGTTGTCAGGCGTTTTTGTATTATGTTCTTTATAGAAAATACTATTCTTTGCGATCCTAGCAAAGTCATTACTGCTTCGTTTGTTTAAATTCGATTTAATTTCGTCCCAATCCTTAACTGTAATATGTTGATTAGTGCCCATAATCAAAGCACCACTATGCTCAGGCTTGTGTTTATTAGTTCCAGGATTTAAAATTTTATTTCTTCCAAAAGTTTCTAATACTAAATTATTTTGCAGAAATAATGGGTCTATTGATGCTTGAATAGCTGCAAAAGCTTGCTTTCTTGTATAATCGTCAATTAAATGATGATAAGCCCATCCCCAGACCTCATATGTTGTTGGGAAACGCCCCAATATTCCGTTAAAGAGATATATGATGTACTCAGCATCGCTAAGATGAGGCAATATCGACCTTTCGTTATCTTTTCTTGATTTATATTCTTCAGAATCAAATAGTGCTTCTGCGTATATAGATACATCACCTTGTGAACATTCTAGTAAATCATCTAAACTTTTGATTTCTTCATTGGACACTGAACGAGCTAGAATTGTTTCAGCGATACGAACATGAACTGCTGTATTTACAATAATGTTTGAAGATGATTCCAAATCATCGTTGGGCAATGATCTGCTTTTGTTATTAGCCTCCTCTAAAAAGAATATTTTACATTCAGAGCTTTGTGATTGTTCCTCCAAGAATTGCTGAATTTGTATTGCCGTGTCCGGCGACTCTATGGATGAACATAAGCTGGAAATGAACCAATCTAAGGATAAAATGCTACTTGATATTAGGTTTAATTCACTCTTAAGTTGAAGAATAGTTTGCTTTAGCTCTTTTGATGCAAATTTGCATATAAATAATTGATTGAGCAAGATGCCGGCCGCATCCTTTCTTAGATATAAGCCTGATTGTTCATTTTCTTTTGCATTTTCACCTTGCATTGTTTTTTTGAGAAAAAGCAATGGAGTACCATAATAGCATTTGCGATGACGCGTGTAAATTTTTTGTTTCGCTGGCACTCTGAATGTCAAGTGCAAATCTATTAATAAATTTTTTGTTCAGAATAAATTTCCGAGATACATTTTTTTTACAATTTCTTCAATTGTTTTTGATGATGACCATCCAAGGTCTGTTTTTATTAGTTGAGGACTTAGAGCAGAGTAAGCAAGGTCTGATGGCCTTTTTAAGGAATCATCAACTTGCAAATATTTTGCTTCATTTAAGCCTGCAATATCAAATGCATGAGATACAAATTCGCGAAGAGAGCTGGTATGGCCTGAAGCAATTAAATAATCTTTTGCAATAGGAGCTTGAAGCATTAGATGCATTGCTTTGACGTAATCAGGCGCCCACCCCCAATCTCTGAAAATATTTAGATTTCCTAATTTTAGTGACTTCAAACGATTTTGCTTAATTGCAATGACACCGTCTATAATTTTTCTGGTAACGAATTTTTTTGGTCTTAGTGGTGATTCGTGATTAGCTAAAATTCCAGTGCAAGCATACATATCATATGCTGTCCGATAAGTAGCAACTTGCCAGAAAGAAGCTGATTTTGCTACCCCATATGGACTCCTTGGCTTAAACTTAGTTTCTTCCGTAGCTGCTAACATTCCACAATCTCCGAAACACTCTGAACTTCCTGCACTAAAGTATTTGATATTATTACCTAAATATCGTATTACTTCTAAAAAATTTAGCGTTGAAGATACAATTGACTCCATGCACTCTACTGGCTGATCAAATGAAAGTCCAACGCTAGTTTGACCAGATAGATTGTATATCTCATCAGGCATTACTGTTGAAACGACTTTCAAGACGCTTCTGAAATCGTTTGGCGCTAATGACGTTAGCTCAATATTATTGTCTATGTCGAGTAGAGACAGTCTTGAGACGTCGCAACTTTGGCAATCTCGACTAGTTCCTATCACTTTGTAGCCAATATCCAAGAGGTAGCGTGCTAAATATGCGCCATCTTGGCCGGTAACACCAACAATCAGAGCCTTCATGAATTGTCTTCTTTAAAATCCAGGAGCAAAGACCATAAGTAATAACTTGTATTTGTCAGTAAGTGCATAAATATAAAGTACATTCAAGCAGCCTCGAGGATTCTTTGATAAATGTATTCAGTTGTTATCATAATCGAATGCCTGAATTTGGATCCTTTAGCTGGCTCTTGAAACAATCTATTGATTCAGTTAATCCCTTGTCGAGTGATATTTTGGATTTCCAGCCAAGTTTTGTTAGTCTGCCAACATCTAATTGTTTTTTTGGGGTTCCGTCTGGTTTATCTTTGTCCCAATGGATAACGCCCATGAAACCTGTTTTTTCTGCTATTAATTCAGAAAGTTGTTTAATTGATAAATCGCTGCCGGTACCAACGTTTAAATATGGCAGCAATCTTCCTGTTTCGTCTGTTGGCGCATTGCTGCTGTTAAGGCTCCAATTCTCAAGTGAAAATACACATGCATCGCCAAGATCATCAACATGAAGAAATTCACGCATTGGCGTTCCTGTCCCCCAGCAAGTAACACTCTCTGCACCTAACTCTTTTGCTTCATGGAATCGGCGAATTAATGCAGGTAGGACGTGGCTGTTCTCGGGGTGATAATTATCTCCAGGCCCATAGAGATTCGTAGGCATTAAGCTAATCGCATCAAAGTCATATTGTTTTCTTAGTGATTCACATAATTTGATTCCAGCTATTTTTGCAATCGCATACCATTCATTGGTTGGCTCTAGAGATCCTGTTAATAGCGATTCCTCTTTAATCGGCTGCTCTGCGAATTTGGGATAAATGCAGCTGCTACCCAAAAATAGTAAGCGCCTGACTCCACTCTGCCACGCAGTTTCGATCACATTATTTTGAATTTTTAGGTTCTCCAGCAAAAAATCTGCTGGATATAGGTTATTGGCATGAATGCCGCCTACCTTGGCAGCGGCTAGCACCACAACAGTTGGTTTGTTTTTAGCAAACCATTTCTGCACAGCTTGGAGATTTAAGAGATTCAGTTCATTGCGGTTTGCAGTCAATAAATTCTTGTAACCAGAGCGTTGCAGAGCTCGACAGATTGCGCTGCCGGCCATGCCGCCATGGCCAGCAACGAAAAAGAGATCGTTTTTATTGATTAATGTCCCCATCAACCTTTGCTCCTGTTGGCCTGAATCGCTGCAGAGGTGGTCGGTGGGTTCTCCATCGATCCCACTACGTTGAATCCTTTGAGACGTAGTAACGCTTCTTTCCTGGCTTCTTCTTTGTCTGCCTCAACCATCTCGGCAACAAGTTCTTCCAGGGTGGTGGTAGGTGTCCAATCCAGTTTCTCATGAGCTTTGCTGGGATCGCCAAGCAGGGTCTCCACCTCTGCAGGTCGGAAGTAGCGAGGATCAATGCGCACAACCACTTCACCGGTGCTGCGGCGCCCCACCTCATCTACTCCTTCGCCCTCCCATATTAGCGATCCCCATCCCAGTGATTCTGCAGTGAGTTCGATGAATCGCCGGACGCTCTCCTGTCGGCCTGTTGCTATCACAAAATCTTCAGGTGGACCCTCCTGCTGAAGCATCCGCCACTGCATTTCCACGTAATCCCTTGCGTGACCCCAGTCTCTCAAAGAGTCGAGATTACCCATGTATAAGCAATCATCAAGTCCTTCATTAATGCGAGCCATGCCTCTTGTGATTTTCCGTGTCACAAAAGTTTCACCACGTCTAGGACTTTCGTGATTAAATAATATGCCGTTACAGGCATACATGCCATAGGCCTCGCGGTAGTTCACCGTGATCCAGTAGCCGTAAAGCTTCGCTACGCCATAGGGGCTTCTCGGGTAAAAAGGTGTGGTTTCTTTTTGAGGTACTTCCTGCACAAGTCCGTAAAGTTCACTTGTGCTGGCTTGGTAAATTCGACAAGTCTCAGTTAAGTTCAGAATTCGTACAGCTTCAAGGATTCTGAGTGTTCCCAGCGCATCACTATTGGCTGTATATTCGGGCGCTTCAAAGCTGACTGCTACGTGGCTTTGGGCACCCAAATTATAAATTTCATCGGGCTTAACTTGTTGGATAATTCTGATCAAATTGGTGCTATCGGTTAAGTCTCCATAATGCAGAATCAAGCGTGGGTCAGCTTCGTGCGGATCCTGATATAGGTGATCAATGCGACTTGTATTGAAGCTGCTGGCGCGACGTTTAATGCCATGCACTTCGTATCCCTTGTCAAGAAGTAATTCTGCTAAGTAACTTCCATCTTGGCCGGTGATGCCAGTAATAAGTGCTTTCTTCATTTCAAGCTTTTGCTTTAGTCATTATTGCATCACTGCGTCCATAACGGTCCTGAAACCGCACAATGTCGTCTTCACCGAGGTATTCGCCGCTCTGTACTTCAATGAGCTCTACAGGAATTTTTCCTGGATTTGACAGGCGGTGTTTGCAGCCAAGAGGGATATAGGTGCTCTGGTTCTCGCCCAGCAGTTGCTCTTCTCCGTCGCGCTCAACAATGGCTGTTCCCCGCACCACGATCCAGTGTTCGGCCCGGTGGTGGTGCATCTGCAACGATAGGCTTGCGCCGGGTTTCACCGAGATCCGCTTCACCTGCCAGCGGCTGCCCTCCACCACACCCGTGTAGGAGCCCCAGGGGCGATAGATCTTGCGGTGCGCCTTGCCTTCCGGGCTGCCGGCGGCCTCCAGTTGCTTCACCACGGTCTTGATCTCCTGGGCCTTGTAGCGATCCGCAATCAACACGGCGTCGTCGGTTTCCACCACCACCAGGTTTTCAACCCCCAGCCCCACCACCAGACGGTGTTCGCTGCGTAGATAGCAGTCGCGGCTTTCTTCGGCAATCACGTGGCCCTGCAGCACATTTCCTTGGGAATCCTTTTGTTCTGAGGTGTCCCAGAGGGCACTCCAGCTGCCCACATCACTCCAGCCCGCATCCAGCGGCAGCACACTGCCCAGTTCCGTTTTTTCCATCACGGCCACGTCAATGGCCACGTTGGGGCACTTGGCGAAGGCCTCCCGCTCCAGCCGATGGAATTCCAGGTCGGCTGTGTCCTGCTCCAGCGCTGCCCGGCAGCAACTCACCACCTCTGGTGCCAGCCGCTCCAGTTCCGCCAGCATCGCGCTGGCGCGGAACAGGAACATGCCGCTGTTCCAGGTGAAGCGGCCGGTGGCCAAAAACTGCTCTGCTGTGGCCTGGTCGGGCTTCTCGACGAAGCGCTTGATCGTCACATGGGCGGGTTCTCCGAGGGAGAACGTTTCGCTGGCCTCGATGTAGCCGTAGCCAGTTTCCGGGGCCGTCGGCACGATGCCGAAGGTCACCAGGCGGCCTTCTTCTGCCGGCTTGCGGCCGGCGTTGATGGCCTGGCGGAACTGTGCTCCATCACGGATCAGATGATCCGCCGCCAGCACCAGCAGCAGGGGGTCCTCGCCGTTGGCCGTGGCCTGCAGTGCGGCCACCGTCACCGCCGGGGCGGTGTTGCGGCCCATCGGCTCCAGCAGGATCGCGTTCGGTTCAACCCCGATCTGGCGCATCTGCTCGGCCACGATGAAGCGGTGGTCTTCATTGCAGATCAGCAAGGGAGCCGCTAAGGCCTCGAGCCCTGTCAGCCGTTGCTGGGTCTGCTGCAGCAGCGTCGCTTCGCCGTCACCGCTTAGGGGCCAGTACTGCTTGGGGTAACTCGCCCGCGACAGCGGCCACAGGCGTGTGCCGGTTCCTCCGCAAAGGATCACAGGAATCAGCGGTGTCGCGGCCATCGTGTCCTGAAAGCGGTGACCCAGATTCGCTCGCCCCAGGGGGTTCTGTCGATCCCCCCTGCAGTTAATGCTTGGTCTCATAGCTCAGGCTAATCTAGTTAAACTGGGATCTTTAGTCGGATCGTTAGTAAAGGCATGAAAGCCGCTTTACCTTGAATTGCTCCAGTATCGTTACCATTCTAATAAATGTAGAGATTTTGATTTGAAGCTCTTGGAGTGCGGACATGACCTGGCCGGAACTGAGCTTATGAAGCCTATCTCTGTTCCGACGAGTTTCTCTGAATATGTATTCAGATGGTTTTACGATCTCTAGCAAGATTTATTTGGTTGTTTTTGAGTAGTGTAATTCAAAGAATTTAGTATTCAGATCAAGCAGTTAGCTGAGGCGGTCAGGGAGAGCCTGCCCGAATGGAGACAACTGAATTCAGCGCCTTGTCTGCACTTAAAAATTAGCTCTATGTAGCGTTGATTCGCTTATGCAAGACAGGCGTCAATGAAATATTGCGATAAAAGTTGCCGACGCTTTAGCGTGGCTGTCATTAATTTTCGGGATTGGCTTTAAATTTTATACAACTAATCTCTAATTGACTTCCCTTGCAAAAGTTTCACTGTGAAATCGCTTTGGCTTGGAGGGGTTGATGATGGAATATGGTTATGAGCTTGGTGCTTGTCTTAGGCCGTACTGGTCAATTGAGCAGGCTGCCTGCTGGATCAATATTTATGCCACTGATGACTTTTAAGAGCCTGAGGGTCATAGACCCAAAAACTTGATGCCTAAGTTGCAGCTATATCTCTTAAATTCTGTGGCACAGCATTCAGGATTGGGCTCGGCTCAAGCCACGCGAAGCTGGTGAACTGTCTGAATAGTTTGGTTGGTTCTTCGAGTTTGATTTTACGGTTTGCCACTTTGCTTTAAGGCTCTCCACCTTCGTTTCCTCAGTATTGCAGGCTGTCGATGCTTATTGCGAGGTGTCCACCTTATCTGTCAATCTCTATACCTCCCACTAGCGCTCTTAAAGAGTTACTGAGACTGAGTGAACGAACAAGAGAGTAATTTTCGATGGAGGTGATCAGATCGTAACTTAATTGTCGGCTTGCTGCATACCAATCGGCTCATGCCTGCTATATCAGCAGACATCGACATCACCTGCAGCGAAATACCTGTCTGTGTGATGGTTAGTTCAGGTTTTGAGTTGTGACGCTTCTCGAGGTTGTCAATTTAATCATTTTACATTGTCTCTTACAAATTCTGGCCTCTTTTGTCCCTCCCAAGCCCCTGCTGTGAAGGCAGTGGATCAACGCCCATTGAATTTATTTGCGTCCTTTGATTTATTCAGTCATGCAAATAGGTAATATAATCAGAAGATCTTTTCTGTTGCTATCCATCAAGATTTTACGGCTGTAGTGTGTACATATAGCGTTATTTGCAGCTGGTCAATGGTTTACGTGATAAGCCACATTACCGTTTGAAAGGTTTGAGCAGTCTTGCAGTCGTACTTTCTAATTTCACTTTAAAGTGTGACCAAACAGGGTTACTTTGAAAGTTCGTTTTGAGCTATAGCACTTGGTTTTGTGCAGATATTGGTTGTTTAGAAGGAGAAGCTTTGACAGTGTTCAATAGTTGTTATTGCTACTGATCGTTTATGATGAGATGTAGCCAGCTGGTCACTCTTCCTACCGCTGTAGTTCGAATTTTACTTTTAACTGGGGAGGAATGGTCTTTAATAACTGCCCTGCTAAGGTTGTTCAGGCCGCGACCTGCTTGGAGTCGCTTAGCTTGGGTCTGCTTGTGGTTTCTTGGTCTACGTTGAGTTCCAGGTATGGGAAAAGAGTTTTATTTTCGGTGCTTTGTGATTAATTAGTTATGTTGGCTCTTTAACCTGGAGTCACTGTTTGTTTGGCCGGGTTTGGTTTTATCGAAGCTGTGCTCTAGCCCTATCCAAGGTTCTCTATTTGCGTGGCTTGAGTTGATCCCAAGTCTCTTGCTATCAGCTTTATCTTTTTTCGCCAACCTGACGACAATAGGTCTTCGCGATGTCGCATTTTCTTATCTCGTTATGCTTTGAAGGTGAGTGATATTCGATATGGTCTTAAGAAGATACTACTTATCATAGCCCAAGCAACACCAAAATTATTTTTATAATTAATCATTCAATTCACTAAAAGATTCTTTTGCAATCTTAGTACATTGCGTAATCATTCCAGCATTCATTAATAAGCCCGTAGGATATGATCGTGATACAAAATATTTATGTATTGCCCAAGCTTTATGTCCTTTCTTACTTAGCCCTCCTGCCTATAATTTTTCTCACAAAATTAATGTTACCAAGGGCTCGCAATGCGGATCTAACTTTATTCATTTCTTTGTTTGTACTTGCACTTTTATAAATTTTATTTGTAATGCCTGACTGGTGAACCGCTTCAGTTTTTTGTTCGCATATTAAATGTACTGCACAACTATTTATGCTCTGGATTTTAATCTCCTATCTCCATATCAGAGAATATAGGTAATGCATCCATTTTATACGACTTGGCTGGTATAGGCTTAATTGACAAATATCCCAAGAGTTTATAAAACTTTTATGTTTTCATGAAGTATTACTGTTGCTATCAGTGTTCAGTTGTCACTCTGTAAGGATGAAAAAAATTTGTGAACTAATTTGGTTGCTAGAAGCTTCAGTCTTACTCTTTAGCGCTTATAATGAAGTTACTTTCGGCTGTAGCCCAACCATGAAGGGTACTAAGGTTTCTAGCAAAAATTCCTTTTTAAAGCGATATTTAGACTCCGGAAATAAGATTAACACTGTTTTTGACGTAGGCGTTAACGAAAGAACCCAGGAGTTGATTAATCTCTTCCCCGATGCTCTCCACTATTTATTTGAGCCAAGTACCATTTACAATGAGAAAATATATACTTATTACGCCTCTATAAACCATTCTTTGCACAATATAGCTTTAGCAGATAAAAATGAAATAACGTATATTATTGAAACAAGTTTAAAAAAGGACGGAGTGATTACTCACGCCCGAATGTCGCCACACTATATTGAACCTAATGGCCTCTCAATTGTCAGATGTTCTGAGGTGGAAATCAAAAGGCTTGATTCAATGTTCGACGCAATACCCGCCAATTCTCTCCTCAAAATTGATACTGATGGGTCCGATCTACTTGTTCTCAAAGGATGTGGAGATCTTCTGCAATCATTCTCTATTATCTTGGTGGAAGCCGCATTACATAAGTTTTCCGAAACTGTTAGTTTTCTCGAGGAGAAGGGTTTTGCATTCAGGGACATGGTTGATAGGTGTTATTATCACGAGCGTTTGTGGCAAGCAGATCTTGTGTTTTTTCCAGTAGATGCCATACCTGATGGATGGGACCATAATCCATCAGTAAACTTCAAACGCGAAGCTTATATTGAGTGTGATTAAATATGAATATACAAGATACAGAACATCGTGCTTTGAATCATGAAAGCAACGGTGACCTTGAATCAGCCCTGATGTTATGGGAAAAACTTTCTTCTGAAAAACCTCATAAATGGCAATATTTTGTTTCGAGATTTCGTTGTTTGATTTCTATCAATAATATACCATCTCTTCTTGGTGCCATTGATGAGGCAAAATCTTATTTTCCCAATAATACCAATGTTATAAAATATCTTGCTGATTTGCTTTGTAGATCTGGTCACTTCAAGAAAGCTGAATCACAATATATTGATTTGCTATCTCTAGAATCATCTGACTGGACATACGAAAAACTTTGCAAAAATGATAATTATAGAAAAACTATTTTTAATTTAAGGGGAATATATGATGCTAGTAAAATTCTGCCCATTACCAACCTTTCACAAGACAACGAATCAACTATTATTGATAAACACTTTATATTTGTTTCAGGTTTGCCTCGCGCTGGCACAACTGCATTGGGTAGTTTGTTGAGAGTTCTCCTTCGAGAAAAATTATACATATTCACTGAGTTGACAAATCCTTATCAAGCATCTTGTCCTGATTCCTTTAACCCAATAAATATCCAAAAGAAGTTAACACAAATGAACTTAATTAATGCACGAATAAAGGCCCAAGGCATGAAGACTAATTCACCGGGCATACCTCTCGACGATAAGGCGATTGCAGGTTATCCATTTATTGGCGACAAACGTCCTATGTTGCATTATGCAATACCTCACATGCAAAAAAACTTTAGTAATTCTAAAGTTGATATTTTTCATATATTAAGAGATCCAATAGATGCACTTCATTCTTGTACTAAACGAGCTGAAAACATGAAGGATTCATGGGATCCCCTTAGAAGTTATGAGCAGTGTTCTCACGAATATAATGTCATGAATAATTTTTTAGACGAGTATTTCAATACAAGTCAGAATTCAGCCAACTTTACTGTTCACCTAATAGATTATAATCAGGTGTTTCGCTCTAGGTCTTATATCCAAGAAAAAATCCTTCGTAAGTTAGGATTAGCTAATGATCTTGTAGATCACGCAGATTCCTTTCTTAAGAAATCAGCCAGTTTCCTCGAAGGTCGTAACCTCATACCAAGGCAAGATATTTTAAGTGCCTATGAAAGAATAATCGATAGAAGTAAGGAAAATGCAGTAGCACAGTTTTTAGAATAAGGACAATTATAAGATCAGTAACTTTTCTTTGTTCTAATTGTGTTAACAGTTAAAATTCTATTTTAGTATAATTAATGAATCCCTACGAAGATCTGCCAGAAATTGCTTTTTGGAAAACTGGGGTTTTCAAGGAGTCTCCTTTTTTCATAAAAGATATTTACAAAAAAAAATTTAATATCTCCTCTAATTCAAAAATAGCTTCGGCTGGATCTTGTTTTGCACAACATATAGCTGATAAATTAAAAATTTCTGGTTTTAATTTTCTTGATACTGAGATTGCTCCAGCGGGATTCCCTCCAGAACTATGTCGTAAATACGGCTATGGGATGTACAGTTCAAGGTACGGTAACATTTATAATGTATTACAATTAAGGCAACTTGCAGATGAAGCATTAGGCAGTTACAAGCCAGACGATTATATTTGGCGTAACAATGGCCGATATTACGATGCTATCAGGCCAAGTATTCAGCCTCAAGGTTTTGATTCTCCTGAGGAAGTAGAGTTTCAGAGACAGTGCCATATTGATAATGTCAGAAAAATGTTTAAGCAGTTAGATGTTTTTATATTTACATTAGGTCTTACAGAAGTATGGGTAAATAAAAAATCAAACACAGCTTACCCTATAGCTCCTGGTGTTATTGCTGGAGGATACAATCCAGATAATTATCATCTGATTAATACAGGATTTAATGATATCATTTCAGATTTTAATTCTTTTCAACAAAGCGTGAAACAAATAAGGTCCGGTCGCCCTTTCAAGATCATTTTAACAGTCTCACCAGTTCCACTCACAGCTACTGCTACTGGAAGGCATGTTTTGGCAGCCACTTGTTATTCTAAATCCATTCTTCGAGCTGTAGCTGGTCATCTTTATGAGAAGCAGGCTCACGTAGATTATTTTCCGTCATATGAACTTATTACAAACCCTAGATCTCATTCGACATTCTTTTCTGACAATCTTCGAACTATTCGATCTGAAGCTGTTGAAAGTGTGATGAAACATTTTTTCGCTGAGCACAAACCTCATGTAAGTAATATATCCAAGCAAAGGAAAATAAATAACCAGTCTACTTCGAGTGATAAGATACAATGCGAAGAAGCATTGCTAGAAGCGTTCAGACAGTGAAAAGAATTCTTGTTATCGGCAATTCCCATCTGGCGGCAATCAAGCTTGGCTGGGATCAGTTAGTTAATTCTAATAATAACTACAGAGATACTTTTATTTTGGATTTTTATGGTTCTAATAATATCCATTTCGTAAATTGGACATGTCTTCCCAATGGAGACATTTATGATCACCAAGCTTCACTTGTAACACAATGTTCAAATTATGACCATATACTTATAGTTAGCATGACTTCAAAATTAGATGTTAATCAATATGCCGGTGGGAAAACTCTAAACTTTTTAAGTTTGGAAGTCATTAAAACCATTGTACATTCATACCATTTTTACCACGCACCAATTCAAAACCGTGCAAAAATAGTCTCACAAGTTTTAATAGCCGCTCCAGCAAAAGCCTACTTTTTGGGTGCACCATGCCGGCCACAAAGCAAAATAACTATCAATATCGAACAACATCAAAATCAGATCAAACATCTGATTCATCATATAAGAAATTATTCAGACGAAAGCCTGAAATCAAATTCCTCTATCTCCTTTCTTGTGCCACCTACTCACTTACTCTGTAGCTATGGCATTTCAACACCTTTACGTTACTTACGTGATCATAATCCTCAAGAGATCCATGGAAACTCTGACTATGGTAGGGAAATTCTTATTTATTTTTTGGATACATTAATGTTAAACAACCAATTTCCTAGTTAACTTGTCCTATACATGCATGGACGCTAGTGATTTTGCTTAAGTAGACCAAACTCTCAAAAATTAAATACCTTTGTAACTATACATTCAATTCATTTGCCCAATTTGTCAAAGTTTTCCACTTAGGCAGGTTTCCTTCAATTTGATAATATCCTCTTGTTCCAAGGTAGTCTCTACATGCCAAAATTAAATTATCAGAGTTAGTCAGGTCTGCAAAATTGATTTGCGATAATTGCTCATATAGTTGTTGTGGTGAGGCATCCCTTGCTAAAGTATCAAGAAATGGATTTGGTAATTCACCAAATATTTTTTTATAATGTTGAATTCGTTCATTGATTAAAGTTGTATTTAACATGTATCCCATTCCACCAGCTCTGAACCCCATTAAGTATATCTCTTCTTGGATAACCTTAATAGAATCATCTAATTTAATGCGTGAACATATATCTAAGTCACCTGCAAGCTTATACGATGTGTCGTATCCACCGAGCTCACTATATATATCGCCGGGAATTAACATCAATTCGTGCCTCAAGGGCATTCGCAGATGTGCAGAATAGTTCCACGAACGTATCGGAATATTTCGAATAAACTGCCTACCTCGTTCACTAAACTCACACGCCAAGGCCGAAACTATCGTTCTATCATCATGCATTGATGCGATACCAATTAAGTGTTCTATTGTTTTTGGGAAATACAAGTCGTCACTATTTAATATTATAATATATTCTCCTGTTGAAGCCTTTATACCTTTATTTATTGCGTCGTACATGCCATTATCTTTTTCGCTTATACATAAAGACACTATATGGTTATATGCATCGGCAATTTCAAGAGTTGCATCATTACTAGCACCATCAATTAGTAATAGTTCTATGTCATCAAATGTCTGAGAAGCAATTGAATCTAAGCTTTTTGGTAAAGTTAATGAACTATTATAAGTAGGCATTACAATAGATACCTTAGGCATTAGAAATACCCCTCAAATATTCATTATAATGCTTTCTAGCATTACTATAAGGATCTGCATACAATTTAGCTGTATCTATGCATTTCTTCTTGATTAACCTTTGGTCACATGTGTTTAATCTGTTTATAAAATCTGCTGCAGAATCTGCAAGTGATGACACGGAAGAAGGAGGTATTGTTCTACATATTTCATCTACCTTAAAGTAAGAGACAATATCTGCTAGTATTCCTATATTAAATCCAAGTACTGGTGTACCGCATAACAAAGACTCACAAACGGTCATTGGACCAACATCTTCAATACTCAATGAAATAAATAAATTAGACGAGTAAAAGTGTTGACATAGTCGATCAAATCTTAGACCTTTTGTGAATTTAACAACTTTATCATTGTATTGATTTGAATCTGGTAGCGCCTCATTACCTAGTCCCAAAATACGAATATCTGGAATCTTTTTTGTTGTTGATAAATGTGTTAGACGTGATATAAGTTGTTTTGCTATTAAGCCACCTTTTCTAGGTTTAGTTTCTTCAGTTGACATAACCAGTACATTAAAAGTAGAACTCTCGAAATGCGATACGCTGTTATCTTCAATAAAGCAAGAACTACTGTGATCATGAGTGTTAGCATATTGTCGAAAATTATTTACTGGGTATGCATTTGGTATAACCACATGTGTTGTTGCCATGTGTTGTTGAGACCCAGAGATTAGATTTTTTATATTATGTGATGGGTATACAAAAGTTATGCCCGAATTTTTCAGTGCAAGCGTCTTTTTTTTGTGAACGTGCTTGATGTAATTTTGTTTACTTGGAAATACTTGGTGGCATGAGTCGCATTCACTTAGAAACTTATCGCACCCTTCGCTATAGTGACAGCCACCTGTTACGGGGAACATATCTCCTGTAGTCCAAAATATCGGTAAATTCTTTTTTCTGCACATACTTAAAAAGTTTGGAAGATCAATAAACCCTGAGATCCAATGTAAATGTATTGCATCCGCCCAATTTAATATGCTAGTTAAATTTTCACCGTTGCATAATGCTATATCGGCTGAAAAGAATTCGCCTCTCGTTGAATCGTTGTCTACCAGTTCTATTCTATCGGCTTCAATAAGTTGCCAAGTCGTTTTATCTGTATAGTTTTCAATTGGAGGGGAAACTTCATAAACATAGTGTAAATTAGAATACGATCCTGCATTCAACGTAAATATCCTTACGTCTAAACCAAGTTGTCTTAATGCTTGAACTCTTCTGAGACTGCCTTGGCCTGCACCTCCTTGAAGGAGAGTGCAAAATGTAGCAATTTTTAGTGGTTTTATTGATTTTTTTGAGTTGATAGATTTTCCCTGGTAATCACTTGAGCGTCTAAGAACATCGTTTCCTCTCGGTGAATTAATAAGGTTGACGGCAAAATTTACGGATTTCACATCGCTTTCAAAAACCTCAAATTTTGGATCTGCAGTATTTTCTGGTACGTATTTTATAATATCAAAGCTTAGTTTCTTGTTTTCTACATTATTAATATCTTTTCGCTGATCCTTTTCAATGGCCTCGTTCATTTCAGCAAAGTATGCCGCAATATTGTTTGTTTTTTGATTGCTATGCTTTCTGAAGCTTCCTAGTGCTTGGTCCACACATAATGGCTGAGATGACTTTGCAAATCTTCGCCATAAGTCCCAGTCTCCAGCATATTTATATTTTTCATCAATACCATTTACTTTATCCCACAATGAGAATAACCAAAAAGATCCTTCTTGCTGTATGAATGGCCAGTTTTTCCCTTCGCAAAAACCAGCTTCAATAATCTGTCGTGGATATCCCTTGAAATCTGTTGAGAGAATTGTGTCATTTGAGGATATACATTTTTGTTTTCCAATAATCCAGTCAATTGAAATATTATTCGAGAATAATGAGTAAACCAATGCGCATGATCCAATCTCCAATACGTCATCACTGTTAATCCAAGTGCAGATGTCACTTGGGAATATCCTAAATCCATCAAAGCCTTTTTTTATCGCTTCATACATGCCACTGTCTTTTTCGCTGTCCCAGCTAAAGTATAGTCTGAAATCAGGTGATAGTTCTTTTAATTGTTCGATTATGCGTCCCCACTCTTTAATGATTGATATTGTTTTGTCTGAAGAGCCGCCATCTTGAATATGGTAATAGATGTCGTATTTATCTGAAACTTGACTGATTATTGAATTTATGGTTTTTGATAGATATTGTTCTGAGTTATAACAGGGTGTCACAATAAAAATATTTGCATTGCCACCGCCTGATTTAGGCAGTGAAAGCTCATTGGTAGAAAGAGATGTTCTTTCCCCTTTGTGGAACCCCCAGGCACGCGACTTCCTATTCTTTATATATCTTTCATTTGAAGAACGTGGACCACTCTTGCTTTCTGAGTATTCCGTATGTTTTGGATTTGCAAATCTTGAATAAAATTCTCTAATTTGTGTGAGGTCTGCTGTCTCACTCGTTCCATCTTTTAGTTCAGGTCTATTGAGACCTTTGTATCTCTTTTGAAGAAGGGATTGTATTTTAAAAAGAGTATTCAGCGAACCAGGCTTATTGGTCTTGGCATGTTCTATTAATTCGTGCAAAAGGCGTGGTGAGTTTTCATAGTTTCTAACTGCTTCAGACAGTTGAGAGGTGAAAGACTCGGAGTAATTTTTTTCCACCGGTTATGCCTTATATTCAATAGTGATTAATGAGATTGAATTGCCTGGGCCTGGGTTTTGGTCCAGGCGGAGGTGCAGAGGATGCGGTTGCGGTCGCAACGGTCGGCGTAGCGGGTGGCGATCTCCACAACTTCCTTCAGCAGGCCGTCATCGAGGGTGGTGGGGTTGAGGCCCAGCTCGATGAAGCAGTGGTTGTCCACGATCAGATCGTTTTCAACGGCCTCGTTGCGGGGGTTGGCCAGGTTGTTCACCTGAGCGCCGGTGAGAGCGGCCACCTTCTTGGCCAGTTCGCCCACCTGATGGCTTTCGGTCATCTGGTTGAAGATCTTGACTCGCTCCCCTTGTTCCGGAGGGTTCTCCAGCGCCAGCTGAACGCAGCGCACGGAATCGCGGATGTGGATGAAGGCGCGGGTCTGGCCACCGGTCCCATGAACGGTGAGCGGGTAGCCGATCGCGGCCTGCATCAGGAAGCGGTTCAGCACCGTGCCGTAATCGCCGTCGTAATCGAAGCGGTTGGTGAGCCGCGGGTCGCGGTCAGTGGCATCGGTGTTGGTTCCCCAGACGATGCCCTGGTGCAGGTCGGTGATGCGGACCTTGTCGTTCTTGTTGTAGTAGAGGAAGAGAAGCTGATCGAGCGTCTTGGTCATGTGATAGACGCTGCCGGGGCTTGCCGGGTGGAGGATTTCCTCCTCGAAGCGGCTGCCGTCGGGCTGAGGCACTTCCACCTTCAGGTAGCCCTCTGGAATGGTGGCTCCGCGGTGGGAGCCGTAGCCGTAGACGCCCATGGTGCCCAGATGCACCACGTGGATGTCCTGACCGCTTTCAACGATGGCGGCCAGGAGGTTGTGGGTTCCGTTGACGTTGTTATCGACGGTGTAGCGCTTGGTGGCGCTGCTCTTCATCGAATAGGGGGCGGCACGTTGTTCCGCGAAGTGGACCACGGAATCCGGGCGCTCGTCCTGAAGCAGATCCAGCAACCGCTGGTACTCATGGGCAATGTCCATGTGGACAAACCGCATCGGTTTGCCACCGGTCTCCTCCCAGACCTTGAGGCGCTCGCCGATGCTCACGATCGGCGTCAACGACTCAACCTCAAGGTCGATATCGATCTTGCGACGGCTGAGGTTGTCCACGATCAGCACGTCGTGGCCCTGATCAGCCAGGTTCACCGCACAGGGCCAGCCGCAGAAGCCGTCACCGCCGAGAACGAGAACTTTCACCCCAAACTCCTGTTGGAACGAGCGTGATGCTCAGTCTTGGCAAGTTACTACAAAGAGATCGTTTTTATTGATTAATGTCCCCATCAACCTTTGCTCCTGTTGGCCTGAATCGCTGCAGAGGTGGTCGGTGGGTTCTCCATCGATCCCACTACGTTGAATCCTTTGAGACGTAGTAACGCTTCTTTCCTGGCTTCTTCTTTGTCTGCCTCAACCATCTCGGCAACAAGTTCTTCCAGGGTGGTGGTAGGTGTCCAATCCAGTTTCTCATGAGCTTTGCTGGGATCGCCAAGCAGGGTCTCCACCTCTGCAGGTCGGAAGTAGCGAGGATCAATGCGCACAACCACTTCACCGGTGCTGCGGCGCCCCACCTCATCTACTCCTTCGCCCTCCCATATTAGCGATCCCCATCCCAGTGATTCTGCAGTGAGTTCGATGAATCGCCGGACGCTCTCCTGTCGGCCTGTTGCTATCACAAAATCTTCAGGTGGACCCTCCTGCTGAAGCATCCGCCACTGCATTTCCACGTAATCCCTTGCGTGACCCCAGTCTCTCAAAGAGTCGAGATTACCCATGTATAAGCAATCATCAAGTCCTTCATTAATGCGAGCCATGCCTCTTGTGATTTTCCGTGTCACAAAAGTTTCACCACGTCTAGGACTTTCGTGATTAAATAATATGCCGTTACAGGCATACATGCCATAGGCCTCGCGGTAGTTCACCGTGATCCAGTAGCCGTAAAGCTTCGCTACGCCATAGGGGCTTCTCGGGTAAAAAGGTGTGGTTTCTTTTTGAGGTACTTCCTGCACAAGTCCGTAAAGTTCACTTGTGCTGGCTTGGTAAATTCGACAAGTCTCAGTTAAGTTCAGAATTCGTACAGCTTCAAGGATTCTGAGTGTTCCCAGCGCATCACTATTGGCTGTATATTCGGGCGCTTCAAAGCTGACTGCTACGTGGCTTTGGGCACCCAAATTATAAATTTCATCGGGCTTAACTTGTTGGATAATTCTGATCAAATTGGTGCTATCGGTTAAGTCTCCATAATGCAGAATCAAGCGTGGGTCAGCTTCGTGCGGATCCTGATATAGGTGATCAATGCGACTTGTATTGAAGCTGCTGGCGCGACGTTTAATGCCATGCACTTCGTATCCCTTGTCAAGAAGTAATTCTGCTAAGTAACTTCCATCTTGGCCGGTGATGCCAGTAATAAGTGCTTTCTTCATTTCAAGCTTTTGCTTTAGTCATTATTGCATCACTGCGTCCATAACGGTCCTGAAACCGCACAATGTCGTCTTCACCGAGGTATTCGCCGCTCTGTACTTCAATGAGCTCTACAGGAATTTTTCCTGGATTTGACAGGCGGTGTTTGCAGCCAAGAGGGATATAGGTGCTCTGGTTTTCGCCCAGCAGTTGCTCTTCTCCGTCGCGCTCAACAATGGCTGTTCCCCGCACCACGATCCAGTGTTCGGCCCGGTGGTGGTGCATCTGCAGCGACAGGCTGGCGCCGGGTTTCACCGAGATCCGTTTCACCTGCCAGCGGGTTCCTTCGGTGACGCCGGTGTAGTGGCCCCAGGGGCGATAGATCTTGCGGTGCGCCTTGCCCTCGGGGCTGCCGGCGGCCTCCAGCTGCTTCACCACCGTCTTGATCTCCTGGGCCTTGGAGCGATCCGCAATCAACACGGCGTCGTCGGTTTCCACCACCACGAGGTTTTCAACGCCCAGACCCACCACCAAGCGGTGTTCGCTGCGCAGGTAGCAGTTGCGGCTGCCTTCGGCGATCACGTGGCCCTGCAGCACATTCCCTTGGGAATTGCGGTGCTCTGAGGTCTCCCAGAGGGCACTCCAGCTGCCCACATCACTCCAGCCCGCATCCAGCGGCAGCACACTGCCCAGTTCCGTTTTTTCCATCACGGCCACATCAATGGCCACGTTGGGGCACTTGGCGAAGGCCTCCCGTTCCAGCCGATGGAATTCCAGGTCGGCTGTGTCCTGCTCCAGAGCGGCCCGGCAGCAGCTCACCACCTCCGGGGCCAGGCGTTCCAGTTCCGCCAGCATGGCGCTGGCGCGGAATAGGAACATGCCGCTGTTCCAGGTGAAGCGACCTGTGGCTAGGAACTGCTCTGCTGTGGCCTGGTCGGGCTTCTCCACGAAGCGCTTGATCGTCACATGGGCGGGTTCTCCGAGGGAGAACGTTTCGCTGGCCTCGATGTAGCCGTAGCCGGTTTCCGGGGCCGTCGGCACGATGCCGAAGGTCACCAGGCGCCCCTCCTCGGCGGGTTTGCGACCGGAGGCGATGGCCTGGCGGAATTGGGCGGCATCGCGGATCAGGTGGTCTGCCGCCAGCACCAGCAGCAGGGGATCATCGCCATTGGCCGTGGCCTGCAGGGCAGCCACTGTCACCGCCGGGGCAGTGTTGCGGCCCATCGGCTCCAGCAGGATCGCGTTCGGTTCAACCCCGATCTGGCGCATCTGCTCGGCCACGATGAAGCGGTGGTCTTCATTGCAGATCAGCAACGGAGCCGCCAACGCTTCCAGGCCATTGAGGCGCTGCTGGGTTTGCTGCAGCAGCGTCGCTTCGCCATCGCCACTCAACGGCCAGTACTGCTTGGGGTAACTCGCCCGCGACAGCGGCCACAGCCGTGTGCCGGTTCCTCCGCAGAGGATCACAGGAATCAGCGGTGTGGCGGCCATCAGGTCCTGCAGGCGGTGACCCAGGTTCGCTTGCCCCAGGGGCTTCTGTCGATGCCCTGGGAACGACCGATTTGCGTCAGAGCTCCAGCAAGCCCGGTGGCGGCGTGAGCAGCAGCCAGCCCTCCTCGAGCTGCACCTCCGGCACGATCGCTTCCACGAAGGGGATCAGCAGCTTGCGGCCATCAGTGGTGGTGATTTCCAGCAGATCGTTGCCGCCACTGATCAGGTCGCTCACCGTGCCGATGGCTGGGCCATCGGCTTCGAGCCGTGACTCCAGTCCGATCAGATCGAGCAGGTGAAATTCTCCCTCCGCCAGCTCGGGGCGATCGTCCGCCGACACCAGCAGCTCATTGCCCACCAGGGCTTCAGCGGCACCGCGGTTGTCGATCCCTTCAAAACGCACCACAAACAACGACTTGCCCGGCAGCTGCCGGCCTTTTTTGAGCTGGATCTCGGTGGGCTCTCCACCCTTGCGGCTGCGCAGCCAGCGCGGCCCTGGTGCCGTGAAGCGCTCAGGGAAATCACTGGCGGGGTTCACCCGCAGCTCCCCCTGCAGCCCCTGGACTCCAACGATCTTGCCGACGCTGAGCCAGTCGTCGCTCTCCGCCATGCCATCCGCCACACACTCTGCCGATAATGGCGCCAGATCCGTCCGAGACCGAGCCATGGCGTCTGCACCCGCTCCGATCCTTCCCGGCTCCACCGTCACCGTGGCCGATGCCACCTCGATCTACAACGGCTACACCGGCTTTGTTCAACGGATCAGCGGAGATTGTGCGGCCGTTTTGTTTGAAGGTGGCAACTGGGACAAGTTGGTGACCCTGCGCTTGAAAGACCTCCAGCCGGCCTAAGGCAATGGACACTGGCCGCAACCTGCGACAACGCCTGCAGGCCACGGTGCTGGAAGCCAGCACCCCGGCGGGCAAGGCCTACAACGCCGTCATCTTCGGGGCAATTCTCCTGAGTGTTCTGGCCCTGCTGCTGGAGCCAGATCCCTTGGGTAACTCGGCCCTGCGCCAGACCAATGTGCTCTGGATTGATCTGGTGCAGAACGTCTGCTTGGCGGTGTTCGCGGCGGATTTCGTTCTGCACCTGGCCTTGGTGGAGAAGCCTCGCCGCTACCTGTTCAGCTTCACCGGATTGATCGACGCTTCAGCGGTGCTGTTCTTCTTCGTGCCGCAGGTGCGTAGTGAGTTGCTGCTGTGGGTGTTCAAGTTCGGCCGCATCCTGCGGGTGTTCAAGCTGCTCAAGTTCATCGATGAGGCCCGCGTGTTGGGGCAGGCGCTGCGGGGCAGTGCCCGCACCATCGGCGTCTTTTTGTTCTTCGTCTTTCTGCTGCAGGTGGTGCTCGGTTACAGCATCTTCGTGATCGAAAGCGTCCGGCCCGACACCCAGTTCCAGTCGGTGGGGAGCGGCGTCTACTGGGCGATCGTGACCATGACCACCGTGGGTTACGGCGATGTGGTGCCCCAGACAGAACTGGGGCGGCTATTGGCTTCGGTGGTGATGCTCTTGGGTTTCGGCATCATTGCCATCCCCACCGGCATCCTGACCGTGTCTGGGGTGCGCCATCATCAGCATCGCGTGGTGGAGTTGAGCTGCAACAGCTGTGGGCGTCAGGGGCACCGTAGGGACGCCCTTCACTGCGATGCCTGTGGCGCATCGCTGCCCTCGAGGGCCTGAAGAGCACCGGCAGCGGCGTTCTGTTCGGCCTCCTTGCGGGAGCGGCCCTTGGCCTCCGCCAGCTCTTTGTTGTGGATGCTCACCCGGCAGAGGAAGCGTTCGGGGTCGCCGTGCTGGTGGCTGCATTCCTCGGTGGAGTAGTCGGGTAGTCCCAGCCCTTGGCCTTGGCTCCACTCCTGCAGGCTGGTTTTGCCGTTGAACTGATGGGGAGTCGCCAGCACCGCTTGGGCGGTGGCACGCCAGTGGGGGGTGAGCCAGCGGTGAATCGTCTCAAGGTCGCCAAGGGCGCTGTACAACGCTCCGATGAGTGCCTCGGTGGCATCGGCCCGCAGCCTGGATTGGGCGGAACGATCCCCTTGGGCGTGCCGCCCCAACAGCAGGTGCTGTTCGATGCCAAGCGTTTCACCCACCTCCGCCAGCCAGCGGTCGCTGACCAGTTGGGCCCGCAGGTTGGAGCAGGCACCCACCGCGAGATCGGTATGGTGGCGATCAATGAATTCGGTGGCGGCGAGCCGCAGGACCGCATCACCAAGGAACTCCAACCGTTCCAGGTTGCGGGTCCGGCCGCTCGACACGTGGGTGAGGGCCTGATCCACCAGGTCCAGCAGCTTCGGGTCGATCGGGATCTCAGCGTCGAGGCGCTGGATCAGGTCGCTGAGCTCTGCGGCGCGGAATGGATCCACAAGGACTCCTGAGCAACGCTGATAGGGGGTGAAAGCAGGACATAAGCCGGGTTCTGTTCACACCTCGCAGAGGTTGGTCTGCAGAGGATGGGTGGCTATCTATCTGGGACCGCCGTTACCGACGGCCTCGAGCGGCGCTTTCAAGCGGAACGGGGCCAATGGCCAGCCGTCGTTCCTTGGCCTTGCTCCTAGCCGGGGTTTACCGAGCCAGCACCTCTCGATGCTGCTGGTGCGCTCTTACCGCACCTTTGCACCCTTGCCTGTGCCGGCGAACCGGCCATCGGCGGTGTGTTTCTGTGGCACTCTCCTCACGGTCACCCGCACTGGGCGTTACCCAGCAAGCCTGGCCATCAGGGAGCCCGGACTTTCCTCAGCCGACACTCAAAGAGATCGGCTGCAACCACCTCGCCTGCTTTCAGATCTCATCATGCCTCGTGGGCATAATTCAGAGGTCTGGGGCTGTAGCTCAGCTGGATAGAGCGACGGTTTCCTAAACCGTAGGTCGTGGGTTCGAGTCCCGCCAGCCCCGTGAGAACTGCTTAAGAAGTAGTGAGCGCTACATCTGGTGGGGTGGGCAGATCGTTCACCACCGCTAGGGTTGAGTCAACCTGTTGTGGGTGCCATGACCCAGCTTCACGATCTTCGTCTGCGGCTGTTGGTGCAGCAGGAAAGTGAGCGGATTGCTGAGTCCCAGCCCACGGATCTGGACCTATCGGTGGTTCAGGCCCGCTGTCTCTGCTGGCTGGCTCTTCTGGCGGAAGCCCATGAAGACCAGGCCAGTGATGCCGAACGCCGCGGCGATACCGAACAAGCCATGGGCTGGTTTGCGGATTCGATGCGGCTGCGGGACGTCATCGGTGTGGTGTCGTCCATTGAAATCCCTCTGCCCGACACGGCTGCGGAGGATGGCCCCCAGGCCGAGGAGGATTTGGGACCTCAGGCGGCTTGATCAGTGGCATAGTGGGGAATGACCGCGAGGGACTGCATTGCCGGAAGAGCCCTGCCAGTGCCCGGATTGCCAACGGTTTTACCGGGAGCATGATCGGCTAATCCGGGAATCCCCCACGCTTCGTCAACAACAGGAGCTCAACTGGGCCGCTCTGCAGTCGTTCCGCACATTGTCCGGACGCGTTCTCGAGGATCTGCAAAAGCAGCACGGGTCCCGTCAGACAGCAGATGCAGCCGCCTCAAAGCCTGCAGCAACTGGAGCGCCCCTCCCTGAGGAATCAGGCGATGCTCTCCAGCAGGCCATTGCTGATCTGGAGAACATCAACGCCCATCTCTTCTCGATTGAGGCCTTGATGGAACGGGTCTTTGATGTGCGAGTTCCCGAAGAAATTGAGCAGAAGTTCCGCGAGCTGGCCGGCGAGTTGGCTCCTGATCCGTTGAATGTGGACCGTCTTCGGCTCAATCGCCTGTTGCACCAGACTCCGGATTTACCCGATCGGAACTGACACTCGATGTCCGATAAGAGCCTTGGAGAAGTCTCCAGGGCTTCTTTTTTGGCTGTTTTCAGCGCACGTCGCAGGTGATCTCCACGTTGAGTGGATCCACGGCCCAGATGTTGTTGCAGTACTCGCTGATCGAACGGTCGGAGGAGAAGAACCCGGTTCGGGCCGTGTTCAGTAGCGACATCCGATTCCAGTGCATCCGGTCGCTCCAGGCGCGGCTGACTGCCTCCTGGGCGCGCAGGTAGTCGGCATAGTCCGCCATCACATAGAAGGGGTCGTTCCCGGTGAGGTTGTCGAGCAGAGGGCGGAACAGTTCGCCGTCGCCGTTGCTGAAGTGCCCCATCTCGATCAGCCGTAGGGCCTCCTGCAGTTCCGGCAGCGCTGATATCACGTCGCTCGGGCGGTAACCGCTTTGCTTGAGGGCCGTGATCTCTTCGACGGTCTTGCCGAACAGGAAGAAGTTTTCGCTCCTCACCAGCTCGCGGATCTCCACATTGGCCCCATCGAGGGTGCCGATGGTGAGGGCACCATTCATGGCAAATTTCATGTTGCCGGTGCCGGAGGCTTCCTTGCCGGCGGTGGAGATCTGTTCGGAGAGGTCGGAGGCGGGATACACCTGCTCTCCCAATTTCACGTTGTAGTCCGGCAGGAAAACCACCCGCAGCAGACCATCCATGTCCGGATCGGCATTGATCGTGTCGGCAATGCCGTTGATGAAGCGGATTATCAACTTCGCCATGTAGTAGCCCGGAGCGGCCTTGCCGCCGAAGATCACGGTGCGGGGCGCCATGCCATCGGTCTGGCCGTTCTTGATCCGCAGGTATTGGGTGATCACCTGCAGGGCGTTGAGGTGTTGGCGCTTGTATTCGTGGATGCGCTTCACCTGCACGTCGAACAAGCTGGAAGGGTCCACCAGCACGCCGGTGTTGCGGTGGATGTAGGTGGCCAGCTTGCGCTTCACCGACAGTTTTGTGTTGCCCCAGAGCTCCAGGAAGCCCTGATCGTTTTGCCGCTCTTCCAGCTTGCGCAGGCTCTCCATGTTGGAGATCCAGTCGGGCCCGACGTGCTCATCGAGTAAGGCGGACATCTCGGGGTTGGCCAGAGCAACCCAGCGGCGTGGGGTGACGCCATTGGTGACGTTGGTGAACTTCTCCGGCCAGAGCGCTGCGAATTCCGGCAGCAGGTCGGTTTTCACCAGATCGGAGTGAAGCGCCGCCACACCGTTCACATGGTGGGCGCCGATGGTGGCCAGGTGGGCCATTCGCACGGCCTTGCTGCCCTCTTCATCGATGATCGAGAGCTTGCGCTGAATGGCATCGTTGCCGGGATAACGCAGCCGCACCTGCTGCAGGAAACGCCGGTTGATCTCGTAAATCAGCTCGAGATGGCGGGGAAGCAGGCTTCCGAACAGGTCGAGGTCCCACTTCTCCAGCGCCTCGGGCAGGAGGGTGTGGTTGGTGTAGGCCACGGAGCGGGAAGTGATGTCCCAGGCCCGATCCCACTCCAGATGCCGATCATCGATCAGCAGGCGCATCAACTCAGCCACGGCGATGGCTGGGTGGGTGTCGTTGAGCTGAACGGTCCAGTAGTTGTGGAAGTCCTCAACCGCCAGCCCCCGGTTGTCGAGGCTGCGGAGCATGTCCTGAAGGGAGCAGCTGACGAAGAAATGCTGTTGCTTCAGTCGCAGACGCCGGCCCTCGTCGGTGCCGTCGTTGGGATACAGCACCTTGGAGAGGGTTTCGCTGCCCACCTTTTCTTCCACGGCGCCGTAGTAGTCGCCGATGTTGAAGGCATAGAAATCGAAGCTTTCGGTGGCATCGGCACGCCACAGCCGCAGCCGGTCGCAGATGTTGACCCGATAGCCCAGCACGGGCACGTCATGGGGGATGCCGATGGCGTGTTCCGCCGGGATCCAGCGGGAGCGGTAGTTGCCCTTGTCGTCGATGTAGCTCTCGGTGCGGCCACCGAAGCCAACGAAGCAGGCCTCGTCGGGCTGGGGCAGCTCCCAGGGCCAGCCTCCCTTGAGCCACTTGTCGGTGATCTCCACCTGCCAGCCATCGCGGATTAGCTGGTCGAAGATGCCGAACTCATAACGGATGCCGTAGCCGGTGGCTGGAATTTTCAGGCTCGCCAGCGACTCCATGTAGCAAGCCGCCAGCCGACCTAGACCGCCGTTGCCCAGCCCAGGTTCCTCCTCCACATCCAAGATCTGCTGCAGTGAATCAATGCCGAAATTCTTCAGTGCCTCCTCGGCCTCCTTCTGGATCCCCAGGTTCAGCAGATTGCTGTTGAGCTGCGGACCGATCAGGAATTCCGCTGAGAGGTAGGCCACCGATTTCTGCGGGTGGGCCCGCATCGCTTCGGTGGTGGCCAGGTAGCGCATCATCAGGCGATCACGCACCGCATAGCTCAGGGCCATGTAGAGGTCGTGGCGACTGGCGGTCGGTGCCAGTTTCCCGAGCGTGAAGAACAGGTGCTCGGTCATGCCGTCGAACACGCTCTTGGCATCGAGACCGGCGCGCTCAGGGTCGTTGTAACAACCGGGCGTGGGCAGACGCAGATCGAAGGGCTGGGAAGTGGTCATGGGGGTTCAGCGAGCCATGGAGCGTGGAATCACCGTCAGGCCAAGGGTGCTCGGAGCCCAACTCAATGAATTGTCTGGACCGTAGCCATCACAACTGGGGCTGCCTGCAAAAAATCGAGCTTCTACAGCATCTCCAGTTAATTCGGCTCATCCAGCGAACAGTTCACCGGCGGAATGACCATTAAGGTTCGGCGTGAAACGTGCCCGGCTTGATGCTGCTGCCCACCCTGCTGAGCGAAATCAGCAGCCATGACTTCGAGGTCGCCGAAACGTTGATCGGTGTTCTGAGGTTCGTGCTGATCTTCATCGCAGCCCGGACTCTGGCTGAAATCCTTGTTCGGTTCGAACTGCCGACAATTCTTGGTGAGCTGCTGGCCGGCGTCATCATTGGCGCTTCCGGGTTGCATCTGCTGGTGCCACCGGAAACCCAGGTGCAACTGAGTGGGGCCTTCTCCAATGCCCTGGGGGGGCTGGCTCACGTTCCCCCTGAGGAAATTGGGTTGATTTACAACGAGAGCTTCGGGTCGCTTCGATCGGTTTCCAACCTCGGCCTCTATTCCCTGCTCTTTCTTACCGGTTTGGAGAGTGAGCTTGATGAATTGATGGCTGTCGGCGCCCAGGCCTTCTCGGTTGCTGTGGTGGGGGTTGTACTTCCGTTCGCCCTCGGAACCTTCGGCCTGATGGCTCTGTTCCATGTGGATCCAATTCAGGCGATCTTTGCTGGCGCTTCGATGACGGCCACCAGCATCGGTATTACCGCCAGCGTGTTTGGTGAGCTGGGTTATCTACGCACCCGTGAGGGCCAGATCGTGATCGGCGCCGCTGTACTCGACGACATCCTTGGCATCGTGATCCTGGCGGTGGTCGTCTCCCTCGCGGCAGGCGGCAGCCTTGAAATCGCTCCAATTGTTCAGCTCGTGGTGGCTGCCGTGCTGTTTGTGGTGGTGGCTCTTGTGCTGAGCCGCAAAGCAGCTCCCGCCTTCGACTGGATGATCGACCAGCTCAAAGCGCCGGGAGCAAAGCTGGTCGGCTCCTACCTGTTGCTGGGAGCCAGCTGCTTCATCGCCACGGCGATTGGTCTCGAGGCTGCCTTGGGTGCGTTCGCTGCTGGTCTGATCGCCAGCACCTCAAAGCATCGCCATGAGATTCAGGCGGCTGTCATGCCGATCGTGGGCTTGTTCGCAACGGTGTTCTTCGTGCTTGTGGGCGCCGGCATGGATCTTTCGGTGATCAACCCGTCCGATCCCGAAGCTCGTTCAGCGCTGGTGATCGCTGGCTTCATGTTCATTGTGGCCATCATCGGCAAGGTGGTCGCTGGCTGGGCCGTGTTCGGCAAGCAGAAAACCAACCATCTAGTGGTGGGGCTCGGGATGCTGCCCCGTGGCGAGGTGGGCCTGATCTTTTTGGGTCTTGGCACTGCTGCCAAGTTGCTCAGCCCAGGCCTGGAAGCGGCGATTCTGCTGATGGTGATCGGCACCACGTTCCTGGCACCGGTTTTGCTGCGCTTGGTGTTGAAGGGCAAGCCGCCTGAGGATGGCGATCAAGTGCCTGAGGAATTGGCAGCCGATCCTCTAGCGGGTGCCTCCTGAAATCAATCGGTTTTGCCTGCATTGGCAAGGATGAGCAACACACTCCAGCCCACGGCCACAACGCCAAGGCTGGAGGCCCAGCCTGGTCCCAAGGCCCAGCTGAATCCAAGCTGGGTCACCACGCCGGTGGCCAAGGCAAGCAGCAAGCTGCTGATCACCAGGGCCGGTTGACGCACCGATTCCGGGAGCTCACTCTCCTCAAGGCTGGATTCCAACGTGCTGAGCGGGCCGCTCAGCGGCACGTAAAGAGCGATGGCCCAGAGCAAAGCTCCGCGCCAGACGGAGGGGTCTGCCAGCGGTCCGCCCATTACCTCGTAGTTCAGCATCCAGGCCGCTCCAGTGCTGCTTAGCATCGCGTCCCTCGCAGCCGGCTGTGGATCGCGTCACCTGGAGCTATCTCGGCCACGCCGTGGACACGGTGCATCAGCATCCTGAGCAGGACAGTGCTGATCGCCCTGCCCTTCTGTTGGTCCACGGTTTTGGGGCATCCACCGATCACTGGCGCCACAACATTCCCGTGTTGGCCGAGACCCATGCCGTGCATGCGATCGATCTGCTCGGCTTCGGCAGGAGTGCCAAGCCGGCGGGCCTGAATTACGGCGGCGCTCTGTGGCGAGATCAGCTGGTGGCCTACGTGCGCGAGCGGATCGGGCGTCCGACGGTGATCGCAGGCAATTCCCTGGGAGGTTTTGCGGCCCTTGCAGCCGGAGCTGCCTTGGGATCGGACTGTGCGGGGGTTGTGCTGCTCAATGCCGCCGGTCCCTTCAGTGATGAGCAGAAACCGCCGCAGAGCTGGGGCGCCATCGCCCGCCAGAGCATTGGCACGGCCCTGCTGAAAAGTCCTGTGCTGCAGCGGCTGCTGTTCGAGAACCTGCGCCGGCCCGCCACGATTCGCCGCACCCTGAACCAGGTGTATTTGGACAAAACCAATGTCGATGACTGGCTGGTGGAGTCGATCCGGCGCCCCTCCCTTGACCCTGGTGCCTTTGGGGTGTTTCGCACCGTCTTCGATATTCCCCGCGGTCAGCCCCTCGACGAGCTCTTCGCGGAACTGACGGCGCCGCTGTTGCTGCTCTGGGGCATTCGTGATCCCTGGATCAACGCCCCCGGTCGCCGCTCCACCTTCCAGCGCCATGCTCCAGAGGCCACCACTGAGGTGGTGCTTGAGGCAGGGCACTGCCCCCACGATGAAGTGCCGGATCAGGTGAATGCGGCGCTGCTGCAATGGCTTGAGGGCCTCAAGTCGGCTGCGGCACCGACAAATTCTGATCTGCTGGCTAAGGGAGTGAATTAGACACCCCGCATCGGCGGATGCCCATGACCCTCACCCAGCAGTCGGCCCCCTACGCCCACTGGGACTTCCTGCATCCCAGCAGCGGTGATCGGTTGCGGATCATCCCCGAGCGGGGTGGTTTGGTGAGCAGCTGGGTTTGCGGAGGACGGGAGATCCTGTATTTCGATCAGGACCGCTACGCCGATCCCAGCAAAAGCATTCGCGGCGGCATCCCGGTGTTGTTTCCGATCTGCGGCAATCTCCCCGGTGACGTGCTCCCCGTGGATGGGGTTGATTACCCCCTCAAGCAGCACGGCTTCGCGCGGGATCTGCCTTGGCAGCTTCAGTTGCTGGACGATCAGAGCGGCGTGCGCCTCAGCCTCTCCAGCACCGACGCGACGCTGAAGGCCTATCCCTTCCCCTTCCGTTTGGAGATGGAGCTGCGCCCGGTGAGCTCTGCGTTGGAGATCTCCACCACGGTGCACAACTGTGGTGCTGTCGCCATGCCCTTCAGTTTTGGCTTCCACCCTTACTTCAACGTGAGTGATCTGGCCCAGACCCGGCTCATGGGTCTGGCGGAGCGCTGCCTCAACCATTTGGAGATGGCGGAGGCCGCCACCGCCGATCAGCTCAGGCGGTTGCCCGAGGGGGTGGATTTCCTCTGCCGCCCTGCTGGTCCGGTCACGCTGATCGACGACTCCACCGGGGTGAAGCTTGAGCTGCAGCATCAGGCGCCGCTGGATCTCAGCGTGGTCTGGACCGAACCCCCGCGGCCGATGGTTTGTCTGGAGCCCTGGACAGGGCCCCGGCAGGCGCTGGTTAGCGGTGATCGCAAGCTAGTGCTCGAGCCCGGCGCGAAGCAGACCCTCGCCTGTCGCTACAGCGTCTGCTGATTCACCCCCGGTAGCCGACCGCGGCTGAGTTGCAGTTTGGGGTCGAACTGGCGTTTCACCGCTTCGATCAGTGGACGGGAGGGACGGTCGAGCCAGGCCGGCACAGTTGATCCGGCTGCTCGTTTCAACAGCGTCATTTCACCGCCGAGGCGGATCACGCTGCGGCGCAACGCTTCCAGCTGGTGATCCGGAGTTGCCATATCGCACCAGCCATCGCCACAGCCGGTTCCGGCGGCCAGCTCCCAGCACCACGGCTTCAGAGCCGTCAAGGCCTCATCCCGCAGCAACTGTTGCAACTGGGCCGGCGGCAGCACCAGTCGCACCAGTTGTGCGGAGGGGCTGGCCTCAACGGATGTGGTCAGCGCATCGGCGCAGGGCTGGCGCTGGGCACTGAGCTGTTGTTGCAGCGCCAAACTCTCCAGCCGTTTCAGCTGGTCTTCCACCGCCTGCTCCGAGACGCTGCTCACCACCAGCCGTAGCTGCCAGGTGCCGTTGCCATTGTTGATCCAGTCACAGCGTTCTGGTGTGAGGCTGGAGCGCAGCAGTTCGCTGCGGAAGGCCTCCTGGTCCGCCAGCTCGCCGTCCACGATCAGGCTGCTTCGGGCGGGGCGCAGCGGTTGCAGCCGCAGAGTGAGTTCGGTGATCAGCGCCAGGCTTCCCCAGCTGCCGCAGAGCAGCCGCATCAGGTCGTAGCCCGCCACGTTCTTCACCACCCGTCCACCGGCGTGGGCTTCGGTGCCATCCGCACGCAAAAGGCCGATGCCGATGATCTGATCCCGCACCCCCAGATGGCGGTGACGCAGCCCGCCGGCCAGACCCCGGGCTACCAGGCCGCCGATGCTGCCGGGAGCGCCGGCTCGGGGCCAGTCAATCGGCAGCCATTGGCCCTGCTCTTTCAGCAGATCCTGCAGGTCCTGAAGCGGCAGACCGGCTTCCACCGTGATCGTCAGATCGTCTACGGCATGGTCGATCACCCGGTTGAGCTGACGGCAGGAGAGCACCTCATGGCGTGGATCCAGCGGCGGGCCCCAGTCCAGGCGTGTGCCCAGGCCACTGGGACTCCAGGGGATGCCGCTCTGATGCCACTGGTGCACCAGGTCGATCAGAGCGCTGCGGCTGGCGGGGGAATGGCTCACGGCACGATGGTGCCATGAAGGTTGTGGTCATTGACGACGATCCCACCGGCTCGCAGACGGTGCACAGCTGTCCGCTGTTGCTGCGCTGGGATGTCGACACCCTGCGCCGGGGACTGCGCCATGCGTCGCCGCTGTTGTTTCTGCTGGCCGACACCCGGGCGCTGACGCCCACGGTTGCAGCGGAACGCAACCGCGGCATTGCGGCGGCTTTGGATCTGGCGCTGCAACGGGAGGGATTGGGCCGTGATCAGGTGCTGCTGGTGAGTCGTGGCGATTCGACTTTGCGCGGCCACGGGGTGCTGGAGCCGGAGGTCTTGCAGGGGGCTTTTGGTCCCTTTGATGCCACCTTTCATGTGCCGGCGTTCTTGGAGGGGGGGCGCACCACCGTGAATGGGGTGCATCTCCTCCACGGGGAACCGGTGCACACCACGCCGTTCGCCCAGGACCGGCTGTTCGGCTTCAGCAGCAGTGATCTGGCCCGTTGGCTGGAGGAGAAAAGTGACGGGGCCATTGCCGCGGCTTCGGTGCTGCGCATCAGCGGTCGGGAGCTCGATGCCGGCTGTGGGGCGGGTTTGCCGCTGTTGATTGATCGCCTGCGTTCTCTCCAGGGCAATGCAGCGGTGGTGGTGGATGCCGAGCGGCAGGAGCAGCTCACCGCTCTGGCTGCAGCGGTGCGCGCCCTCCAAGGGCAGAAACGCTTCCTGTTCCGTTCCGCCGCCAGCATGGTGAAGGCCTTGGCGGATCCAGGTCCGCAGCCGCTTGATCCCAAGGGCTTGGCGGGGTTGCGCCGACTGGCTGCTGATGGAACGCCCCTGCCGGGATTGGTGATGGTGGGCTCCCACGTGCCCTTGGCGGATCAGCAGCTGGAGTTGTTGCTGCAGCGATCGGGTTGCCAAGGGATTGAGCTGCCGGTGCCGCGCATTGCCCGGGTGCTGGAACGGCCCACACCCGATCTGCTCCTGGCGGATCTGGAGAGGGTCTGGTTGCAGCAGCTGCAAGAGCTGCTGGGAGCAGGCCTCACGCCGGTGCTGTTCACCAGCCGCGGTGAGCTGCGCTGTGCTTCAGAGCAGGAGGGGCGGCGTTTGTCCTCCGCGCTGGCGGAGTTGATGGGTCGACTGGCGGCAGCCCTTGCTCCTGATCTGGGCTACCTGATCAGCAAAGGCGGTATCACCACCCAGACGCTGCTGGCCCGGGGCCTGGGCCTCGAGTCGATTCAGTCGGAGGGCCAACTGCTGCCTGGCCTGTCGCTGGTGCGTCCGTCAGCGGGCCCCTGTAGCGGACTGCCGATTCTCACCTTCCCCGGCAATCTCGGCGTTGCCGGCACGTTGAGGGACGCCTGGCAGCTGATGGAGGCCGGCTGAGGCTGCCAGCAGTTCCATCGGATGCTGCACCCGGGCCCGATCGCCCAGATGGCGCCGCAGCTGCAGGGTGCAACCGATGTTGGCGCTGGCCACCAGTTCGGCGCCGGTGCTGCTGAGGTCATCGGCCTTGATCCGGCCCAGTTTGGCGGCTTCCTCCGGTTGCACCAGGTTGTAGATGCCGGCACTGCCGCAGCAGACCCCCGCCTCGGTCGCTTCCCGCAGCTGGATGCCGGGGATGGCGCGCAGCAGCTGGCGCGGCTGGGCCTGGATTCCCTGGCCGTGAATCATGTGGCAGGCGTCATGCATGGCCACCACGCCGGGTAGAGGTTGCAGTTGGGCGCGGAATGTCTCCAGCAGGCCGCGGTCCGCCAGGAATTCCTGCACATCCAGCACCGGAGCGCGGAAGGCAGTGTCGCCGTTCAGCAGCCCGCCGTAGGCCTTCATCGTGTGGCCACAGCCTGAAGCGGCCACCAGTACCGCATCCAGGTCTCCCTGGATTGCGTTCATGCTGCGGATGAGATCCGTCGCCAATTGGCGGGTGAGTTCCAGCTCTCCTTGGTGATGGCTCACCGCCCCGCAGCATCCCTGTTCCGGTGGAATCACCACCTCAAATCCGTTGGCCTGCAGCACTTTCACCGTTGCGCTGCTGACGCTGGGATCGAAGCAGCGCTGCACGCAGCCCAGCAACAGCGCCACGCGGCCGCGGCGATCACCGCTGGCGGGATTGATCTGGGGCAGTTGGTCGCTGAAGTTCTCCGGTACTAGGGGCGGCAGCAGCTGTTCCATCGCTTCGATCTCCGGCCCGAACAGACGGGTGAGCCCGGAGCGGCGGACCAGCTGTTGCAGCGGTGTGCCGGCATAGGCCCGCAGCGGCTGGAGCAGGGCCCGTAGGCGCTTGGGGTAGGGCAGCACCTGCAGCAGCAGCCTGCGAAAACTGGTTTGCCAGCTGCTGCGCTGGTTGGCCTGATTCAGCTTGGGCCGGGTGGCCTCGATTAGCTGGTCGTAGCGAACCCCGGATGGGCAGGCGGAAACACAGGCGTAGCAGCCCAGGCAGGTGTCGAAATGGCTGGCGACCGTGGCATCCAATTCCAGCTCCCCGGCTTCGATCGCCCGCAGGGCATGGATGCGACCGCGGGGGGAGTCCATTTCACTGGCCAGCACGCGATAGCTGGCACAGGTGGGCAGACAGAAGCCGCAGTGCACGCAGGGGTCAGCGGCGCCGGCGGGAAGTCCGGGGAGCTGGGTGGAAGAGGCCATCGCCTCAGTTTGGCGTGAATGCCAGCTCTGGCGATCAGAAGCGCTTGATGACCGCTTCGGCGAAGCCGCTGCAGCTCACTGGATCCACCTGGGGTTCCATCAATCGGGCCAGGTCGTAAGTGACCTGTTTGTCCGCGATGGCGGCACTGAGGCCCTTGGTCACCAGATCGGCAGCTTCCTGCCAGCCGAGGAACTCCAGCATCATTACGCCGCTGAGGATCACTGAGCCCGGGTTGATCCGATCGAGCCCGGCGTGTTTCGGGGCGGTGCCGTGGGTGGCTTCGAAGATGGCGGCGTTCTCGCCGATGTTGGCCCCGGGGGCCATGCCCAGGCCACCGACCATTGCAGCGGCGGCATCGGAGATGTAGTCACCGTTGAGGTTGAGCGTGGCGAGGATCGAATACTCCTGGGGGCGGGTCTGGATCTGCTGGAAAATGCTGTCGGCGATGCGGTCATCCACCAGCACCATCTCCCTCCACTTGCCGCCACCGTGGCTGCTACCGATGGCGTCGATCACCGCCTGCACCTCGGCATCAATTTCAGCTTTTTTCTCCGGGGTCAGGCTGTCGTAACCGGGCTCGATCATCCGGGCGTTGGCCTGAACGCTCAGGTTGGGTTCCTTTTCGAGGTTGCCGAGAATCCAGCTTTCCCGCTCGGTGATGCACACGTGGCGGAATTCTGTGGTGGCCAGCTCGTAGCCCCAGTCGCGGAAGGCTCCTTCCGTGAACTTCATGATGTTGCCCTTGTGCACCAAAGTCACATGGCGCTTGTCGCCCTGAAGACGCAGGGCGTGCTGGATCGCCTTGCGGATGTGGCGCTGGCTGCCGGCTTTGCTCACCGGCTTGATGCCGATGCCGGATCCCTCGGGGATCTGACGCTTGCCCAGCTTGCCGTTGGCGGGGATGACCACCTCGTTGAGGTGCTTCCGCAGCTCTTGACCGACGGCGTCATCGGCTTCCCATTCAACCCCCATGTAGATGTCTTCGGTGTTCTCCCGGTAGACGATCACGTCCAGATCCTGGGGACGCTTGTGGGGGCTTGGAGTGCCCTCGTAATAACGGCAGGGGCGCACGCAGGAATACAGATCAAAGATCTGGCGCAGGGCCACGTTCAGCGACCGGATACCGCCACCCACCGGAGTGGTGAGGGGGCCTTTGATGGCCACGCCGTAGGCGCGGATCGCCTCGAGGGTGTCCTCCGGCAGGTACTGGTAAGTGCCGTAGAGGTCGCAGGCCTCATCGCCGGCGTAAACCTTGAACCATTCGATGCTCTTGCTGCCGCCGTAGGCCTTGGCCACAGCCGCATCCAACACCTTCTGCGTGGCTGGCCAGATGTCCACGCCGGTGCCATCACCCCGGATGAAGGGGATGATCGGGTTGTCGGCCACAACGGGTTGGCCGTTCTCGAAGCGGATTGGTGTGCCCTGGCTGGGGGCGGTGAGCTTCTCGAACTGGGCCATGGCGGTTGGTCGGGCGTCAGCAGGCCGAGCCTATGACTGAGCCGGGAGCCTTACGGTTCAAACAGTGCAGACCGCGCATTGATGGCCAGCGAGCAGGTATGGGTGGTGGCGGCCTGCTTCAACGAAGCCGAGGTGATCAGCGCCTTCATTGAGCGTGTGTTGGCCTTGCCGGAGGTGGACCATCTGCTGCTGATTGATGACGGTTCCTCCGATGCCACGGTTGCTGTGATCCGTGCCTGGCAGCAGAGCCATGCCAATCCTGCCGTCACGCTGTTGGAGCTCACCCGCAACTTCGGCAAGGAGGCCGCGATGCTGGCGGGGTTGGACTACGCCAATGGCCGCTGTGCCGCTGCGGTGCTGATCGATTCCGACCTGCAGCACCCGCCGGAGCGGATTCCCGCCATGGTCCAGGCCTGGCGAAACGGGGCTGAGGTGGTGACCGCGGTGAGGGACGACCGCGATGCTGAAGGGCTCGTCAAGGTGGCCACGGCGTCTTGGTTTTATCGGGTGTTCAACCGCTTGGTGGATTCGATCCAGCTTCAGGAAGGGGCGGGCGACTTCCGGCTCTTGAGTGCTCCAGTGGTGGAGGCGGTGACCCAGTTGCGTGAGGCCACGCGCTTCTCCAAAGGATTGATGCCTTGGACTGGTTACCGCAGCGAGGAGATCGCCTACAGCCGGGTGGCCCGCGTCGGTGGCACCACGTCTTGGAGTTCCCTCAAGCTCTGGCGCTATGCGCTGGACGGCATCTTTTCCTTCACGGTCAAGCCCCTGAAGGTCTGGGGCGTGATCGGTGTGCTGATTTCATTCCTGAGTTTTGTCTATGCCGCCCTGATCGTGTTGCGCACCCTGGTTTTCGGTATCGACCTGCCGGGCTACGCCTCACTGATCGTGGCTGTTCTGTTCCTTGGGGGAATTCAGCTGATTGGCATCGGGGTGCTGGGCGAGTACATCGGTCGGATCTACATCGATGTGAAACGGCGTCCGCACTATTTCGTTAGAGCTGTGCATCAGGGCTCAAAGCTGTTGCGCTGAGCTCCACTCTTTCTGGCGGTTGGTGGAACTGAAAAAAGCCACAGACTGCTGAAACGCCGCCTGATCCATTCCCGACGCAGCATTAGGGAGGGCTGGGTGGATCAGAACAACCGGCTGTGCAGCACGTTCCTCAGTGATTGAGCTGTAGGCCGTTTCCCAGCAGCGGCGAAAGGCTGTTCCGAACATTGATCCACTGAACAGCACTCCGGCGAAGCGCCGGTTGGTTTGAAGCCCGGCCCGGCGTAGGCGCGGGATGGCCAGCCTGCTCAGCAGTCGCAGAACCAGCCACTTCAGCAGACCTCCTGTCTGCAGGCTGCGCCACCAGAGTTTCAATGGCAGGCCTTCCGGCAGGGGTTCCCGCGTCGTACGCACCCAGGTGATTGATTCGTCGCTGGCCAGATCCAGCACCGCATCCAGCACAAGCGGAACCAAATGGATGTGTTGGTGGCCATCGAGGCGGATGTGTCGCAGCCCCGTGAGCTGGCGGTAGCGGCTGATCTGCTGCAGCAAAACCGTGCGCAACTGGGGGGCGATGCGCCGCCGTTGCCACGGCATGAAGGAGGCCAGCAGCAAGGTCCCGAATCCGGTTGGGATCTCTGGGCAGTCGGGTAGGCCATGCCCCTCGGTGAGACAGACATGCAGGCTGAGCGGTGGTGGGTCGGCAAGATCACGCCACGCCTGCATGGCGGCGGTCGCAGTGGGACCATTCACCAGAAGACTGGCCCCCTGAAGCCGCCCGCTTTGGGCCAGATCGAGGATGGCCGCATCGACGCCCTCCGCCAGGCCGAGGTCGTCTGCATGGAGAAGCGGTGGATGCCCCTGCTGGTGCTGGCGGGCCTGAGCACTGAAGCGAGCCGCTCGGCTCCAGATCAGGGCGTTGAGCAGGGTGGGTGTGAACACCAGCACCAGGGTCGGGGCCTTGAGCAGTGGCAGCAGGGCACAGACACTGATGTTGACCACGTATTGCAGCAGCAGCCAGCGACGGGCGAACTGGCGTCCGCCGGTCTCTTCTCGGAACGTCAGCAGTGCATGGCCGAGATATCCCGCGACGGAGGCGGCCAGAAAGGCAATGGGATTGGCCAGGCTCAGGCTCATCCACTGGCCCAGCAGCAGCAGTACGCCGATGTGGACGGCTGCGGCAGTGCCACCCACCAGGCCGTAGCGCAGCATGCGGTTCAGCACAGGCATCATGCGCAACGTCGAGGTGCGTCCTTGCAGCGTTTCAGCAGGGCCTCAATCAGCCGCCAGGCCTGCTGTTCGTAGCGCTTGACGAAATCTTCGAAGCTTTGGGCGGCCGTTTCGTCGGCACCATCGGAAATCACCCGCAGCACCAGCCAAGGCACACCCTCCTGCTCGGCCACCTGCGCGACAGCAGCACCTTCCATCTCAACGGCCTGCAGGTCGGGCAGGGCATCCCGCAGCGCCTGCAGCACCGCTGGATCTCCGATGAAGCGATCCCCCGTGGCGATCAGACCGCTGCTGGGCCGTGCGAATCCCTTCAGGTCGCCTGCATTGTGGGCCTCCAGCAGAGCGGTCTTGGCCCAGTCGAACCAGGGCGGCTGCGGTTGGAGCCGGTCCTGGTTCAGTGCTGGCAGCGTGAAGCGTGGGAACAAGGGCCGGGCATCCATGTCGTGCTGCACCACGGCATCAGCCAACACAACATCCCATTGACTCAGGGCCGGATCCGCAGCGCCCGCAACGCCAGTGAACACCAGCAGATCGATGCTGGGATCGCTGGCCAGCAGGCGAGTGGCGGCCCGCGCAGCGCTCACCTTCCCCCAGCCGCTCCAGGCCAGGCTCAGGCGAACCTCGTCGCCCCACGATCCCCTGTGGATTCTCAGATCGCCGTGGTCGCTGCAGCTCAGATCCTTCAGGTGGCTGAGATCAGAGCCGATCTCTTCCGGCATGGCGCCCAGTAGGCCCAGGTGCAGCGGTTGCGTCATGGTTTCGTGAACCTCGCGCAACCGTAACGGCGACCTCTTGCATCTCCCTCCACACTGTGCGGAATGACGAGGTTGCAGTGAACGCGGGCGAATCGGTACACAGCGTGGCCCGGATGCGAGCGCTTGCATCCACGATCACGCTTGTGCGTCGTCAATTTCCCGCTGCACAGGCCAACCTCAGCCCCTGGCGGGACGACCCGCAGACCCGACAGTGGACTGAGACGGAATCGCTGGACCTCTCGTTTCACTTCCCTGGCTGGAGTCCAAGGCTGGAATGCCGCAGTTTGCTGATGCAATTGCGCATCAGCACGGATCGTGGTGACGACCAGCTGCGCCTGTTGGGGGTGTTGATGCGGGGCATGACCTACGACGGCGAACGCTGGCGCCTTGCCACGGTTGGTGAATGGTTGCCGGAAGGCCCCCACCTGCCTCAGCAGCAGCAGGTGAAGCAGCTTCAGCAGATCTGTCGCGAGCTGTTCGAGCTCTTTGATGGAACTGCTGCGTGCGAACCAGCGGCGTAACCCTTCGCAACGCACAAAGCCGTCCTGCCTGGAACTCCTTTTAAGTTCGAAGTCAGGCCGTTTCTCGTCATCATGTCTGTCGCCCTTGCTGCCCAGCTCCGGGAAGGCACGAAAAAGTCCCACACTATGGCCGAGAACACCGGCTTCGTGAGCTGCTTTCTGAAGGGAGTCGTTGATAAGGCCAGCTACCGCAAGCTGGTGGCTGATCTCTATTTCGTTTACTCCGCCATGGAGGACGAGATCAGCAAGCTGACGGATCATCCCGTGGTTGGTCCTGTCGCCATGGCCCAGCTGAACCGTCGTGAGGCTCTTGAGCAAGACCTCACTTATTACTTCGGTGACAGCTGGAAGGACAACATCCAGCCCTCCCCCTCTGCAGCGGCCTATGTGGAGCGCATTCACGCTGTGGCCAAGGACTCTCCCGAGTTGTTGGTGGGTCATCACTACACCCGCTATCTCGGTGATCTCTCTGGTGGGCAGATCCTCAAGAACATTGCCCAGAAGGCGATGAATATGGATGGGGATGATGGCCTGCGCTTTTACGTCTTTGACGACATCGCCGATGAGAAGGCGTTCAAGACGACCTATCGCTCTGCGATGGACACGCTGCCGATCGACCAGGCCATGGCCGATCGCATCGTTGAGGAGGCCAATCACGCCTTCCACCTGAACATGAACATGTTCAAAGAGCTGGAGGGCAACCTGGTGGCCGCCATCGGCAAGGTGCTGTTTGGTTTCCTCACCCGCCGTCAGCGGGCCGGCAGCACGGAGGCGGTTGCGGCCTGATTCGCTGCCTAAATCTGTGGCCCCTGCGCTTGTCCGCTTTCTGGTTCCCGGCACCAGTGTCAAGTTCCGGTGTGGCGGACTGAGCGTCGAACGGCAGACCGCCCGCCTGGTGGCGAATTTGTGCCCGACAGAACTGGTCACTTATCGCGAGCGCTCACCCGATCATCCGTATCTGGATGACTGTCTTCGCGATGAGCCCACTGATGCTCAGGTTCTCTGGGTGGTGAGCTGGGGCTTTGATGTTCCTGGCTTGATCAGGCGCTTGAGCGGTCGAAGGGTTGTGTATCACGCCCACAGCAGCCAGTACGGCTTTGGCTTGCCGCCGGGGGTTCCTGTGTTGGCCGTGAGCCGCAACACCTTGGGCTACTGGGGGAACAAGGCTCCCCGCAATCCCTTGTTTCTGGTTCCGAATGCCTTGGACCAGGTTTGGCTGGATCGTGGCAACCGTTCGGCAAGCCAGCGTCGCCCGATCGATGTGCTGGTGCAGGCCCGCAAGAGCAGCCCCTACGTGCTGAAGCAACTGGTGCCGGCGTTGCGACAGGCTGGCCTGGTGGTGGAGGTGCAGACGGGCTGGGTGGATGACTTGGTCGATCTGTTCAACCGCTCCACGCTCTACCTCTACGACTCGGCGGAGTACTGGCGTGGCCGCGGCGTGACTGAGGGTTTTGGGCTGCCACCGCTGGAGGCGCTGGCCTGTGGCTGCGTTGTGTTCAGCAGCCTGAATCATGCTTTGGCCGACTACGGCGACCCCGGGCACACCCTGCATCAGATCGGTTGTGGGCGGCTGCTTTTCGACGTTGAGCGGATCCAGGCTGCTGCTGCATCTCCTCAGGTCTGGCGGCCCTCCCGCGATCGTTTGGAGGCCCTCCTGCGGGAGTGTTCGGAAGCTGCGCTGTTGGAGCGCTGGCGCGACGCCCTCGCTCACCTGGAATCTCTGAAGGCTGTTTCAGGTCCACCCCTCAGCACTCCTCCCACGTGGCGGTTACGACTGCAGCAGCTGCTCGCTCGGCTGCAGCGAGTGGTCAATCGGTTGCCCGGCTGGCCTTGCAGATAGTTCAGCCTGATCTTCGCCGCGTACGGTCAGTTCACAGGTTGATGTGTCGGTTCTGGCTTGGGGAAGATGAGCCGCCAGTTTCCAAGATTTTCGCTGCAGAGTCAGACCTGGAAAGATGTCTCTGCGCTGCTGGGCAAGTTGCCGGCGCGGCGGAAGTGGTTGGTTGGGTTCGTTCTTCTTGCTTCGTTTTTTCAAGGCATTCTTGACCTTCTTCTGATTGCCTTTTTGGCTCGATTTGTGGGCCTTTTTTCAGGGGCAAAGCTTGCAGATCGTTTGCCTGGGATTTGGGTCTTTGGGGGTGGAATTTTAGATCAAACAGGTTGGTTGTTAGCACTATTGATTGCCTCTTTCTGGCTCACGTCTTTCGTGCGTTTTTCTGTGTCTTTGATGCAAAGTTTGTTGAGCGCGGAGATTTGGAACGATCTTGTTAATCAAGTTTATCAAAATGTTCTGCAGCAGAGGTATGAATTTTTTATAGAAAATCGTACCGCCAATCTCTCCGAAAAATTCAATCGAATACTCAATAGTGTTTCGACGAAAGTTGTCATTCCTTTAATTGCGATCGCTGGCAATGCTTTGTCGGTGACTTCGTTGCTGATTGGGGTTGTTTTTGTTCTTGGTTATCAGGCTTTGGCCATCTTCATGTTGATGTTGCTGGCCTATGCCATTGCCTCAATGCTCATTACTCCCTATTTGAGATTGGCGACCAAGCAGCGAGTCCGTTATGGCCGCCGTATCAACCTGTTGTTGATGGAGTCGTTGAGATCCATTCGTGATGTGCATCTTTACTCCGCTGACCAACATTTTGCAACTCGTTTCTCTTCTGATGGTGTCATCGCAAAACGATATGACCGATTAACGCGACTGCTTCCTGATGTGCCGCGCTTCGTGATTGAACCTGCCGGAATCTCCATTTTATTTTTAATCGGCTTGGCTCCTGCTGTTTTGAGCGGAGATTCGAGCGATGTGCGTAATGCGATACCTGATTTGTTCGCTATCATGTTCACACTGTTGAAAATTTCTGGGCCGCTTCAGAACACATTCCGCAGCCTGAATCGTTTGCGAGGTGGTCTCCCGGAGATCAAAGATGCACTTGATTTGTTGGATCTAAAGCCCGAACGGCTTCTTCTGGCTTCTCCAGGTGTACCAACCCCGGAAGGGCTGATGCCCCGTCGTCTTATTCAGCTGAAGGATGCCAGTTTTTCGTACCGCCGCAGTGACAAATTAATTCTCGATTCAATTAATATTTCCATTCCGGTCGGATCTCGTTTTGCCCTTGTGGGGCGCACCGGAAGCGGGAAAACAACAATTGCCCATCTGCTGTTGGGTTTGTTGCAGCCGTCCTCCGGCCAGCTCATGTTGGACGGTATTCCTGTGAGTCCGCAAGATTTGCCAGCATGGCAGGCCAATTGTGCTTTGGTTCCTCAAGACATTCGTCTTTTTGATGGAAGCATTCGCGATAACGTTGCTTTTGGATTGGATAGCGATTCGATCGATGATGAAGATATTTGGTCGGCGTTGAAAACGGCTCAGTTCGATGATGTTGTTGCTCAAATGCCTTATGGCCTTTACACCATGATTGGTGAGAATGGCGTGAAATTGTCTGGCGGGCAGCGTCAGCGTCTTGCTCTTGCGCGAGCTTTTCATCGTGGAGCCAAGGTTCTGGTCCTCGATGAAGCGACCAGTGCTCTCGATAATAGAACTGAGCATGATGTGCTCCAGGCTTTGGATCTGGTTGGGCGTCGTTGCACAACGATTGTGATTGCCCATCGCTTATCAACGGTGAAAAAGTGTGATCGGATTGTCGAGATTGAAAACGGCAGGATCCATGCTCAGGGTGATTTTGTTTCTCTGTGCGATAAGTCAGAGACGTTCAGAGATATGTATCGCATTGAAAATACTTGATGGCAGATATTGTTCTGCTCTCAACGGCCGATTGGGATCATCCACTCTGGACCAACAAACAGCATGTTGCATGCTCGCTCGCCGCTGAAGGTGAACGAATTTTGTATGTTGAATCCCTTGGTCTTCGCTCTGTTCAAGCCAAAACTCAGGATTTAAGAAGGATTCTCCGGCGGATGTTGCTTGGATTTCGTCTTGTTCGACAGGTAAGGCCGGGGATTTGGGTACTTTCGCCGTTGGTTTTGCCCGGTGGCTCCCATGGGATGGCGCTACGCCTTAATCGGTTGATGCTCCGTTGCAGCATTGCATTGGCGTGTCAGTTGTTGCGTTTCCGTTCCCCTTGGTTGTGGACATACAACCCGTTGACGTTGCTTTATTTGCCGTTGCGGGGTTTCGATCTGTCGATTTATCACGCGGTTGACGCAGTTCAAGAGCAACCCTGCATGCCCAAGGCTTTGATTGAATCCGAGGAAGCCCGCTTGTGTCGCTCCGTCGATCAGGTCTTTACGACATCGCCTTATCTGGCTGAACGACTGTCCAGGTATACAGATCGCGTCTGTTATGAACCCAATGTGGCTGACCGGGACCATTTCTCAGGTGCACTTGCATTGCGCCAGGACCCGGCGTTCCTTGCTCCTGAGGGATTGGCTCGTATTCCGGAGCCCAGAATTGGTTTTGTTGGTGCGATCAGCAGCTACAAACTCGACTTCGGGTTGATCCGCGCGGTGGCGAATCGCCATCCTGAGTGGCAATTCGTCTTTGTCGGGCCCCAGTCAGAGGGAGAGCCCAGCACAGATCTTTCCCAGTTGTGTGGTCTCGAAAATGTGCACTGGCTTGGCCCCAAGCCCTACAGCCAGCTTCCTCGGTTTTTGGCTGCCTTTCAGTGCTCCTGGTTGCCATTGCAGTGCAATGCCTACACAAAGGCGATGTTTCCGATGAAATTTTTTGAGTATCTCTTTGCTGGTCTGCCGGTAGTGTCCACACGGATTCATTCTCTCCTTTCCTTCGATTCCATTTGCCGCCTCTGCCCACCGGATCCGCTGGAGTTCAGTGAGCAGCTCCAACAGGTTTTGGCAGGAGAGGGCCCGACTCTTGATGAGCGATTAAGCGGGATCGAGGGTTACACCTACGTCAGTCGAACGCGCCGCATGCTGAAGCTGCTTCGCACTCAATCGGGACGCATTCGATGAAGCAGCAGTTCCTGCTCATGTTGGCTTCTGGAAAGAGTTGGCTGAAACATGCAGCACCGGTGATGTTTGCGTTGCTGAAATCGTTAAACCAGAGTCGAAAGCGGCTTTGGGCGATTCCGTTTGTGTATGGCTTGCGTGGCCGTTGTTTCGTCTTGAAGGAACGTTGCATGGGCTATCCGGCTTTGCGGCGGCAATTCATCGAAAAAACTGGATATGAGATGGATCTGAAATCTCCTCGCAGTTTTAACCAGAAGATTTCATGGCTCAAGCTTCAGCGTGTGACTCCGCTCCACGTTCAGGCGGTGGATAAAGCCACTGCTAAGCAGCTCGCTTTGGCCTGGGCGAACGAACATGGCGTGGCGCTTCATGCTTCTCGAACCCTTGCTGTGGTGTCTCGTCCAGCTGAGATCCCATGGGCTTCCCTGCCACCCAGGGTGGTGTTGAAGGCAACGCATGCGTCTGGGGCTGTGCAGTTTGTCGATCGCACGCGGGGAGATTTTTCTGAATCTTTAGAGCCACTTTTGAGATCGTGGCTTCGACATCCCTACGGGGTTTATAAGCATGAGTGGGTCTACTGGCCCGTGCGTCGTCGCTTGCTCGTGGAGGAGTGGTTGGATGCAGATCGTGAGTCTGGATTGGTTGATTACAAATTTCATATGAGTCGTGGTCGTTGTTTTGCGATTCAGGTGAATGAAGGATTTCAGACTGACGAACGAACCCGTGCGATCTTGACGCCGGATTGGCAGCCATACGATGTGCGCTGGATTTACGCGCGTCCTCTTTCGTTGCCACAGTGTCCTTCAAATTTGGCTGATATGTTGAATATTGCTCGGCTTTTTTCTCGGGAATTTCCCTACATCAGGATTGATTTGTATAATCTCCCGAGAAAAGATGGCGGATTTAATATTTATTTTGGTGAATTCACTTTTTTCCCTGCCAGTGGTTGTGTAGATATGAATCCACGTTCGTTTGACTACTGGCTGGGTGAACAGATCATGTTGAGGACATCGTTGTGATTCGACTGATTGATGTCGGCCGCCTTAGACATGCGTTGCGCGTTCTTGTTTTTCGGTTCACTGGTGGAAGGCTGACGTCAGCCTTAAAGAGCTATCGCTTGTTTGAAGGGAGCCTTCGCCTTCACCAATACCAACAGGCCTCTTCGATTGCCGATACGGCGTGGCGCCGCTGGCCGGAAGCGATTGATGTTGTTTCGATGCAGTGCACGCTGGCGTTCAAGGCCGGTGCGCTACCTGAAGCCTTTGCGTTGTTGGATCGCTGTTTGTCTGCTTCGGACTATCGGGCTGTAGATCGGGTGCTTTTTCGCACCGGATCACGCCCCCGTGACCTTTACCAAAGCGACGAGGTCTTTCGTTCCCTCTCGCAGCGTGCTGATCTCGATTTCACCCGGCGCTCCTACGCCCTCGTCGCAGAGGCCTATCTGATTCTTCGCCTGAAGAATGCGGCCCGTGCAGAGGAGTTGGTTGCTGCTTTGGAGGACAGGGCCGAGAAGCTGCGCAGCAATCCAGCAACAACCCGTTGTTCGCAGTCCAATCGGCAGAATCTCGGGAAGCTTTATGTGTCGATCGGAAGCGCTCTCTATCACCTGGCTCTCCTTCAGGGGGACATGGCGTTGATGGCGCGGTGTTGGCAGCGCTTGGCTGATTTCAGCCAAGCGATCGACAGGGAGCACATGAATGCTGACGCTTTGTTTCGCATGTCCAGCAACCTCGGCCGAGGCCTTGCCCTTGGCTTTCTGCTGGATCCCCGTCACCACGGAGGGGTCCGCGTCGATGCGTTGGCTTTGTTGAGTGCTTGGGTTAGCGCCAACGCCGCTGGGCTCGTCACAAGGCGACACGTCAAGGGAAGGACGCCTCAGGAAAACCATCTCCTCTTCCTTGAGGCTCTTCGGGACAGTTGTGAGGAGCTCCACCAGGCCGGTGGCTCCGTCACCCCGCAGGCTTGCCGTCATTGGGCTCGACTGCTGAATCACTCGTCTGAGCGAAGCTTGACGGACACGATCGCGACGTTGGTGCAGCGGCAACTAACGGACCCCGAGCCGTGACGGCTGCAGCGCCATGACCCATGCAGTACCGCCGCGCAGGTCGGCATTGCTTTTCATTGATTCGCTCAAGCTCGGTGGTGCTGAGCGTGTCACCCTTCAGTGGGCCGAATGGTTGTCGGAAGCCGGTTGGAATGTCACCTTGTTGACCTCGAAGCCCACCAGCCACGACTTCTATCCGGCTCCTACGGGTCTCCGCCGCTTGCGGGAACCGGCGATGCCGGGGTTGTTGGATCGTGCCTTGTTTTGGCCGTTGAAGCTTTGGCGCTTACGCAAGTTGCTTCGACGGGAGCAGCCAGATCTCTTGATCGGGATGACGACGCTGCCGTCGATCAAGTTGGCGTTGGCATCGATCGGTCTTGCGTCGCGCCTGGTGCTCTCGGAGCGCAACTACCCACCGGCCCGTCCATTGGCGTGGCGTTGGCGTCTGCTGCGTCGTTTCGCGTATCCCAGAGCTCATTTGCATCTGGTGCAAACGCGGGGCATTGCTCAGTGGCTTCATCAACGCGGCTTGGCCCGACGTACCGCGGTTTTGCCCAATGCGATTGTTTGGCCGATACCGCCACTTGCTCCCCAGCTCGCCCCCGAGGCTTTTGTTCCGCCGGGTCAGAAGATGATCCTTGCGGTTGGTACCAAGCTCCATCAGAAAGGCTTTGACCGCTTGGTGGCCGCTTTTGCCGGCCTGCAGGCTGATTTCGCCGATTGGTCGCTGGTGATTCTTGGCATCGAGGATGAGTCGTATCGCGGCGTCGATCAGGCGGCCCGGCTGCGTCAGCTGATGGGTTCGGAGTCTTCGCGTCTGATCCTTCCGGGCAACGTCGGCAATGTGGGGGATTGGTACAAGGCCAGTGATCTGTTTGTCCTTGCATCTCGCTTTGAGGGATATCCCAATGTGTTGCTCGAGGCGATGGCCTCTGGCCTTGCCTGTCTTGCGGTGGACTGTCCCACAGGCCCTTCAGATCTGATTGATCCAGGCGTGAACGGTTGGCTCGTATCCGAGCACGTTGCCTCCACCGACATGGCACCACCCTTGCGCCAGGCCTTGGAGGATGTTTCTGCGCGCGCTGCCTTTGCCTCACGAGCACAAGCGGTTCGCCAGCGCAATGCGCCGGAGAGCTTGCGGCCTTTGTTTCTCGATTTAATGGGGTCGCTTTGATGATCGTGCCGGAGCTGGTGGATTCAGGCCGTGATGATCTTTGGCTTGTGTTGCCGCATCTCGGAGCGGGGGGCGCTCAGAGAGTGGCCTTGATTGCAGCCCGTCATTTCGCCGGTCGGGGGTTGAAGGTGAAGTTGGTCACGCTCATCCCAGGCCATCCCGTGGCCCATGCCCTTCCCGACGGGATTCCACTGCTGGAACTGGGGGCACCGACCCATCGCTCCTGGTGGGCCCTCGGAGGGCACTTCACCCTGGCGCAGTGTGACAAGTTGATCCGCTTGTTGTTTCAGCTGCAGCTGCGTTGGTTCGCCGGTTGGTTCCAAGCCCGTGTGGATCCAGGGGCGCGGGGCCTGGCCATGCAGTTGTTTCGTGTCGGCACCGAGGCGACAGCTGGTTTTCGGTTTCGGCAGCTGCGCCGGCAGTTCCGTTCTCAGCGGCCCCATCGAGTCTTGGCCCTGCTCACCCGCACCAACATCACCTGCTGTTGTGCCGCCTGGGATTTGCCGATCCACCTCGTGGTGTCCGAGCGAAACGACCCCTCGCTTCAGCTGCTGCCGGAGGTGTGGCAGCGGGTGCGACCTCTTGCCTATCTCCGGGCCGATGTGGTGACCGCTAACACAGCAGGCGTTCTCACGGCTTTGGAATCCATGGGGCCCTGGGAGCGGTTGGCCCTGCTGCCCAATCCGTTGCCCGGTGTGCCTGCCCCTGCTGTGAACAGCGGGACGGCCAACGCCATCGGCTTCATCAGCGTGGCCCGGTTGGTGCCGCAGAAGGGGCTGGATGTGTTGATTGCAGCCTTGCCCATGTTGAGCGGAGCTGCAGCGGATTGGCCCGTCACCTTGGTGGGTGATGGACCGGAGCGCGACAGATTGAAGGCGCAGGCGCAGGACCTTGGCGTGTCGGATCAACTGCGATGCCTGGGGTTTCGCTCTGACCCAGAACGCTTCCTGGCGGCCGCTGCTGTGTTCGTGTTGCCCTCCCGTTTTGAGGGCATGCCCAATGCTCTGCTGGAGGCCATGGCGGCGGGGCTGGCCGTGATCGTCACGGATGCGTCCCCTGGACCCCTTGAAGTGGTGGAGCCAGGGGTGAGCGGTTTGGTCGTACCCAGTGATGATCCTGATGCGCTGGCTGCAGCGATGGCATTGCTGGCTTCCGATCCAGAGCGGTGCCGGCGGATGGGCGCTGCGGCCCGAGCACGCATCGCTGCCTTGGATTGGCCCCAGTTGGAGCCGCTCTGGCGGTCGATCCTGGCGTTGTCATGACAGCACGTGTTCTGGTGTTGGCGCCGACCCGGAGAGCGCGGACGGAAACCTTCGTGCGGGCGAATCTGGCCCGCCTGCCGTTTGCGGTGGAGGCCTGTTTCGGGGATGAGATTCCCTGGCGCGAGCCCCTCAAAGCCCTGTATGGCTTGGCGGTGCTGACCAGCAAGGTTTTTACCCGGTTGGGCTGGCTTCGGCTGGCCACCTTGCCCGCCTCCAGCGTCGCTGTGCTGCTGGTGCGCCGCCACCGGCCGGATGTGGTGATGGTGGAGTTTGGCTTTCATGCCGTACGGGTGATGGAGCTGGCCCGCACCGGAGTCCCCCTGGCGGTTCATTTCCGTGGCGCCGATGCTTCGGCGGAGCGTTACGTGAGGCGCCTGGAACAGCGTTATCGCCGTTTGTTTCGGCTCACCTCGGCTGTGATCGTCAAGAATCAAACGATGCGGAGCCGTCTGATCGCCCTTGGCGCCGAGCCGGCACAGCTTTTGATCAGTCCATCCGGTGCCGATGAGCGGCGGTTTCAGGGGGGCAATCCAGCCTCCATGCCTCCCCGGTTTCTGGCGGTGGGTCGCTTCGTATCCAAAAAAGGGCCGTTGGACACCCTGGAAGCCTTTGCTCTCTTGCGGGGCCTGACGGAACAAGCCAATGCCTGCAGCCTGGTGATGGTGGGTGATGGACCTCTCTTCCCCCTCGTGCAGGACAGGGCTCGTCAGCTCGGCCTCGAGCAGTTTGTTCAGTTCCCTGGCGTGCTGTCACCCGATGCGGTGGCCCAGGAGATGCGCCGTGCGCGGGTGTTTGTGCAGCATTCCCGCACGGCGGAGGATGGGGATGAGGAGGGATGCCCGGTCTCCGTGATGGAAGCTCAACTTTGCGGTCTGCCCGTTGTGGCTACCCGTCATGGCGGGATCCCTGATGTGGTTGTGGATCAGCAGACCGGTCGGCTGGTGGAGGAAGGCGACCGTCGGGCCATGGCGGAGGCGATGGCTTTGCTGGTGGATCAGCCGGATCTCGCGGCTGCTTGGGGTGCGGCTGGGCAGCTTCGGGCTCAGGCTCGGTTCACCGTGGCGCATCACGTGGATCAGATCACAATGCTTCTCAACGATTTGGTGGGCCGAAGCCGATGAGCAGCAAGCGATTGAAGTTGCTGCTGATCCGTGGTCTTGGCCACAGCGGCACAACAATGCTGGATTTGGCCCTGGGGGCGCATCCGCAGATCATTGGCCTGGGTGAGGCGGCGCGAATTCTGGCGATGCCACAGCCGGGGGATGAGCATCGCGGGCCCAGCCAACTGCGCGGTGCTCACCGGTTTGAGCGGCGTTGCACCTGTGGGGTTGTTGCCGCAGAGTGCCCAATCTGGGGGCCTCAGCTTGAGTGGTTGCGCCTGCATGACCAAGCGCCGATGCAGGAGAAAGTGCAGCGGCTGCTGATGCATTCACCCCACGCCGGTGAGGCGGTGTGGCACGTGGACTCGTATCAGGACGATCTAGAGATGACGCGGTTGCCCGAGGCCGTGTTTGACATCCGGATCATCCATCTCGTGCGCGACGTGCGCTCTTGGGTGCATTCCCGGGCCCAGGCCGGCCGTAAGGCAGGCCAGCGCTGGCCTGCAGCGCGTCAGCTGGCGCGCTGGTGGCGTGTCAACGCCAAGTTTGAACGGGCTTTCCGGCAGTCTCCATACCCGGTTTTTCGTCTGGGATATGAGGAGTTTGCGCTTCAGCCCGAGCGCAGTTTGCAGTTGCTCTGCGGCTGGCTAGCCATCGATTTCCAGGAGATGATGCTGGCTCCCGGTCTGAACAGCAGCAGTCACATTCTCGCGGGAAACCGGGTGCGTTTCGATGCGGAGCGCAGTCGAACGATTTCTTACGACGGTGCCTGGTTGGCGGCGCCGGCACCCACGGCTGCTCATCTTGGCTTGCTCCTGCCAGGCGTTGCCCTGATGAACCGCCGGCTGGTGTATTCCAACGACCTGCTCAGACGCTGATGGTCTTAGGCCTCCCGCCAGGTCGTGGCGGTGGCCCAGTGCTGCTCAACGTTCAGAGCCGGGCAGCGGTCCTGCACAGCCGTCACCAAAGGGGCGAAATGCCGGCCCAGGCGCTGCAGCACCCCCGCCGGAACCTCTGTGGTGGCCTGACTGGCATTCACCCGGTGGCTCAAATCGGGGATCTGCTCGGGGATGCCGAGATGCCGGCACAACCCCCGATGTGTTGCTGCAGTGAACAGGGTCTCGTAGAGGCCGATGAAGACCTGTGATTCAGCGAGTCCGCTCCGCAGGGCATCGAGGGTGGCGGGGTAGTCGTTCCGTGGGGATTCACGCTTGAGCAGCTTCAGGCTGGCTTTGTCCAGGTGCTCGATTTCATGGGCTGGTGTGAGCAAACCACGCTTGCGCAGTTGCATGCGTTGCTGCGACAAGAACCGTTCCACCGGGTCGCGCATGATGAACACCGCTCGCGTTTGCACGCCGCGTTGTGCAAAGGCCTGCTCAATGCGCCGATAGCTCTCAGTGCTCAACCCGGCATAGGAGGGGGTGATGTCTCCTGTCAGGCGGATCCTGGCTGGTTTGAGGCGTGAAGCGAAGTAGTCGAAGTAGCGCTCGGGATTGGCGATGAATCGTGCCCGTCGCCAGGTGCGCCACTTCAACGGCGAGGGGCGTTTGGGCCGGAAGCTGGCAAAACGCTCCAATTCGAGAGCATCGAAAACGTGGTACTCCTTCAGAAAACCGAAGTCGACATCGTTGCGGCGTTGCAGTTGATCGTGAAGCCAGGAGGTTCCTGCTTTCTGTGCACCAACGCCGAGCAGAAAGGTTGCTTCAGAGGCCAACACGTTCTGTCCTTTCAACGCGCATCAGTTGATGCGCAGCTTTGGCATGCCTTTCACCAGGTCATCGATAGCTTTGACCTGGGTGAGAAACGGTTCCAGCTGATCAAGAGGTAGGGCGCTGGGGCCATCGCAACGGGCTTTCGCCGGGTCAGGGTGTGCTTCCAGGAACAAGCCAGCCAGGCCAACCGCCATGCCTGATCGGGCGAGGTCCACCACCTGGGTGCGGCGTCCGCCTGATGCAGCACCACCTGGATCCCTGCATTGCAGGGCGTGGGTGACATCGAAGATCAACGGAAGGTCATCGCAGGTTCGCTTCATCACGCCGAACCCCAGCATGTCCACCACGAGGTTGTCGTAACCGAAGTTGGTGCCTCGCTCGCACAGCAACAGCTTCTCATTTCCGCATTCGCGGAATTTGTCCACGATGTTGCGCATCTGTTCCGGACTGAGGAACTGAGGCTTCTTGATGTTGATCACCGTGCCTGTTTCCGCCATGGCGCGAACCAGATCGGTCTGCCTGGCCAGGAAGGCCGGGAGCTGGATGATGTCGGCAACCTTGGCGGCGGCCACGGCTTCCTCCGGACTGTGCACATCCGTGATCACCGGTATGCCGTGGGTGTCCTTCACCGCCTGGAGGATTTTCAGCCCTTCGTCGAGGCCGGGGCCACGGAAGGAATGAATGGAGGAGCGGTTGGCCTTGTCGTAGGACGCCTTGAACACCAAAGGGATGTTCAGCTTTGCGCAGACGTCTTTGTAGTGGCTGGCGCAACGCAGGGCAAAGTCCAGATCCTCGAGAACGTTCACGCCACCCAGAAGGGCAAAGGGGCGATCGTTCGCGAACGTGATGTCGCCCAACTGGATCTGATGCGCCACGGTTTCAAGCAGGTCCATTGACCGGCGAGCCTACCCGTCTCCATTCCATTTTCTTTCTGGTGGATCAGCGGTGGCGGAAGATCCGTGCGTAATCTCGGCCTGGATCCTCTTGATAGAGCACGTCGTAGTTGGAGAGATCGATTCCGTATTTGGTTAGTTTTTTGCCCGTATCGATGTCGACTAAAAAATCTCCCTCCTGTGGTGTGTAGAATTCACCTTTTCCGATTCCGGCTTTGATGATGTAGCGCCTGGTGTCGATGTCGTAATACACAAGGCGGTCGTAGGTGAGAGCCTTCATCTGATCGGAGTGTTTGAACCATCCTTTTGAGTAGATGAGGTTCACGGTTTCTCCATTCTCTTTGGCACGTGTTGTGATGGATCTGGCTTCGTTCAAGGTTGTGCGCCATGAACGTTGTTTCCAGCTGATTAGTTGTGCGCGTTGTCGAAACGTGGCGGCTTGTCGATCTTCAATGTTCAACAGCAACAACGTGGTGCCGAGGGCCACGGCCTGAGCCTGGCGGCTGTTCATTCGGTGCTTCAGCTTCGGTGCTATGAGGCTTTCCCAGATCATCAGGATGTCGAGAACAGCGGCAAACTGAATTGGCAGGCTCATGTAATTGCTCCCTTCCAGCCCAACCAAGGCGTAAAGGGCGAATCCATAGGCCAGTGCTGCAAGGTTGAAACCATCGAGGGCGTTGACGTTGGCTTGTTTGCGCCCGATCAGCCAGCAGCGTGTTGCGATGAATCCCAGGAAGATGATCAGGCGAATGTCCAGTGCCAGCACTGAGAAGCCCAGATGTGCGTCGTAGCGCGGCACATCAGCGGCAAGGCTGGGAAGTGCACTGAGAAGCGCGAACGAAGCCAGAAAGAAAGGGGCCAGGCTGAAAATGGCGAAGTCCAGGGTATAGGCCTCCATCTACTTGGAGGGGTGGATGGATCCCCACGCCGGCCGGCTGGGCATGGCGCCAAGGCTTCCCGCGACGATCGTCGTAGCGGCGGGGATAACGGCCAGCAGCACGGCCGTGTCTTTGAAGAATGGGATGAACAGCGCGAAGAGCAGGGCGAGTCGGCCATTGTGCAGCTGGCCTGAGTCCAGGTAGATGGAGTAGTGATAGGCATACAGCGCGATCAGAAATGTGAGAAATCGCTCGCTGTAAATGAATTGAAAATAGTTGTAAGCGGATGCACTTGTGACGAGGAATAGCAGTGTTCCCATCAGGATGAGTGAAGCGCTTGTACCGTTTTTCTTGATCCGTTCAATCAGCTTGCAGCCCAGGATGATGGTGGCGATGAGCTCAAGGGCGCTCACCAGCGACCAGACCTTGATGTAGGGCGTCAACCAGCTGAGGACATGCAGATCTTGATGGGAAAGGGGAAAGAAGCGGAAGTCATTTCTCCCCATCGTTTCGTTGATTAACCTTTCTCTGAGGCTGAAATTGTTCAGGATCTGATTGTCGAGAATCTCGTCGTACCAAGTGAGAATCTCCTTGTAAAACCAGCTGCTTTCCTGAATCATCACCACTGCATAAATCGTCAGGACAATCGTGACAACTGGATGTCGTTTGATGAAGTCTCGGATGGCGATTGGCCAGGGCTTTTGTGCTCATGGTCTCTCGTCCTGTGTGCTTGCTTTGACGATGGAACGAATCAGAAGTCCAGATAAAACAGCCAGAACAGCAATCAATCCCCCATGGGCGATGTCGCTGTAGTTGTTCAGCAGAGACTCCCTTGTCGTTTCTGGAAGAGTGCTGAATCCGCTGGCGCCGGATTGGAGCCAGAGGGCAAGGCTCGCGCTGAAGATCAATGCGGTGCCAGACAGCGTTGACAGCCAGAAGCTCCAGCGTTGTTCAAAGACCCTTGTCGTCTCTCGCATTGCTTAGCGAAGTCTTGGTCGGGTATGGACTTGACTAGGTCGACAACCTTGGCCCGCAGAGCCTGGGTCAAGTCGAAGATCAGGGGAAGGCCATCGCAACGGCGTTGGAGGCATCTAAGCACCACTAATCTCCATCCATGAGCTTCTTGGCCGGCCTTAACGACGCCCAACGACGGGCGGTGGACCATCACGAGGGGCCGCTGCTGGTGGTGGCGGGAGCTGGCAGTGGTAAGACGCGCGCCCTCACCCATCGGATCGCTCACCTGATCGGGGAGCATGGTGCCGATCCCGCTCAGATCCTGGCGGTGACCTTCACCAACAAAGCCGCCCGCGAGATGAAGGAGCGGCTTGAGGTTCTTCTGGCACAACGTCTGGCCCAGAGCCAGTACGGCCAGCCCTGGAGCACCCTGCCCCCGGTGGAGCAGCGCCAGTTGCGCTCGCGTATTTACCGAGAGGTGACCAAGGAGCTGTGGATCGGCACCTTTCATGCCCTGTTTGCGCGGATGCTCCGCTACGACATCGACAAGTTCAAGGACGCGGAAGGACTCACCTGGACCAAGCAGTTTTCGATCTACGACGAGGCCGACGCCCAGAGCCTCGTGAAGGAGATCGTGACCCAGGAACTGCAGCTCGATCCCAAGCGGTTCGAGCCCAAAAAGACCCGTTGGGCCATCAGCAATGCCAAGAACCAGGGTTGGCTGCCGGACCAGCTCGAGGCCAATGCAGAGGGCCAGCGAGGCAAGCTCACGGCCGATGTCTATCGGCGCTACCGCAAAGCCCTTGCGGCCAACAACGCCCTCGATTTCGACGACCTGCTGTTGCTGCCGGTTCAGTTGCTGCAGCAGAACGATCAGGTGCGCAGCTACTGGCATCGTCGCTTTCGTCACGTGCTGGTGGATGAATACCAGGACACCAACCGCACCCAGTACGACCTGATCAAGCTGTTGGTCACCGATGGCAAGGATCCTCAGGATGTTGAGGACTGGTCAGGCCGTTCTGTCTTTGTGGTCGGTGACGCCGATCAGAGCATCTACAGCTTCCGTGCGGCCGACTTCACCATCCTGATGGGCTTTCAGGACGATTTCGGCGATCAGGCACCGGATGACTCCACTCAGACGATGGTGAAGTTGGAGGAGAACTACCGCTCCACTGCCACCATTCTCGAGGCGGCCAATGCCCTGATCGCCAACAACAGCGAACGGATCGACAAGGTGCTCCGTCCCACGCGAGGAGAGGGGGAGCTGATCACCCTCACCCGCTGTGACGACGAGATCGCCGAGGCGGAAGCCGTGGTGCATCGCATGCGCACGATGGAAGCCGCCAACCCCGAGCTCAGCTGGGGCGATATGGCGGTGCTTTATCGCACCAATGCTCAGTCCCGGGCCATTGAGGAATCCCTGGTGCGCTGGGGGATCCCCTACATCGTGGTGGGGGGGCTGCGCTTCTACGACCGGCGCGAGATCAAGGATCTGCTGGCCTATCTGCGGCTGTTGGTGAATCCGGCTGACACCGTCAGCCTGCTGCGGGTGATCAATGTTCCGAAACGGGGCATCGGCAAGACCACGATTCAGCGCCTTACCGATGCGGCCAATCAACTGGGGATTCCGCTGTGGGACGTGGTGAGTGACCCCGAAGCGGTGCGCTCCCTCGGCGGCCGCTCGGCCAAGGGGCTGCTCCAGTTTTGCGACTTGGTCAACGATCTGAAAGCCCGCAGCCGTGACGTGGCCCCATCGGAATTGATCCAGCAGGTGATGGAGAAGAGCGGCTACGTCAGTGAGTTGATTGCGGATGGCACCGATGAAGCGGAGGAGCGCCGCCGCAACCTCCAGGAACTGGTGAATGCCGCTCTCCAGTATCAGGAGGAAAACGACGAGGGTGACCTGGAGGGATTCCTGGCCTCGGCGGCCTTGTCCAGCGATGCGGACAGTAAAGACACGGCAGCCGATCGCGTCACCTTGATGACGCTCCACAGCAGCAAGGGGCTGGAGTTCCCAGTGGTGTGCCTGGTGGGTCTGGAGCAGGGCCTGTTCCCCAGCTACCGCTCCCTGGATGATCCGGCTTCACTCGAGGAAGAGCGTCGGCTTTGTTATGTGGGCATCACTCGCGCGAAGGAACGGCTGTTCATATCCCACGCCTGTGAACGTCGTCTCTGGGGAGGCATGCGTGAAGCGGCTGTGCCCTCTGTTTTCCTTTCGGAGCTGCCGGAAGCCCTGATCCAGGGCGACATTCCGCAGACCGGAGGGGCGGCGCTTCGGCGTGAACGGCGCCTTGACCGGCTCACCCGCGTGGATCGCGACAAGCCCTCATCGGCCCCTGCCAATGCCGTGCGTCGCCGTCAAGCCGGCCCCGCTCCTGGCCGCAGCTGGCAGGTCGGTGATCAGGTCATCCATGCCAGCTTCGGGGTTGGTGAAATCACCCACACCTTCGGCAGCGGCGAGAAGGTGTCGATCGCGGTCAAGTTTGCGGGGATGGGCCCCAAGATCCTTGATCCGCGCCTGGCGCCGATCGAACCCGTGACCACCGCTTAATCTCCTCTCCAGCCATCGACGGCCTGTGTCGACCTCCAGCCAGCCGATCCCCATTTTCATCGGCTATGACCCGAGAGAGCGGGCAGCCACCAACGTTCTGATCGACAGCCTGTACCAAAACAGCAGTGTCCCGCTGGCGATCACGCCGCTGGTGACACCTCAGCTGGAGGCTCAAGGGTTGTTCCGGCGCGAGCGGGATCCCAAGCAGAGCACCGCGTTTTCTTTCACCCGTTTTCTGGTGCCCTACTTGATGGGGTACGAGGGCTGGGCCCTGTTTATGGATTGCGACATGCTTTGCCGGGCTGACATCAAGGCGCTCTGGGATCAGCGCGATGACGCCTATGGAGCCATGTGTGTGCAGCACGAGCATGTGCCCGGGGAGACCGTGAAATTTCTCGGCGAGGTGCAGAGCCCCTACCCCAAAAAGAATTGGAGTTCACTGATGCTGCTCAATTGCAGCCGCTGCACCAAACTCACGCCCGATTACGTGAACACAGCAACGGGGTTGGAGCTTCACCGCTTCCACTGGCTGGAGGGTGATCATGAGATCGGCGCCATCCAGGGGGGCTGGAATCATCTGGTGGATGTGCAGGCTCCACCGGAGTCCGAGCAGGCTGCTCCGATGCTGCACTGGACCCTGGGTGGCCCCTGGTTCCGCGAACAGCGCACCATGGGTGGCCCCCTGGCTGCTGAATGGTTCAGCGCCCGCGACGATGCAATGAAACTCTGGGACTGATGGCGATTCGCAAGTGTGTGGTGGCCGTTCCGGCCCGGCTTCAGTCATCTCGACTCCCCAACAAGGTGCTGGCCGACATCGGCGGCAAGCCGATGATTCAGCGCGTGCTGGAACGCTGCAGTGAGGCTCAGGGTGTTGAAGCGGTGGTGCTTTGCACCGACAGCACCGAACTGCAAACCCTGGCAGAGGGTTGGGGGTTCCCAGTGTTGATGACGGCGGAATCCTGCAACTCCGGTAGCGAGCGCATCGCATCGGTGGCTCACCCTCTGATGGCCCTGGGCTGGGGCGATGCGGATCCTTTGGCTGAAGAGACAGCCGTGATCAATGTTCAGGGCGATCAACCGTTCATCGATCCTGCTGTGATCGATGCCATGGCCGAGGAGTTCAGGCGTCAGGATCCTGTGCCAGCGGTCGTGACCCCCGTCTACGGGCTGAAGCCCGAATCGGTCCACAACCCCAATGTGGTGAAAACCCTGCTGGCCCATGACGGCCGTGCGCTCTACTTCTCACGGTCCGCCATCCCCCACGTGCGGGATGTGGCTGAGTCGGATTGGCATCAGCACACCACCTACTGGGGGCATGTGGGCATGTACGGCTTCCGCGGAGATGTATTGGCTGCCTGGGATCAGCTGCCGGCCTCACCGCTGGAGGATCTGGAACGGCTCGAACAGCTGCGGTTGATCGAGGCCGGCCTCACCATTGCCACCTTCCGGGTCGAGGGAACCTCGTTGTCGGTGGACACTGCCGAGCAGCTGGAACAGGCTCGGGCGATGGTCTGACCTCAGTCGTTGCGGTCTTTCCAACCGTCGCGGCTCAGTAGTCCCCAGCGTCCACGCTCCTGAAGGATGCGTTCCGCCAGCTCCCGGACGGCTCCATGGCCGCCTTGGCGGCGGAGCACCGCATCGGCTCCGCAACGAACGGGCCGACAGGCATCGGCGGGTGCGAACAACAGCCCGACCACCGGCCGAACGGCCAGATCGTTGAGGTCATCACCAACAAAGGCCGTTTGCTGGGCGCTCACCCCCAGTTGGTTCTGAAGGGCCGTGAGGGCGGCAGGCTTGTCCTTGATTCCCACAAGGCAATGGCTGATGCCCAGTTGCCGTGCCCGCACCTCCGTTGCTCCTCCCTGGCCACCACTGAGAAAGGCGATGTGAAGCCCCGCCTGTTGCAGCAGTCGGATGCCAAGGCCATCGCGGACATCGAAGCGCTTGCTCTGTTGCCCTGCGGGGTCAAACCAGAGGCCCCCATCGGTGAGCACACCATCAACATCCAGCACAAGCAGCTGAATCGATCTGAGGCGGCGCCGCAGCAACCACCAGCGCAGTTTGTTCACGCGAGTCCGGCCTGAACCAGATCGTGCAGACGCAGCAGGCCCATCAGTTGTTGGTCTTGATTCACGACGGGAAGCACGGAGATGGGTTTCCGCCGGTTGCGTTCCATCTGCTCCAAGGCCTTCACCACCAGCACATCGGCCTGCACCGTGATCGGATCGGCAGTCATCAGATCCTTCGCCGTCAGATGGGTCCATGTCTCAGCACCGTGATCCTGCAGGGCACGGCGCAGATCTCCATCCGTGAGGATCCCAAGAAGGCTTCCAGGGCTGTCTGGGTTTTCAACCCAACCACTGCCGATTCCGTCGCGTGTCAGGCCGCCGATCACTTCGGGTAGCGGGGTGTGGGGTTGCAGGGGGTGCAGTTGGCTGGCGGGCACCATCAGGTCGGAGGCCGTGAGGGTGAGCTGTTTGCCAAGGGATCCGGCGGGGTGATTCAAGGCGAAATCCGCCGGCGAGATGCCCCGTCGTTCCATCCAGACCGCAGCCAGGGCGTCGCCGATCGCCATGGCCACCGCTGTGCTGGCGGTGGGAGCCAGGTTCAGGGGACACACCTCACGGTCAACGCTGGCTTCCAGCACCACGTCACTGCCGCGAGCCAAGGAGGAGTCTGCACGTCCGACGATGGCGATTCGCCCGGTTCCGCGTCGGGTCAGATGGGGCAGCACCTCCAGAAGTTCGGTGGTCTCTCCGCTGTTCGAGAGCAGGAGACAGACGTCTTCGGCGGCCACCACACCAAGATCGCCATGCAGTGCGTCGGTGGGATTGAGGAACAGGGCCATCAGCCCGATCGAAGAGAACGTGGCTGCGATCTTCCGGGCCACGATGCCGCTTTTGCCCACACCGGTGATCACCAGCTTGGCCTTGCGGTCTGCACAGCGCTCCAGCAGATCAAGAGCGGCTTCCACCTGGTCGCTGCTCAAGCGTGCGGCAGCAGTGGCGATCGCTGAGGCTTCCTCCTCAAGGCAGCGGGTGAGTGCGGACAAGGACCAGATCCGTGATGATCGGCCCATTCTCCTGCACGCCCCGCGATGGATCTTCCAGGTGTGCCGTCTTCCGTTCTGGAGGCGTTGCAGCGTGCTGGGCGATCACTCGACGTTCGCTGTCTGGCCCTGGTCGGCGGCGTTGTCCGTGATCAGCTGCTGCATCAGCGTTGCGGTCGCTCTTGGTCAGGTGTCCCTGATTTGGACTGGGTGGTCGAGGGTGATGCCGCTGCCCTGGTGGCGGAACTGGTCACTCAGGTGGGCTCTGAACGCATCACTGCTATTCAGGAGCATGGTGCTTTCGGAACGGTGGCATTTCAGCTGGATGGGATTCCGTTTGATCTGGCCACAGCACGACAGGAGCACTACCCCGCGCCAGCCGAGAATCCCGTCGTGCGAGTTGGCACCCTCGAGGCTGACCTCGCTCGCCGGGATTTCACGATCAATGCCATGGCCCTCGATCTGGTGGCCGGTGAGCTGATCGATCTCCACCATGGCCAGGAGGACCTGGCCTCGGGCCAGATCCGCTTTCTGCACGCGGGAAGCGTTCAGGACGACCCCACCCGCGTGATCCGAGCTGCCCGTTACGCCGCTCGGCTGGGTTTCCAGCTTGCGAAGGAGAGCCGTGAGCAGATCCGCAGCACCATGCAGCAGTGGCCCTGGGCCTGGGGCCAGGGTGATGCGGCGTTGACGGCACCGCCGGCCCTGGCCAGTCGACTGCGGATGGAGTTGGAGCGGCTGCTGGAGCGCGAACCTTGGCCGCAGGCGCTGGATTTGTTGGAGCAGTGGCAAGCACTGCCGCTGTTGGACGCGCAACTTCAGCGGGATCCTCGGCGCACCCAGCGGCTGCATTGGGCCCGACGTCTGGGTCTCCCGTTAATGCCGGCGTTTCTTGCGGGAGCAGCCGATCCGGTCGCACTCGCGCAACGGTTGCAGATTCCCGGGAAGCAACAGCAATGGTTGAAACAGTGCGGTGCCCTCTGCGACTGGCTGATGGACAACCCCCCGGTCCTGCAGGCCAGCCCATCAATCTGGTCGACGGCCCTGGAGCAGAAGGGTTGGCAGCCGGAGGCAGTGGCCCTGGCGGTCACCCTTCGGCCGAAGCAATGGAGACCGCTGCTGCGCTGGTGGGGCCGTTGGCGCGGGATTCAGGCGCCGCAGACCGCGCGTGAACTGATCGCTGCGGGTTGGCAGCCGGGGCCGGCGATCGGGGAGGAGTTGCGCAGGCAGCGCAGTGCAGCGCAGGACCGCAGCCGATGAAACGCAGCTGGATCGCGGTGTTGGTGACCGTCTGTCTGGCCTTTGGTTTGCGGGCTTTGCTGTTAATCGATGCCACAGCGCTTTGGAGCGATGAGCTCTATAGCGTCGGCAAGAGTTTTCAGCCCAGCTTCAGCCACCTTCTGGCCATGCTGCGGGAGGACACCCATCCCCCGGCCTATTACGGCCTGCTCTGGCTCTGGGGGCATCTGGTCGGTCAGAGCCCGGTCAGCCTGCGCTTCCTGTCCTGGTTGGCTTATCTGGCGGGTGGCCTGGTCATGGTCTGTCAGGCGATGGCCCTTGGTCATGCGGGCACTCGGGCCAGGGTGGGAGCGGTCGCGGCGCTCTTGGCCTTTTGCAGTCCCTATCCGATTCGGTTCGCGATCGAGGGCAAAAGCTATGCCGTGCTGGTGCTGCTGGTGGCTCTGGCCTGGTGGTGGCGCCGTTCCGCCCATCCCGTCGCCTACGGGGCGGTGGCCGGGCTGGCCGGCCTGACCCACTTCTATGGGTTGTTCCTGGTGCTGGCGGCCGCCGCCTGGGATGGATCGCGACGCCGCTGGAGCTTTTCTGCCGCTGCCTTAATTGGAGCCCTCCCGGCCTTGGCCTGGATGGCGTACGCCGCGGACTATCTCTTCAGCTCCCGGGCCGGCAGTTGGATCGGTGTGCCGGATTACGCCTTGTTGGAGGAAACCCTGGCCCGCGGCCTTGGCCTCTGGCCGTTGCCCAAATTGGCGCTGATCCTGCTGTTGCTGATGGTGTTGCGGCGTTGGGGAGGGCTGCGTCGGCTGCCGTGGCCGTCTTGGAATCTTCTCGATCGAAGCGGTCTGATCCCGTCCCTGTTGATGGTTTTTGGGGTGGTTGTCGTGTCGTTTGTGAAGCCGATGGCCTTCAGCCGCTACTTCGTCGTGTTGCTGCCGGCGGTGGCGCCCGTTCTGGCCGTGCAGATCGGTGCTTTTGAGCTGAACCGCTTCGGCCGCGGCTGCGGTCTGATCATCCTGGGGCTGCTGATGGTCAGCTGGTGGGGGCCAGGCTTCAGCGAGCTCGATGCCGGCGTCGGTGGTGTTCGGGAACAGGACCAGTTCCGTCTGATCAGCCAGCGGACCATGAGACTTCAGGATCGCTACACCCCCAGGCCGCGACTGTTCAACCTCAGCGATCGGATGGAGGCGGCCATGGGCCGGATTCCCTTGCCTTCATCCCCATGGGGGGGGAATGGTGATCTGAAGCAACGGCTGCAGGGTCCGGATCTGCCCAGGCAGCTCTGGCTCGCCAGCAGTGGGCCGCCGCCCGCCATGGAGCGCAAGCTCAAACCTCTGCAATCACGGGTTGAGCAGGAGGGGTATCACTGTGAACCACAGGCCACCGACCTCACCCATGCCCGGTTGTTGCTTTGCCGATCCGAAGCCATGGGCCGTTCTGAGTGAGTTGTGCAGCGGCTTTGCTGCTGCATGCCAGCAGCAGCGGGCCGCAGGTCTGCGGGTCCACCAGCAGCTCGAGCAAGCTTGCGGACGGGGGCTGTTGCAACTGAACCGTGCCTTCCAGCCATCGCCACGCTGCCCGGTTGGAGGGGGCCAGGGTGCTGGAGATGCCGCGTTCGAACAGGTCAAGTGCACCGGAGTAGGCCGGGATAGCAGCTCCATCCAGCAGGATCTGGAGCCCTGTTCTGTTCTGGAGCATCTCGCCCAGATGCCCAAGCAGGCCGAAACCGGTGATGTCGGTGCAGGCGTGAATGTCCCCCCGAACGGGCTCAAGCTGCTCAAGCAGCTTGTGTTGGCTGCAGGCCATGCTTTTCAGAGCAGCATCCAGATCAGCCGCCTTGGTGGCGCCGGTCATGGCCCCTGCAAACAGCACTCCGGTGCCGAGGGGGCGGCTGATCAGCAGGGCATCACCGGGCTGCAGCCCAGATTTCAGCCAGGGTGACTGGCTGCTTCTCCCGTTCACCGCGAGGGTGATCTGCACCCCGAGGCTTGCTGGGAGGGGTGATGCGCTGCGGGACTCCATCGTGTGTCCACCGATCAGCTCAGCACCCTGTTCATCCAGAACCGAGCGGATCCCGGCCAGGGTCTGAACCAGCAGCTCCTGCTGCTCATTGGCCGGCACCATCGGCAGCGTGATCGTTGCCATGGCGCTGGAGACACGGGCACCGCAAGCCCAGAGATCCGAGCAGGCATGCAGGGCCGTCAATCGACCGTTCAGCCAGGGGTCACTCACCAGGGCTGGAAAGCCATCCACGCTTTGCAGCAGCTCTTCGCTGCCAGGGAGATGGGCGGCGTCTTCCGGTTGTCCCCCCAGCCCCACCCGCTCGAGCGCTGCGGCCAGGGGTTGGGCCGGCAATTTGGCCGCGCAACCCCGGCAGGCCATCGGAGCTGCATCAGCCATCGCTGCTGGCTGCTGAAAGCTGGCCATGAAGGTGTGATCGATGCGTTGCTTCAGGCGCCAAAGCAGGGGGGATGGCCCCAGTCGCCATCTGCCCCATCGCGCCCAGGCGGCATCTTCGTGGCTCCCAATCAGTTGCAGAGCCTCCCGCTGGGGATGCCAGGAGCGCAGTGGTCGGCCCTGGCAGGCTGCCTCCAGGTTGGCGGCCAAGGGGCGCCCGGCTCGCACGGCCCACACCCCAGATGCGGGTCGGGGTTCTGCGCTGATCACGGCACAGTCTCCGCTGGCGAAAAGGGATGGATGGCCTTCCACCCTCAGACAGCGATCGGTGCGGATTCGGCCATCGTGATCTAGCGGCAGACCGGTTGATGCCAGCCAGGCAGGCCCCTGGCTTCCTGTGCAGAGCAGGCTGGGTCCCTTGTGATCGCGTTCGTCGTCGATCAAGGCGATCTTCGCCCGTTGCAGCACCTTTTGCATCGTTGGATCCAGCTGTCCGCTGCGCTGTTGCAGCTGCAGCGCTCGCTGCGGCCAGCGGCGTCGTAGCGCCAAAACCACCTCCTGGCCGGCAGCTCCAGCGCCGATCACACGTAGGGGCTTTGGATCGCTTGATTGTTCGCTCTCGAGAAAGGCGAGGGAAGCCTCCAATGGCTTGATTGGAATTCCAGTGGCACTGGGTCTGCTGACGGCCCCCACATCCAGGCTGAGGCAATCGAAGTGGAGTGCCGGCCGCTCGCGCAGCCTCAGGCATCTGCCTTGAAGGTCCAATCCAGTGATTTCCGCCTCCACGAAAGCCACCCCGGCCTTATCACACAGCTGGCGCAGGTCGATGGCGAGCTCATCGCGCTGATAGAAGCCTGCAATTAACCCCGGCACCATGCCGGAATACAGGGCTGTGCTGTTGCGGTTCACCAGCACGATGCTCTGCTCTGGCCGCTGCTCTGGCTTCATCGCCCAGCGTTTCAGCACCAGCGCATGGCTGTGCCCTCCGCCGGCCATGACCAGCAGACCACCTCTGCTCATGTTGGGCCTCGGTATCCGGATGGATTGGCTTGCTGCCAGGCCCAGCCATCACGGCACATCTCTTCCAGGCTTCGGCGGGCGCGCCAGCCCAGCACGGTCTGTGCGGTCCGGGGGCAGGCCTCTAGGCGGGGCACGTCGCCTGGTCGACGCTCCACGATCTCGAAGGGGATGGCCAATCCTGTGGCCTGTTCGAAGCCGTGCACCACGTCCAGCACGCTGAGTCCACGGCCGGTGCCGATGTTCAGCGTCAAGGGATCCGATGTTTGTCGCTTGAACAAGTGGTCGAGGGCCGAGCCATGGGCTTCAGCCAGATCCATCACATGCAGGTAATCGCGGATGCCGGTGCCATCAGGTGTGGGGTAGTCGTTACCGAAGACGCGCAAGAGCTCCCGACGCCCTGCGGCCACCTGGGTGATGAAGGGGAAGAGGTTGTTCGGAATTCCCAGCGGGTCTTCACCGATTCGTCCGCTGGGGTGTGCACCCACTGGATTGAAGTAGCGCAGGCAGGCCACCTGCCACGAGCCCGAGCGGCAGAGGGCCGCCAGCATCTGTTCAACAGCCACCTTGGTTTGGGCATAGGGGTGCACCGGTGCCGTTGGCATGTCTTCCCTCAGCGGGAACGTTTCGGGCTCTCCGTAGGCGGTGGAGGTGCTGCTGAACACCAGGGTGCGGCAACCATGGCGCTCCATGGCCGCCGCCAGAACGCGGCTGCCATTCACATTCACATCCCAGTAGAGGAGTGGGTTGGCGACCGATTCCCCTACGGCTTTCAGCCCGGCGAAATGAATCACCCCATCCACGGCTCCACCGGAGCTGAAGGCCTGATCCACAGCGCTGGTGTCGCGCACGTCCCCCTCCACCAGGGTCAATTGGGTTGAACCCGCCAGCTCTTGCACCCGTCGCAAAGCCTCAGGACTGCTGTTGTCGAAGTTGTCCAGCACCACAAGCTCGTCGCCCTGCTCTAGCAGCACAAGACAGGTGTGACTCCCGATGAAGCCGGCACCGCCGGTGATGAGGATGCGTCGGCCCATGTCTTTACCCCCTTTCATCCCTTAATTCTCAGGCAGATCGCCGGCTTTGTTGTACCGCGCTTCCACCCGGCAGACTGAGTCGCTGTACCTGAATCCTGCACGTGAGTCAGCTTCAGAGCCTCAGGGGCATGGTCGATCTGTTGCCGGAGGTGCTTCAGCGTTGGCAGGCGGTTGAGGCCAAAGCGCGGGAGCACTTCCAGCGTTCTGGGTTCGGTGAAATTCGGACGCCGCTGTTGGAGACAACGGATCTGTTCTGCCGTGGCATCGGTGAGGGCACCGATGTGGTGGGTAAGGAGATGTACAGCTTTCAGGATCGGGGCGATCGCTCCTGCACCCTTCGGCCCGAAGGCACCGCATCGGTGGTGCGTGCCGCCCTGCAGCACGGTTTGTTCAGCCAGGGCGCCCAGAAGCTCTGGTATGCCGGGCCGATGTTTCGCTATGAGCGCCCCCAGGCTGGCCGGCAGCGGCAGTTCCATCAGATCGGGGTGGAGTGGCTTGGAGCTGAGCGGGCCCGCAGTGATGTTGAGGTGATTGCCCTGGCCTGGGATCTGCTGGCTTCCCTCGGTGTGGGCGGTTTGCAGTTGGAGCTGAACAGCCTCGGCACCGCTGAAGACCGTCAGGCCTATCGCAATGCTCTGGTGGCCTGGCTTGAGCAGCGATCGGAGGCCCTTGATCCTGATTCCCAGGCGCGGCTGAGCACCAATCCCCTGCGCATCCTGGATTCCAAAAACAAGGACACCCAGGCGCTTTTGGCAGACGCACCCACCCTGGCGGATGCCCTCTGTGATGCCAGCCGTGAGCGTTTTGAACAGGTGCAGCGTGGGCTGACTTCTCTCGGGATTCCTTACGAGTTGAATCCCCGGTTGGTGCGTGGCTTGGACTACTACAGCCACACGGCTTTCGAGATCACCAGTGATCAACTGGGAGCCCAGGCCACCGTCTGTGGTGGAGGACGTTACGACGGCCTGATTGGTCAGTTGGGAGGCCCTCAGACCCCTGCCATTGGATGGGCCCTTGGCATGGAACGGTTGTTGTTGGTGTTGGAAGCCGCAGCGAAGGCGGATCCTCAGGGTGACGCTGCTCGGCTGACGGCAGCTGCAGCCCCGGATGTCTTTCTCGTGAACCGTGGTGACGAGGCCGAGTGCGTTGCTCTGGCTTTGGCACGGGACCTGCGTGCCGCTGGGCTTTGGGTGGAGTTGGATTCGTCGGGATCCGCCTTCGGCAAGCAGTTCAAACGGGCGGATCGCAGTGGTGCGCGCTGGGCCATGGTGCTTGGAGACGAGGAGGCCGAGCGAGGTGAAGTGCGCTTGAAGCCGTTACAGCAGCAGACTGAGGAATCCACCGTTGCGCTTGCGCCAGTTGCCGCGATCGTGGAGAAACTGCTCACCCCCTGAGGATGCAGATCCACCTCGTCGCTGGCGGTGCCGGCTTCCTTGGCTCCCACCTGATCGACCGTCTGATGGAGGCCGGTGATGAGGTGATCTGCCTCGACAACTACTTCACGGGGCGTAAAGCCAACATCGCTCGCTGGATTGGCCATCCACGGTTCGAACTGATTCGTCACGATGTCACCGAACCGATCAAGCTCGAGGTGGATCGGATCTGGCATCTGGCATCTGGCTTGCCCTGCCTCGCCGATTCACTATCAGTTCAATCCGGTCAAGACAGCCAAAACCAGCTTTCTCGGCACTTACAACATGCTGGGCCTGGCGCGTCGAGTGGGGGCACGGCTGCTGCTCGCCAGTACAAGTGAGGTCTACGGAGATCCTGAGGTTCACCCTCAACGGGAGAGTTACTGGGGCTCCGTCAATCCCATCGGTGTCCGCAGTTGCTACGACGAGGGCAAGCGCATCGCAGAAACCCTCTGTTTCGACTACCAGCGCATGAATGACGTGGAGGTGCGGGTGGCCCGCATCTTCAACACCTATGGCCCGCGCATGCTCCCCGATGACGGCCGGGTGGTGAGCAACTTCATCGTGCAGGCCCTGCGGGGCGAACCGTTGACGCTGTACGGCGATGGCAGTCAGACCCGCTCCTTTTGTTATGTGAGCGATCTAATTGAGGGCTTGATCCCTCTGATGAACGGCGATCACACCGGCCCCATCAACTTGGGCAATCCCGCTGAATTCACGATCCGCGAGCTGGCGGAGCTAATCCGCCAGCAGATAAGGCCGAATCTGCCGTTGATGGAAAAGCCCTTGCCGCAAGACGACCCTCGCCAGCGGCAGCCGGCGATAAATCTTGCCCGTCAGCAGCTCAACTGGGAGCCGACTGTGTCACTGGAGCAGGGTCTGGCTCCCACCATCGACTCCTTCCGTAATCTCCTCGAAATTGCCAAAGGCTGCGGGACGTGACCATTCAACGGATCTGCTGCATCGGTGCGGGCTATGTGGGTGGTCCGACCATGGCGGTGATCGCTGATCGTTGCCCGCAGGTGCAAGTGCAGGTGGTGGACATCAACCAGGCGCGCATCGATGCTTGGAATGATGCCGATCTGAGCAAGTTGCCGGTGTATGAACCCGGGCTCGACCGCGTGGTGGAGAGGGCTCGAGGGCGCAACTTGTCGTTCTCAACCGATGTGGCGGCCTCGATCGCTGCTGCAGACATGGTGTTCATCTCAGTGAACACGCCCACCAAGACGAAGGGGCTTGGCGCTGGACAGGCCAGTGATTTGCGCTGGGTGGAAGCCTGTGCTCGAGAGGTGGCTCAGGCGGCCACCGGCCACACGATCGTGGTGGAGAAGAGCACCCTGCCGGTGCGTACGGCTGCCGCCATCAAAACGATCCTGGAGGCGGCCAGTGATGGAGACGACCAGCGCACGTTTTCGGTGCTCTCCAATCCTGAATTTTTGGCGGAAGGAACGGCCATTCATGATCTGGAGGCTCCGGATCGCGTCTTGATCGGTGGTGATGACCCGACGTCGATGGATGCCCTTGCTGCGATCTATGCGCACTGGGTTCCCGAGGAGCAGATTCTGCGCACCAACCTCTGGAGCAGCGAGCTGTCCAAGCTCACGGCCAATGCGTTTCTGGCGCAGCGGATCAGCTCGATCAACTCGATTGCGGCCTTCTGCGAGGCCAGTGGAGCTGATGTGCGTGAGGTGGCCCGGGCGATTGGCACCGACAGTCGCATCGGTCCAAAATTCCTCAATGCTGGGCCGGGATTCGGTGGCAGCTGTTTCCAGAAAGACATCCTCAACCTGGTGTATCTCTGCCGCCATTTCGGCCTGCCGGAGGTGGCGGATTATTGGGAGAGTGTGGTGGCCCTGAATACGTGGCAGCAGCACCGCATTGCCCGGTTGGTGGTGGAAAAACTGTTTGGCACGGTGACCGGAAAGCGGCTGGCGATTCTTGGTTTTGCGTTCAAGGCTGACACCAACGACACCCGAGAGGCTCCGGCGATTCGCATCTGCCGCGACCTTCTTGAGGAAGGCGCTCAGCTAGCCATTCACGATCCCAAAGTGGCTGTTCAACAGATGGCCCGTGACCTTCAACAGAAGGCAGAACCCCAGGAAGACGCACTCAGTGGAACTGGCAGTTGGGCCGAAGCCTGCACTGTTGAAGAGGCGGTAACGGGAGCCGATGCGGTGCTGGTGCTCACCGAGTGGCAGGACTACCGCAACCTGAACTGGATGTCTCTTGCTGGTCGGATGCGCAAGCCGGCATGGGTCTTTGACGCCCGGGCAATCACTGATCACGGGCAGGTCAGAGCCTCAGGTCTCAACCTTTGGTGCGTGGGGGATGGAGAGGGCTGATGTCGAGAACGGTTCTGGTCACCGGGGCAGCCGGCTTCATCGGTGCAGCGTTGTCGAAGCGGTTGTTGCAACGCGGTGATCGCGTGGTCGGCCTAGACAATCTGAATGACTATTACGACCCCGGCCTCAAGCAGTCGAGGTTGCGTCAGGTTGAAGCTATTGCCCCAGGAGGAGCCTGGCGGTTTGAGCGCCTAGCCCTCGAAGATGATCAGGGATTGATGGCGCTGTTCGCCGAAGAGCGACCCCAGGTGGTGGTGAATCTTGCGGCACAGGCCGGCGTCCGTTACTCCTTGGAAAACCCTGCGGCCTACATACAAAGCAACCTGGTGGGGTTTGGCAATCTGCTGGAGGGATGCCGGTATCACGGCACGCAAAACCTGGTGTATGCCTCAAGCAGTTCCGTGTACGGCGGCAATCGCAATCTGCCCTTCCACGAACGTCAGCCGGTGAACCACCCGGTGAGCCTTTATGCCGCGAGCAAGAAAGCCAACGAGCTGATGGCGCACACCTACAGCCATCTCTATGGACTGCCCGCCACCGGGTTGCGATTTTTTACGGTCTATGGACCTTGGGGTCGTCCTGACATGGCTCCGATGCTGTTTGCACGGGCGATCCTGGCTGGTGAGCCAATCAAGGTTTTCAACCACGGCAAGATGCAGCGTGACTTCACTTATATCGATGACATCGTTGAAGGGGTGCTGCGCTGCTGCGATAAACCAGCGACGTCCAATCCTGAATTTGATCCGCTCCAACCTGATCCTGCTACGGCGGCAGCGCCGCACCGGGTGCTCAATATTGGCAACAGCCAGCCCACAGAACTTTTGCGTTTCATCGAAGTGATGGAGCAGGCATTCGGTCGTAAAGCTGTTAAAGATTTTCAACCGATTCAGCCTGGTGATGTGATTGCAACTGCGGCTGATACTTCCGCGTTGGAAAAATGGATTAATTTCACTCCATCAACATCTATTGAAGATGGGATTCAGAGTTTTGCGGAGTGGTACTTTAAATATTTCGATTAATGAGGTTCTATTCCGTTAGATTGACAGAAAAATATGGTTTTAAAGTTAATGTGAAAATTATTTTGTGACTTCTGATCGTATTTTGAGGATTGAAAGACTTCTTATGTCGTTTTAAAAACATAACGATTGTCGCTTGAAAGCTTGGGAATATTAACTCAAATTATTACACTTGGTATTGAAATATCTAGCCTTTGAAAAAGTTCTTTAGGAGGTCAAGTGCTGATTTTTCCCGAATAGGTTCTGCTCTCTTAGCAGCTTGTTTCGCGTTTATTGCTTTCATTTTCTCTAAATCTTTGGCATTTATTTTAAATCCAAGCTCTCGAGCTGCTTTAATAATTTCATTGGGCTTTGCATTTCGGAGCCTAAACCGCAACAAATGATCATAGCGACGTCGGAATCTGAATTCTTTGAAATCTTGGCTTAGTTTGCTTGAATCAGGCACTGTACTTCTCTTGATTTGTTATAAGAAAGCTTGATAGTGCAATGCACCAAGGGAGCATCGACTCAAATGTAAGTATGATTAGATCTAATCATATCACTGCCTTCTTGTGATCTCAACCTATTGCTCATATAAGCCTGCTTAGCAGCGTAAGTCAGCCATCGATCTTGGCGCATTGAGATGTGCAAGCAATAAAAGTCTTTCCTGTTCGTTTTTCAGTGAATTGACATCAAAAGTGTAATTTTTGAAGTATCCATTACAGGGGGTGGTTTTAATTGCCCCTCAAATAACATATTAGATCTCCTCGTTTCTAGTAATAGAGACAGAGCATACCTATCATTTTTCCGAAAATAAGGATTAAATGTCTTTAGTCATTGTTCTGAAGTTTAATTTTGGCTCTTAAAGCCATATTTGTTGCTTCGGCACTGCTTATTTGATCATTTTATCTACTCGCTGTGAGAGCTCTTATGCTGAAGGCGATAGCAATTAAGCTTATTTGACCGCGCATGGCTTAGAATATAAGAAATTGCTGTCTAGCGGATGTTGGCCAAAATTACTGATACTAATCCTGTCGATCATCTTGGCTTCGATATAATATTGAAGCATTTAAGTATTGCACTTGATAACTTTTCTTTTGTTGGTGTAATTTTACCAAAACATCAGCTGTCACCACCAGCTCTTTCTCTTTTGCTGGTTAGTGGCTCACGTAGTTGGTCTTTTCCGTGTCATTTTCAAGAAGGCTGTCATATCATTCAGGGCGAGATTCCAACCAAAGAGTTAGGCATTGATTTGTCATTTAAGCTTCTTTTTAACAATATCCAATGTCCCTGGATGCAAATGAGGCTCGATATGACGAATCTAGATGATGCAACCAAATGGACTAATTATTTCTCGGGTTATAAGAGTTTAATGCCTGCTCTAAATCTTGGGGGATTGGCAAAGAGAATATTAAGCACGGTTGAAGTTATCCATGCTGGAAATCCTACTTCTCAATTTTCTACCTTTTGTGACCATGTGACAAGACCAGACTTTGTTGTTCATATGGCCCGGCTGTCTCGGTTTGGTCGTTTCCCAGCTGTTTTCTCACAAGAAGATGGTGTTTTGCTTGGAAGCCGGCTTTTGGTGGACTGGAATGTTTTGATGATCCAAGAGGCAGACCAGCGTCTGTTTGTTTTCCAGGGGGTGACAAGTTGTGATGCTGTTTTTATTCCAGGATTGAATAAATTAATCATTGTTTGCCATATCACTCCCCAAAATATCTTGTCGTGTTTGCGTGAATTATCTCTCACGCCTGATTTCTATCAACTTAATAGATCACGTGCTTTTCATGGCTATCTTGTTGGACATGCTCGCCCCTATCACTGTAACTACGATTCACTTTTAGCGTTACAGCTCATTCGGGATCAAGGGGAACTTCTTTCTGAAGATGCCCTTTTTTCCAAGGATGATGAAGCTTTTATTGATTTAGGTGCTGGATTGGGGCTTGTTCAACAGCATCAGATACGCACCAAGGCTAGTTTAAATAAATCGACTGAATCTCAAGAAGGATACTTGTTAAAATTGGGTTTGTGGTTTTATTCTAATTATAAACCTGATCCCCACTCATTTACACTTGCCACCACAACCGATACTTCATTGCGTGAATTTGCACGTACCAGTTCTCATTTAGCATCCTCAGGTGCTTTGGAGTTCTTGGAAGAATCTCACCCACTTCTATGGGTAGGAATTACGGGACAAAAGCGTTGTTGGTTAGAACAAGTTGAAGGTACTGCGGCAATCTTAAATAAGCTTTATGAGCATTACCCCAACCTAGCAGTGGTTTTCGATGGATGGACTCCGCCATTGGTCAGTGGAGAGCGTTCGGATTATCATCGAAAAGAATCACGTAAAGACAATGATGTTATTCAAGAGATTATAAAGAAATTGCCCTCTAGAAAGCATAGACGTTTTGGCATTATTGCTGGCTTGCCTATGTTAGAAAAAATTCGTATTGGCATGTCGGTAGATTTATTTATGGCTAATTACACTACAGGCTCTATAAATATAGCAAGAATATGTCAAAAGCCTGGTGTAGGCCATATGAGTAATAAGATGGCGGATCATAAGTCTCAACATATACATCATTGTACTAAAGTTATTGATAGGGAATTGGTAGAAGACCAATCTGATCCTGAAAATCGTGTTGGATATATGGATTACAGTTTACCGTGGCAAGCTATTTACAATCAATTATTGGAGATTTTAGTTGAACTTAAGATTGAACCAGTGACTCCCCTGGTACCACTAACGCTTCCAGCCCATAGCAAAAAGTAAATCAATATTTATTCTTAGCTATATAGCTTTTATTGCTTTATTTGTTTGAATCATCTCCACACTGACAAAAACACATTAACAATTTTGTTCTAACATGCTTTTTTATAATTACGCGGGCTTTTTCTTGTAAAAATCTAATCTTAAAATCTATCTATTTTTAACTGATTGATTTTGCAAATATCTTTGATTCTTAATGCTTACAGGTATCGTCCTTTGTTCCCCATGGAGATTTGCTTCTAAGAAACAAATCTTAGCGATAAGCATGTTGTTTGATATTCCATAATCCTGATAACTAGTGATGCAAGTTTTGCTTGGTCTCTGTCGTGGTTCGTCAGAGAAGAGGATTGACTCTGCAGTTGAGTTGAGTGGAATTTATTTTGCTACAATAGATCATCGAATAATCCCCAATGAACCCTTCTTTCATTAGAAGTCTCATTCGATCTTGCATACAGCTACTCTTTTGGTGGAGTGGTAGTATTAATAAATCCCTGCCAATAATAAACTGTTTTTCTTTGAGATACCCTATTTCATCCAAGATTTATTTACGAGACTTTTTTGTAAAGGCCTTGTTATCTATTGAATAAATTCCAGTGCCGCATAAACCCTCTTCAGATTCATTTTTCATGGACAATTCCCTTGCTAAGCAGTTCTCACATTTCCTTTCCTCTGGGGATTACCGTTCAGCCAACGAAATCGTAAAACAAGCCCGCACATTACATTATCCTGTTGGACTAATCAGTTCATGGGAAAATCTTCTTGCAAAGACAAATCCCGGCTTTGTTCACCCGTTAGATGCCGTTTCAAGCCCAGAATCAATTGTTGATAGTCCATCTCAACAGCTGTCTGCTGATTTAAGAGATGTTTTTGCGAATAGAATTGCTGAGTATTGCAGAAAAAATAATTTAGATTCGAATTTGATTGATAAAATAGTGGAATTAGTTTTTGACAACTTTGAAGTCGATACAGGAAGAATAATTCTTCCTGATTTGACGTCCAATGATCCAACAGTCAATCTTTTTCATTATTCTGTCAACGAATACTCAATTGACAATCCAGATGTCCCTGAAGCCGTTGAGCGTGGAGTTTGTGTTTCAGTCATTGATCATTTTCTAAGATATGGTTATATAGAAATTCTTGAGGGTAGGCGCCATTCATCACTTTCTTTCTCTCATGCCAAGAAAAAATATGACGGAAATCTTCTTTACATCGTAGATAATTATGATGATTTGGATGAATCTGAAATATCTGATTTAAAGTCTCTTCAATTATCAAAGCTGCTTGGAGATGTCTACAGCATAAAGGATGACCGTGTGTATACACATAATGGTTCGTCCATGAATATAGAGCAGTATCTTTTTTATAACATCTCAGATGATCATAATCTTTGCATACTTTTAAAGGGTAAGACTTTGACCCGGTCTGCAGTCAAATGGATTGTTGATATTAAGCTAGAAGATAGGACTGCTATTTTTGGCTATTCAGCCAATAATGGAAGATTCTGCGCAGTTACCGAATACTCACGCTCAAATATGTTGGTTTCTGATATTACAAATGGCTGTATAATTGCTAATTCAATAGAGGTGTTGGCCGTTGTAAGTAAGCTTAAGGACTATCAAACTGCCTATGGCTATTTTCATGGTCTAGTGCTTGAGTTAGAAGATTTTGGGGTGAATTTTTGCCTAAAGAGAGAAATCTTGAGCGAATCCTATAGCCGACCTGCTGCAAAACATGATTCATCTGATTCTACTTATTGGTCGCCTTTTTATTGTTTGAATGATTACAAATCAAGTTTGTTCCCAGTTAGGAGAGACTTGTTTAAAGCCTGGCAGAAACAGCTTGCTTCTATTGATCAATCTGATAGTACTGAAGGTAGTAAAAACTCCCTTCTTGTAGATCGCGAAAATTCAGTAGTTAAATTCAAGCCAAGTCTGAACAATTCTGTTGGTGTTGTTATACCTTTTAAAGATAAGATTCATCTATTGGAGGACTGTGTAAAATCTCTCATTTTTAACGAAGAAGAGGTTGCATTAAAAATCTATGCTGTTAACAACGGCTCAATTGAACACAGGACATTCGAGGTTTTAGATCAACTTAAAAATAAATATCAAGATCTTTTTGTTTGTATTGATTTCCCTGGTGAGTTTAATTACGCCAAAATTAATAATTACGCTGTAGGCTTTGTTGAGGAAGAATATCTTTTGTTTTTGAATAATGATATCTTGATTGAATCAGGCTTTGCGGTTACAACACTGCTTAAAACCCATCTTTTTTACAATGCCATTATCACTGGCTCAAAACTATTATATCCAAGCGGCAAAATTCAGCATAATGGCTTGTCTTCGACCATGGAAAAACATATCGCTATAAATAGTCCATTCTCTCGGCATTTTACAGACTTAAATCATGAATTCTCTTTAGATCAATATGTGCATCCATGGGAGCGGACCCACGAATGCTCTGCTGTGACAGCTGCATGCATGATTATGAGGAAGGAAGAATTTCTTAGAATTGATGGTTTTGATGAAGATTTTAAAGTTGCTTATAATGATGTTGATTTATGCTTTAGAGCTAAAAAAGAGTATCATCAACGTCCTATAATCTGCTCCACTGAGACTAAGATATATCATTTAGAATCTGAATCTAGAGGTGAAGATAATGATGATGAAGCCGGAACTCGCCTTTATCATGAAAGGGTAAATTTGGTTTCTCGTCATGAAGACATATTCTCCAGCCCAGATAAATTTACTGGAGTTAGTACAGTCTTCAATAATCTTCAGAAAATTGTTAAAACAAGTTTTGATCGTAGATTCATTGATCATACTTCAAAGCCTAGCTCAGATATTGAGCTTGATGAGCTTGTAATTCATCAAGTGCACAATTCGATGAAACAAAGATACGCTTGTGTATTTGTACATTATGATATTGATCCCTTGATTGCAGATGATTGTGTTTACCATCTTGAGAAACTTAGTGAATATTGTGACATCTACTTCGTGTCAAGTTCTGAATGTCTGGCTAATGCTCCTGAAGAAGTTGAAAAAGTCAAGCCTTTTTGTGCTCAAATTTTAATTCGTAAAAATAGTGGGTATGACTTCGGGTGTTGGTCCCATGTAATCAGAAAAAATTATGCTCGTTTGTGTAATTACGAAGGCGTCTTGCTTGCCAATGACAGCAATTGGGGCCCTTTGAATGATTTTTCGGATACTTTTGCCAGGATCAGTCGTTATTCTTCTGAAGCTGATTTTATGGGGTTGACTTCATCTATTACTCCATCATGGCATTTGCAGAGCTTTTTTATATTTTACTCTAGAAAGGTATTCACTTCCTCCTTTTTCAAGTTGCATTGGTTCAATATAGGTATATTGGATTCAAAATATGAAATCATAATGAATTACGAAGTTGGTTGGTCTGCTCGCCTGGTCCGCCTTGGTTTCAAAGGAATTGCTCTATATGGAACCTCTGAGGCTACAAATCCAACTCACGTTAATTGGGAGTCTTTGCTTCGTATCAAATATCCATACCTCAAGAAAGAGTTGCTCAGAGATAATCCTTTAAAGGTTAACCTAGATAATTTGCCGAATATCCTTGATTCGCAAGATTTGAACTGGCATGCTTCAATTTTGGATTACCTTAGGCGCTATAACCGTGAGAATTCAGAGACAGCAAAATTATTGTTTTCTTCTAAATCTTCAGTGATCAAATCTGATAAAGGCTGACTTTGTTGTTTCCTCGGCAACGAATTATTAAATTCCCAACAATTGCTTACCGCCTACCCATGCAACTTGGCACGTGTTGAAGTCATTTCATTATTGTCAATGTTTGTATTTGGATTTCGTGGATGTGTTGTGTAGGAGATGTGTTCAGCATTCTTATTTGATTGAATCAAAGTTCTGTAGGTCAATATCTTGATGTTGATCCTCGAGGTTGTCTTAGTTGCTGCCTGTCGCTATTTCAATAATAGAATTTCTTGTGGGTAGGTTTAAGCGATACTTGCTGTAACTCTTTATTATTTGTGCATTTTGTTCGAGAGAATATTTTTGCTTCTGTCTTCTTCCCAGTCCGTAGAGCGTTGCTTGATCGGTTCTCGTCAAATCTTTTTTATTGCTCCCTCGATTTCTACCCTGGCGTTCAGTCAGGAGTTGTCTCTAGCTTGTTGGCTCAGAATAGTATTTGTCTCAACTAAAAGGGGCTTTCAGTCTTATGCCACTGCTATTCACACTGGGGTATGTTCTGGTATAATTGTTTTAATGATCTAATCTTCGATGATGGATCCAATAAAATCTTTCCTTGTGAATCAAGCCCCTGAGGTCCATAACTCTAATTCTGAAATCAAAAGCCTGGAGACGCGAATTCGTGAGTTAAAGCTGCAGGTGGAATTCCAGGATGCGAAATACAAGCAATCTTTGGCCGATAGAAAGTTGGCAATGCATCTTGTAGAGAAACTCCAAGAAGAGGTTGAGTACTATTATTTACTTAGCGAACAAAAACAAAAAATTATTGAATCACTTGAAGAGCTTCAAGCCAAATCAACGGAAGTTATTTATAACTACGTCAAAAAATAACAATCAGAATTTCTCAGCAAAAACCCCAGAATACATACTCTCCAAAGTATATATTCTGGGGTTTTTCTCGAATCTATTAGGCCGAGCCAACGCCTGTGTAGGAGCCGTAGAAGAATAGGCCCACAACAAACAGAACGGCCATGCCACCGGCAGTGGCAACCAGCCAGAGAGGAAGAACGCCTTCCGTCCAGCGGCTTCTCCAGGGCACAGCAGGTGTGCCATCAGGGTTGCGATCGGGAATTCGACCGTCGGGATACGGGGATTTTTTTCCGCTCATCGAATAGTCCTCAGTTGAAGAAATAGCTGGACATGAGAACGCCGGTCACGAAGACAAACAGCAGACCCAGATACAGGCTTGTGCGGTTCAGCTCAACCGGCAGGTTGTTGGGATTGGGATTGCGTTCCATGGGTTAGATCAGCGGCGGATGAACTGCATCGCGGCGAGGGCGCCAAGGAAAAACACCGTCGGGATGCCGAGGGTGTGCAAAGCAAGCCAACGCACCGTGAAGATCGGATAGTTGCGTGGCGTTGTGGCGACGGGAGGTGCTTGTGTCATGGCTTATTTCAGACGAATGTCGAGTTCAGACTTGCCTTCGTAGCGCTGGCTCACCACAGGAGCTTTGCTTTCTGAGGCCTGGAAATAGGCATCGGGACGAGGTGTTCCGAAGGCGTCGTAAGCAAGGCCGGTGGACACGAACAGGAAGCCTGCCAGGAAGATGGAAGGCAGTGTCACGGCGTGGATCACCCAGTAACGGATGCTCGTGATGATTTCGAAGAACGGACGTTCTCCTGTTGAGCCGGCGGCCATGGCGTTGGGCGTGTCAGGACGATGATCTTAGGAGGTGGCTCAGGTGAGCTGGGGGTGAGGCGTCGCTGCAGTTACACAGCGTTGCCCACCCAGCGCAGCAGGTTTCCGCGCTCACCCAGCACGAAGGCGTGCTCCCCGTCGAATACCATGCGGGTGAAGTTGCTGGGTTGACGGTCCCCGACGGGGTCGTTCTCCCAGCTGTCGCCGCCGTCCCGGCTCACCAGCAGGGTGCCGTTGCCTCCGCCAGCCCAGATGGCGCCGTCGTCATCCCAGGCCAGGTCCATGTAGCCGTAACCGTTGGTGATCGGGATGATGGCCTTGCTCCAGCTGTCAAAGTCGCCTGGCTCATCGTTAAGGCGAATCTGCGCCCCGCGGGCGACCATCCAGAGATTGCCGTCGGGCTGGAAGCCGATGCTCTGCAGTCGCTGGCTGCTCACCCGCTGATGGACCTGCCAGACGGAATCACCCGGTTCCCATGTGGCGTAGAAGTTGCCGAGGCCACTCACGCTCACGTAGCTGCCGTCTTCGCTGCGTCGCAGGTCGCGGACAGCACCCGCCGCATCGGTCACCTTGGCTTCCCAGCTGCTGCCGTCGTTGTGGGTCTCGTAGACCGCACCCACGTTGGTGGCCAGTTCTGCTGAATGGCTGCCCAGAGCTGTGATCAGGTATGGCTCACCGGGCAATTTGGTGTCGAGGAACAGGCGGGTCCAGTTCTGGCCACCGTCGTCGCTGTGCATCAGCAGTCCAGGCTGTCCGGCGATCCAGCCTTCATCGCCATCGAAGTCGATGCTGATCAACCGGAAGTTTTCTTCGTCGGGCAGGTCCAGGCTGCGTTCATTCCAATGGGCACCACCATCGTTCGTCTCACGGATCATCCGGTTGCTGCCCACCAGGTAGCCGTGGCGGCTGTCGGTGAAGGCCACATCCAGTGGGTTGGCCTGGGTGTCGAGATCCATGGCTTCCCACGGGCTTGTGGTGGCCGTGGGGACGTGGGTGGTAACGCAGCCGCTGAGGCTGATCCCCAGCACAAGCACCAGCAAGAGCTGGGACGCAGAGTTCAACAGACGTTTCATGGGTTGGCCTCAGCGCAGGGAATAAAGGGATAAGAAGAAGGCGAAGCCAAGCGCAAGGCCGCCAAAGATCAGGACATTCTTCTGCCCTGGGGTCATTCGGTTGACACCGAGGCCGAAATTCAGATTTTCGTCGAAGCCGCTGGCTTTGGCGCGCGGGCCGATGTCGCGGAAAGCGGCCACCCTGCTCCTGCAGACCGGACAACGAAACGACATAGCGTCGAGATCTTCGAAAGCCGTGCCGGCTTCGATGCCAACCTTTTTGACTCCTTCCTCAGGGTCGTAGACGTAGCCGCAGCTGCGACATTCGAAACGGTGAGTCCGTGGGTCGCTCTCTGAAGCGGTTTCGATCGCTGGCTCCACCGCTTCGATCGCTGGCTCCACCGCTTCGGTCGCTTCGACCGGCTGGACGGACTGTTGTTCGTCGCTCACCGTTGTGCTGCTTGGCGGCTCGACTCTATCTGCGACAACTCCCGGCAGTGAATGCCAGACTGGCCCGGTCTACGGGGACTTCCATGTTTGCCCTGCCCGGCTACGACGCCTTCCTGGGGTTTCTGCTGATTGCAGCAGCAGTACCCGTGTTGGCTCTGGTTACCAACAAGCTGGTAGCACCGAAAAGCCGTGCCGGTGAGCGCCAGCTCACCTATGAATCCGGCATGGAGCCCATTGGCGGGGCCTGGATCCAATTCAATATCCGCTACTACATGTTCGCGCTGGTCTTCGTCATCTTCGATGTCGAGACCGTGTTCCTTTATCCCTGGGCTGTGGCGTTCAACCGTCTCGGCCTGTTGGCCTTCATTGAGGCCCTGATTTTCATCGCCATCCTGCTGGTGGCCTTGGCCTACGCCTGGCGCAAAGGCGCCCTTGAGTGGAGCTAGTCATGTCTGAGAACACATCCCCCTCCATTGCTGCTGTTCGCGATCTGCGCGAAGCGAGCTGCGGTCCGATTGGTGCTCCAACGGTCACCAACGATCTCAGCGAGAACGTCATCCTCACCAGTCTGGATGACCTGCACAACTGGGCTCGCTTGAGCAGCCTCTGGCCTCTCCTTTATGGAACAGCCTGCTGCTTCATTGAATTCGCGGCGTTGCTGGGTTCCCGTTTCGATTTCGACCGCTTCGGTCTGGTTCCCCGCAGTTCCCCTCGCCAGGCCGACCTTCTGATCGTGGCCGGCACCGTGACCATGAAGATGGCGCCCGCCCTGGTGCGGCTTTATGAGCAGATGCCGGAGCCGAAGTATGTGATCGCCATGGGTGCTTGCACCATCACCGGCGGCATGTTCAGCGCTGACTCCACCACTGCAGTGCGCGGCGTCGACAAGTTGATTCCGGTGGATCTTTATCTTCCCGGCTGTCCGCCCCGCCCCGAAGCGATCTTTGATGCCGTGATCAAGCTGCGCAAGAAAGTTGGCGATGAGTCGCTGGCAGAGCGGCGCAAGCATCAGCAGACCCATCGCTACATGACGGTCTCCCACCAGATGAAGCGTGTTGAGCCTGTGGTGACCGGTTCTTACCTTCGGGCTGAATCTCAGAAAGCTGCCCTGGCTGCAGCGCCCGCTGGTCAGACGCTGGCCACCGATGCCGCTGTGCTTACCCCTGCTGCCGAACCTGTCGAGTCATGAGCGAAACCCCTTCCAAAAAGACTGCCGCCTCGGATGAAGCGGGTGCTGTTGTTGCTCCCGAGCCTGGTCCGGTGAGCCAATGGCTGAGCAAGCAAGGCTTTGATCACAAAAGCCTCGAGCCTGATCATCTCGGCGTTGAGCAGATCGGTGTTGACGCTGCCGTTCTTCCGATGATCGCTGCTGCACTCAAGAGCAACGGTTTCGACTATCTGCAGTGCCAAGGGGGCTACGACGAAGGCCCCGGTGAGCAATTGGTTTGCTTCTATCACCTGTTGGCGATGGTTGAACAGGTGGAGGCGATGGCGGCCGATCCCTCAGCCAAGCTGCGGGAAGTGAGGATCAAAGTCTTCCTCAATCGAGAAGGCACCCCCTCATTGCCGTCGATCTATGGGTTGTTCCGCGGCGCCGATTGGCAGGAGCGTGAAACCTTCGACATGTATGGCATCCAATTCGAGGGACACCCCCATCCCAAACGGTTGCTGATGCCTGAGGACTGGAAGGGATGGCCGCTGCGAAAGGACTACGTCCAGCCCGATTTTTATGAAATGCAGGACGCCTATTGACGGGCGTTTATGCGGCGTTCTGGGAGCGGTGGCTGCGGTAAAACCGCATCACCGCAAGAGCAAGGCTGCGCGAGTCGTGGCGCAGTGTTGCTGTTGGCCGCACCCCCTGCAGGGGTACTTGGGTGACGTCATAGCCGTCGGAGCGCAGTCCTTCTGCATCGCAGTGCACTGGATGGGCACCGCGGGTTTGGTAGTGCCGCACCAGATCTGAATCGGGGAGGTCGTCCTGGGCCAGGACGGCATTGAACAGCCTGGGTTCGATACCTAGGCTGGCAAGCTGTGCTTCGATCGCTCGGATGTGACCTCGCACATCAAGGCCATCGGTCTCGCCGGGCTGGGTCATCAGGTTGCAGATGTAGAGCCGTGGAGCGCGGCTGCGTTTGATGGCGCTCACCAGTTCCGGCACCAGCAGATTCGGGAGCAGGGATGTGTAAAGGCTGCCCGGACCGAGCACGATCAGGTCGGCATTAGCAATCGCTTCGAGTGCCCGCGGCAGAGCCGGCGGTCGTTCAGGGCTGCAGCCCAGACGAACAATGGGGCTGGGGGCGTGGCCGATGTTGCTTTCCCCTTCGATCCGTTGGCCGTTCTCAAGTTCGGCCCAGAGCTGCACATCCACGTTGGTGGCCGGCACCACCTGACCCTGCACGGCCAGCACGCGACTTGATGCCGTGATGGCGGTTTCCAGATTGCCCGTGATCGCTGAGAGGGCCGAGAGAAACAGATTGCCGAAGCTGTGCCCCTCCAGGCCGCTTCCGGCCGCAAAGCGGTATTGGAACAGGCGGGTGAGCAGTGGCTCTTCGGTGGAAAGGGCGGCCAGACAATTGCGGATGTCACCTGGTGGAAGGACCCCCAGTTCCCGCCGGAGCACCCCACTGCTGCCGCCATCGTCAGCGACGGTGACGATGGCGGTGATGTGGCTGCTGTAACGCTTCAGACCGCTCAGCAGGGTCGATAAGCCTGTTCCGCCGCCGATGGCCACGATGTTCGGGCCCCGGTTTAAGCGGCTTTTGGCCCGCAGGGCATCCACCAGAACGGTGTCCTTGTCGGGAGCGAGAGCCTGTTGAATCGAGCCGAAGCTGCGGCTTTGACCCCAAAGCAAGAGGCCACTGCCGATCAGCACCACCAGGGGGCCGGTGATCTCGCGGGGCAACACGGTGGTGAGCGTGCCCAGCAGCCAGCTGAGGGTTTCCAGAATCCAGTAGATCGGTTTCAGGTCGGCCCAGACGGCGGCCCCAAGCAATGCCATCAATAGGCCCAAGCCGGAGGTCAGCAGCCAGCGTTTGACCACCAAGCCGGGCTGCAACCAGCGAACGGCCCGTTGGGATCGGGTCATCAGATCCCGTCGCCGCTGATCACGCATCATCCGGGCTTGGCGTCTGCTTGTCGGGGGCTTCGGCGCCAAGGAACGGCTTGGTTTGCAAGTTCAACGAACTGTACGGAGCGTGAGGAAAGGCGGCAGGATGTCTGTGTTTTTCGGCCCAGACCGTGCCGCAGCTTCAATCCGTCGTGGAGATGCGGGACCTCACGATGCAGTGGGGGCCTCGGCCTGTTCTCGATCGGGTCAATCTGACCCTGCGTGCGGGGGAGCGCTTGGCTGTGGTGGGTCCATCGGGGGCTGGCAAATCAACGGTTTTGCGCTTGCTGGCTGGTTTGCAGTTGCCCACCAGTGGTGAGCTGCGCTTGTTCAACCAGCCGCAGAACTATCTGCGGCTGGACCAAACCGATCCGCCGGACGTGCGGCTGGTGTTCCAGAACCCCGCTTTGCTGGCATCACTCACCGTTGAGGAAAACGTTGGCTTCCTGCTGCGGGAACGGGCTCAGCTGTCTCGGCAGGAAATCCGTGATCGTGTGCATGCCTGCCTGGAGGCAGTGGGGCTTTATGACGTGGCCCACCTCTATGCCGGGGAATTGAGTGGTGGCATGCAGAAGCGGGTCAGCTTCGCCCGAGCTCTGATTGATGATCCCCAGCGTGGGGATCAGTCGATGCCCCTGTTGCTGTACGACGAGCCCACGGCAGGACTCGACCCTGTGGCTTGCACGCGGATCGAGGATCTGATTGTGAAAACCACCACCGTGGCGCATGGTTGTTCCGTGGTGGTGAGTCACGTGCGCAGCACGATCGAACGCTCTGCGGAACGGGTGGTGATGCTCTACGACGGCATGTTCCAGTGGGAAGGCTCGGTTGATGCGTTTCGCACCACCGACAACCCCTATGTCGTGCAGTTCAGGACGGGTAGCCTGCGCGGACCGATGCAACCGGCGGAGCACTGACCACCATGCGACGCAGCGTTCGTGATGCCATCGTCGGATTCACGGTGATCGGCGGCATCATCGGATTTGCTTCCACGGCACTGTGGCTGAGAGGCGTTCGATTGGGGGCCAGCCACTGGACTCTGACCGCTCGGTTCGACGATGCGGCGGGTCTGGCGGAGCGTTCCCCCGTCACCTATCGGGGCATCCTCATTGGTGCGGTGCGCTCGATTGAGGTCACTCCTGAGGCTGTGGTGGCTGAGCTTGAGATCAACAAAGGGGATCTGCGCCTGCCTCGTCCCGTGACGGTCACGGTGGGGGCGGGCTCGCTGCTGGGGGGTGACGCCCAGGTGGCCCTGGTCAGCCGTGGTGAGCCACTACCCCAGGACGCACCCTTCCCCCGTGGGGTTGATTGTCAACCAACGCGCCAGCTCTGCAACGGGGGAACTGTGGTGGGACGAGAAGCCCCAAGTCTCTCCACCGTGACCGCAACCATGCAAGAGCTGCTGGCACAGGTTCAGGACGAACGGGTGTTTCCCAATGTGGCGGCCTCGCTTGAGCAGATTGAGGCCACCACAAACGAATTCGAGGCGCTGACGGTGCAACTGCAAGATGAACTGGCCAAGGCCGCTCCTGTGATTCGCAATCTCGAGGCGGCAACGGCTCATGTGAACAACATCGCTGCCTCGCTCGACAATCCCCAGACGGTGAGTGAGCTCAAGCAGACGGCCGCCAATGCAGCTCAGCTCACCGCCAAGATTGATGCTGTGGGTGGCGATGTGGCTCAACTCACCGGCGATCCTGAGTTCATGAAGGGCGTGCGCAATCTCACCATTGGCTTGGGTGAATTGTTCGGCGAAATCTATCCGACGCAAACCGCTCAATAGGCACGATATCGAGCCGATATTGATGCGATTTCTACTCAATATCGTGCTGTTCAGATGTTGCTAATGGCGTCCATAGCAACCGCTGCAATCGCCTGATCGCTGGCTTTGGGCAGCTGAACGTATTTGCCGCCTGCGGCTTCGGCAAGGTCTTTGCCCATGCCGCTGCCGATGAACTTGCGCTCGGTGTCGATCACCAGCAACTTGATGCCGAGCATCCGGTAGCGGGCAGCGACGTCCAGCACCTCCTGCTTGAGGTCGGGTTTCTCTTCACCCTCCAGCTCAGGTTGGCCCAGAGAGGTGCTCAGGGGAACGTTGCCGCGTCCATCGGTGATGGCCACCACCACCACCTGACCAAGGTCGCCTGTGGCCAGAGCATTGGCGCCAACGCGGGCCGCCTGGGTGAGGCCGTGGGCGAGAGGGGAACCGCCGCCACAGGGCATCGATTCCAGGCGGCGCCGGGCCGCTGTGATAGAGCGGGTCGGCGGCAGCAGCACTTCGGCCTGATCGCCACGGAAGGGGATCAGAGCAACTTCATCGCGGTTTTCGTAGGCCTCGGTGAGCAGTCGGATCACGGCGCCTTTGGCGCTCTGCATGCGGTTCAGGGCCATTGAGCCGCTGGCATCCACGAGGAACACCACCAGGGCGCCGGCCTTGCGCTGCAGCAACTTGGCCCGCAGATCCCCCTCCTCCACGATCACGGAGCGGCCTGGTTCTCGTTCGCGGCGGATCTTCTGGTACGGCGCCGCTGCCCGCAGGGTGGCGTCCACAGCGATCCGGCGGACCGGCCCACGGGGGAGCATCGGTTTCACATAGCGACCGCGGCTATCGCTCAGCACCACGGAGCGGCTGCCGCTGTTGCCACTTTTCGCTTTCGCGGCATTAAACAGAAGCAGATCAGGGTCCACCTCGATCGCTTCGGGATCGAGCATGAACTCCTCGGGCACCGCCGGTGGAGCCTGGTCCTCTTCGCCGTCACCTTCGTCATCGTCGGTGCTGTCGTCTTCGCTGTTGTCTTCCGGAGGGTCGTTCTCCTCCTCGCCGGATCCCTCCGGTGGTGGGGGTGGGTTGTCCTGTTGCTGGTCGCCCTGGTCCTGGGGCGGCGGCGGCGGTTCCTGGTCCTGCGGTGGCGGTGGTTCCATTTGCTGGTCCGGTGGCGGCATCTGGGAGGCCCGCGGCGCGATCACCAAGGCGACGGCCACTTGCAAGTCGTCGGCTTCCACCTGATCCCGGCCGCTGAGGGCTGCATGGGCCTTGGCCACCCTCACCGCGTAGAGCTCGGAACGATGGCCCTCCACGCCACCGCGGATGGCTTCGGTGACGAGGTATTCAATCTGTTCGCCGCTGATCTGCACATCCGGCAGCCACTGGCGAGCCAGCAGCAGCTGGGTGGCCAGGGCATCGGTTTCCTCGCTCCACTTCTCAGCAAAGCTGCGGCTGCATTGGCCATGGCTGATCACCGCATTGGTGATTTCCACCCGCTGCTCGGTGCTCACCAGCTGATTGGCCGACAGCGCGATGGCAAAGCGATCCAGCAGGTGATCGCGGACGTTGCCCTCCTCCGGGTTGTAGGTGGCGATCAGCAGGGGCCGGCAGGGGTGGCTGAGGCTGAGACCTTCTCGCTCAACGCGGTTTTCGCCGCTGCCCACGGCCGCCAGCATCAAGTTGACGATGCCGTCATCCAGAAGATTGAGTTCGTCGACGTAGAGAATCCCACGGTGGGCATCTGCCAGCAGGCCGGGTTGAAATACGGCACTGCCACTAGACAGCGAGGCGGCGACATCGACGGCGCCCACCAGGCGGTCTTCGGTGATGCCAAGTGGGATCTGAACGAAGGGGGCAGGGATGACCGTTGACGGGGCTTCGCCACTGATGCTTTCCCGGGTGGCGTCATCCCATTCCTCGGGGTTTTGTGGGTCGAGATTTCGCCCCACACCCCCTTCAGAGTCGAGAACGTCGATCGGGGGGAGCAGGGCATGAAGGCCCCGCGCTAAGACTGATTTGCCGGTGCCGCGCCCACCCGCGATCACGACGCCACCAAGGCCTGGGTCGACCGCCGCTAACAAAAGAGCGAGCTTGAGGGTTCCGTGGCCCGTAATGGCAGCCAATGGAAAGGCGCGGGTCGCCTGGTCGTCTTTGATCGCTACACCGCTTGCCACCATGGAGGCGTTCAACCCGCTTTCGAGGCAGTCTTGCTGATCGCGGCAGGATTTTGAGCGGGTGAGCGATTCTTTGAGTTGGATTGATTGATTAATTGAGCCTCAAGACGTTGGATGACAATGGTGTTGAATTGCAGTTGAAGCTGATGCTGCTCAAGCTCGGGGTCGAACAAAGTTTCATTGTCTGGCTCGGTTTGATTGAGAATCGGTGTGATCAGTTCATTAAATGTTGGGACGAGATTAATCTTCAAATGCTCGTCTATGAAAATCGAAAGCGCTTCCTGAGGGGATTTTTCAGCGCTGATCAGAAGGGCTTTTTGAGCTAAAAGTTGTGAAATGGATTGACGCGCTTTGTCTGCTGTTTCTTCATGTTCAGAATTGGCTAGTTTTGCCCAGATATTGATTGCTTCTTTGTCCCTTTTTAGTTCGGCTAGAGCTTCACCCTTAAGCTGCATTGAGGCGCCGTCGTCGGGAAAATAGTCCAGGATTGAATTTACTATTCTTAGGCAAGCTTTTGGATTTGTCTTAATGCAATTAATTGCTACGCCAAAAATTAATGATTTAACCTCGAGCTCTGAGTTTGCATTAAACTCGTCAGGGATGCAATTAGCTTCTATCTCACTGCTGATGGCGAGTACTTTTGATTGCTTGATTAGATAGATAGACCTTTTTGTTTGGTGATGGCTGGCTGATTTTTCCAGATTCGTGATGCTTTCTTTAATCGTGTTTTTAATTGATGGATTTTTAATTTCTTGCTCCAGTGATGTGAGGATTTCCAGCGCTTTTTTGTGCTGCCCCAACATGCTCATGGTAAGAGCTTTGTCGTTGATGAGTAGTGGCGATTCAAGCCCAGCTTGCAGAGTCTGTTCGATGATGTCTGAGGAGAGCTTTGGAAGCTCATAAGCACGTGCTATTTCAGCTTCTCGCCTAATTGCTGGGATGATGTTTTCACCGGAATATTCGTCTTTTGATGTAGGAAGGTGATTTAGTTTCTGCTGGTATTTGTGGGCTATCGCATGCAAAGTATCTATGAGAAGTTTGACTGAATTGATGTGATTGGTTTGTAAATGTTTCGATGTTTCTAGTGATTTTTTCGCAAGGGCTGCAATTTTCGGCTTGTTCGTTAAATTGCTGAGTTTTTCCCAGATCTCATGGGCTTCGCTGTATTGCCCTATTTGAGAAAGAAGGAATGCCTTTTTGAGCAGTATTTTGTTGGTTTTCGCGCCACTTGCGATTGAAGTGGCGATTAATTTGAGCGCTTTCTTGTATTTCTTTTCTGAGGCTAATGAGTCAACTTCTTTCAAGGTAAGGCGTTCGATTTCGTCTTTGCTGGGGTTTAACAAAGGTATAGATCTTTTCCGCTCGTATTTGCTAAAATTAAGAAAGGAAAGTTTTTTGATGAATTTTTTGATAATCATTTTGCCTTCGTCACTACAAAATCGCGCCATATTATTGCATGACGTCTTCTTAGTGTCGACAGCCTCATTGGTCTGATTGTGTGTCATGGCACCGTTTCCACTTCAAAAGGCTCTCGCGATTGGGCTTGGTGCCAACGTCCGTAGCTGTCACGGTCCTCCTGAAGCCACGCTGCGCTGGATTGCTCCTCGCCTGAGTGAGTGGCTTCTGACGTGGGGCGATGTTGATTCTTGTGATGTTCGTTGTTCCTCGTTTGTGACGACCGAGCCGATCGGGGGGCCGTCATGCCAAAACGCCTACTGCAACGCAGTGATTCTGCTGACCCGCGTGCAGCGTCCGGCATCTCTGTTTGGGGCGTTGGAGTTGCTGGAGCACCTGCAGGGGCTGGAACAAAGCTGCGGTCGCGACCGGTCGCGAGAGCAACGTTGGGGCCCACGCCCATTGGATCTCGACCTGTTGTTTTGGGGAGAGTTGCGTCTTGAGCACCCTGATTTGATCCTTCCTCACCCGCGGATGCACCTACGCAGCTTTGTGCTAGAGCCGTTGCTCCAGGCGATGCAGAGCACTCACCCGCCATGCTGGTGACCCTTCTCGCCCGATCCCATGGCGCCGCTGCCGGCCCCGGAACCCTTCGCTCTGCTGGACACAGTGGAAGCGGTCGATGCGCGCAAGATTCGCTTCGAGCGCAACCGCATCAAGTTGCCGATGGGGGTGGAGGCCACCTTCGGGATGATCCGCCACCCTGGTGCCTCTCTGGCGGTGCCAATTACCGATGACGGTCAGGTGGTGCTGCTGCGGCAGTACCGCTTCGCGGTGCAGGCACGTCTGCTGGAATTCCCTGCCGGCACCTTGGAAGAAGGCGAAGACCCCCTGGAGTCGATGCAGCGGGAGTTGGGGGAAGAGGCTGGTTACAGCGCTGCCAAGTGGGATGTGCTCGGCCCGATGCTGCCTTGTCCCGGGTATTCCGATGAAGTGATCCACTGCTTCCTGGCTCGGGAGCTCACGCCCTTGGAGAACCCACCGGCTGGTGATGACGATGAAGACCTTGAGGTGGTGCTGATGAGTCCAGTTCAGCTGGATGCAGCGTTGGCATCGGGCGATGAGTGGCTCGATGGCAAAAGCGTTACCGCTTGGTTCCGTGCCAAGCAGCTTCTCGGCCTCTGATGACCAGCTCTCGCATTTTGTTCTGGCACCGCCGCGACCTGCGCTTGGCAGACAACCTTGGTTTGGTCGCCGCTGCAGAGATCAGTCCGGCGGTGACTGGTGTGTATGTGCTTGATCCCCAGCTGATCAAACCGCCGGAGCATTTGCCTCCGATGGCGCCAGCTCGGTTGTGGTTTCTGATCGAAAGCCTGGTGGAACTGCAGCAGCGCTGGCGGGACGCGGGGAGCCGATTGCTGGTCGTTGAAGGCGACCCTGTGGTGGTTTTGCCGCCGTTGGCGCTTGAGATCGGTGCATCGGCTGTGGTGTGGAACCGCGATGTGGAGCCCTATGCCCGTGAGCGGGACCGCCAGGTGGCCAAAAAGCTGCAGGCCGATGGCTGCAAGGTGTTGGTGGACTGGGATCAGCTGCTGATTGCTCCGGAGCTGCTCAAAACAGGCGGTGGTGATCCGTACCGGGTTTATGGCCCCTTCCTGCGCAACTGGCGGGGTCAGGTGCTGGCTCAGAAGCCAGCCACCGTTTCAGCTCCGACAGGCTTGGTGGATCTGCTCCCTGAGCTCGTACCGGCTGGTGATCCCCTGCCAGCCCTGCGCGAGAGCCATGGGTTCCAAGGCACCAAGATCTGCCCCTGTCGCCCTGGAGAGGCGGCGGCCCTGGAGCAACTCACCACCTTCTGTGATGGAGCGCTGCTCGGATATGAACCCGACCGCAATTTCCCCGGTACTGCAGGCACCTCTTACCTCAGTGCTGCCCTAAGCGTCGGCACCCTTAGCCCACGTCAGGCCTGGTGTGCCGCTCAGGACTCCCGTGAGCAAGCCCGCAGCGAGGAGCAGTTGCAGGCCATTGCTGTGTGGGAGCAGGAGCTGGGCTGGCGTGAGTTTTACCAGCAGGCTCTGTTTCATTTTCCCGAACTGGCGGATGGTCCTTACCGCGAGCAGTGGCGCCGTTTCCCCTGGGAGAACAACGAGGACTGGTTTGACTTCTGGAAGCAGGGGCAGACCGGCATGCCGATCATCGATGCCGCCATGCGCCAGCTCAACCAGAGCGGCTGGATGCACAACCGCTGCCGCATGATCGTGGCTTCTTATCTCGTCAAAGACCTGATCTGCGATTGGCGCTTGGGTGAGCGCGCCTTCATGGAATTGGAAGTGGACGGAGACCTGGCGGCCAACAACGGCGGCTGGCAATGGAGCGCCAGCAGCGGTATGGATCCCAAGCCTCTGAGAATCTTCAATCCCGCGACTCAGGCCGCCAAATTTGATTCAGCCGGCGACTACATCCGCCAGTGGGTGCCGGAGCTCCGCCATGTGAACACCAAGGATCTGCTCAGTGGTGAGATCGGCGCGCTGGAACGGCGCGACTATCCCGAACCGTTGGTGGACCACAAGAAGCAGCAGGCTAAGTTCAAGGCCTTGTACGCGACGATTCGATCTTGAGGACTTAGTTGATATCGGGAACTTTATTGGATCGTTTCAAACATAAAGAACATCGGGAGATACATCGCGATGAGCATGACGGCAACAACTCCTGCAACAAAGACGATCATCAGCGGCTCCATAATTGATGTGAGAGCTTTAACACTTTCGGAAACCTCGTCTTCGTAAAAATCAGCCAATTTGTTCACCATTTCGCTGAGCTCCCCTGTTTCCTCGCCAATTCGGAACATCGAAGTAAACATCACAGGAATAATTTTATCTCTTGGATGCTGTCTGCTTACGCGGCAAGAGGTGTGTCGCCCTCTCTTCCAAAGCGTCGAACTGCTGGACTGGTCTGAAGCAGTTGGCGCACCGTGTCGATCACAGCTTGTTGCTGAGTTTCACTTAACTCAGGGAAGATCGGCAGGCTCAGCACCTGGCTGCAGAGCTGTTCAGTTACCGGTAGGGAGCCCTGCTTTAAGCCCAGATGGGCGTAGGCAGGCTGGCGGTGGATCGGAATCGGGTAATAAATGATGGTGCTCACCCCACGCTCCTGCAGGGTCTGCTTGACCCAGTCGCGGCAACAGCTCTCCGGAATTCCGTGGCGTGCACTGGTGCTGGAGGGATTGCAAGTGGCGTTGCAGAGCGGCTGGCCGCTGGGGCAACTGCCGATGCGCACCACGAACTGATTCCAGCTGTGGCCGTCGTTAGCTGCCGGCAGGGTGAGTCCGTTGAGATCACCGAGGGCATCCCGGTAGCGCTCAGCGATGGCGGTTCGTTTCCTGATCCACGCCTCCAGCTTTGCCAGCTTCACATTCAGCACCGCTGCCTGGATCGCATCCAGGCGGCTGTTGTAGCCAAGGCTGGTGTGGAGATAGCGCTCGGGCATGCCGTGCACGGCCAGCTCACGCATGGCCTGGGCCAGTGCTGCATCGCTGGTTGTGACGGCACCGCCGTCTCCGGCAGCACCGAGGTTCTTGGTGGGGAAGAAGCTGAAGCAGCCCGCATCGCCGAAGCTGCCCACCGCCTGGCCCTGCCAGCGGGCTCCCGTCGCCTGGGCGCAGTCTTCGATCACCTTCAGCTGATGGCGTTCGGCAATGGCCATCAGCCGCGTCATGTTCACCGCACGCCCAAACAGGTGCACCGGCATCAGGGCCCTGGTGGCGGGGGTGATCGAGGCTTCGATCTGATCAAAATCGATCAGGTAAGTGCTGGGGTCGACATCCACGAACACAGGCGTGGCGCCGACGGCGCTGATGGCCTCAGCTGTGGCGAAAAAACTGAACGAGCAGGTGATCACCTCATCGCCTGCACCGATCCCCAGGCCGCGCAGGGCAAGGATCAATGCATCGGTGCCGCTGTTGCAGCCCACGGCGTGCTCGCAGCCAACGCTGGCGGCAAAGGCCTCCTCGAAGCGTTTGATTTGCGGTCCACCGATGTACTGGCCGCTGCGCAACACCTCGAGCACCGCCTCTTCGAGGTCCACACCGAGATCGTCGATCTGCTGGCTGAGGCTGAAGGGAGGAACCTGCATGAAGCAAATCTTAAGTGGCTCTGCCGAACCACTCCGGTTCGTGTCCGGGGTTCCACTTCACATTGCAGCCCACCGAAGCGGTCTGGTCTGGGTTGACGGGCGATCCCGTCAGTACGGCATCGAGGGCGGCGCGCAGGTCTTGGCCGTCGAGGGGGTGATCGTTGCCGGGTCGGCTGCCGTCCAATTGGCCGCGGTAGCGCAGGCTCTGCAGGCCTTCGCCATCGGGTGAGAACAGGTAAAACTCCGGTGTGCAGGCGGCCCGCAGGTCCTTGGCCAGAGTTTGCTGTTGATCCAGAAGGTAGGGAAAGCTCCAGCCCTGGCGCTTGGCTTGATCCGCCAGTTGTTCCGGTCCGTCCTCGGGGTGGGTGATCAGGCTGTTGCTGCTGACGCCCGCCAGCTGCACAGCATCACTGAAGTCGTGATCCAGCCGGCTGAGCTCGGGCTCCACATGTTTCACAAAGGGGCAATGGGCGCAAAGCACCATCAGCAGCACCGGACGTTGGTCCAGAGAACTGCTTTTCAGCCGCCCGCCCGTGGCCTGGGGAAGATCAAAATCGGGCAGGCGTGTGCCCAGCGCCAGCATCGTTGATGGTGTCAGGGCCATAAGGCGCGGGCAGATGCGGTGAATCTGCTTCAGGATGGCCACCTCCGGTGGTGATGGATGCCGCGCCTGCGTCTGTTTTGTTGGGGAGTTGCCCTGCTGCTGGGAGCCTGCGCTGCTCCGAAGGAACCGCCCAGCTGGCGGTTGTTCCCCCTGCAGCGCCATGTCCCCCATGACGGGGTCGCTGTGGTGAACCAGCTCGATGGTTACGGGCTCCATATTTATTTGGAGACAGACACCAGCTTCCCGGGGGTGTGTCGTCCCCGATGGCTGCCTGATCCAGCCCGCCTGTTCAACGGCAATGGATCCACACCGTTCAGTTCCGGGCTGGCGACCCGTCAGGAGTTTTTCGATGCCGTGGCACGCAGCGATGTGCGTGCGCTGTTGAAGGGCGAGCTGAAGGCTTTATGCCTTGCCCGCGCTCCGGAGGACCGCTGGCAGTGGACCGAGCCGCCCCGTGAGGAGGATCAGGTGGTCCCTGTGAAGCTGCCCTCCCTCGAAGAGGAAGACCTGCTCACCAATCCCGTGGAGGAATTGAAGCGGGCCCGGCAGCTGCTGAGGGATCAACGGGCTGGTGAGTAGCTCTCCCAAACCACCGATTCGGCTTCGCGCCAGTAGCGGCTGAACCGCCCCAGCCGGGGCGGCCGCGGCAGTTCCACGAACGGTGCGGGATCCAGCAGTTCAAGCGGCAGTTCTGCATCGATGGCCTCACCGATGCGCTCCAGGCGTGGATCCACCGCACTGCTGCTCACCACACCATCGGCCTGATGGCGTCGGGCAAAGGCCAGCACCTCATCGGCGACATTCCCCTTGCGAAGGGTGACGGGAAGGTTGAGAGCGTTTTCGTAGAGGAAGCCGAGTCGTTTGCGGCTGATTCGTGCGTCCTGGATCCATTGGGTGTCGAACACGAACACTGCAGGTGCCTCGGGCCAGGCCTGCAGCGCTGGGTTGTTGGCACCAAGGGCCTCCTCGTGAATCCAGAGGATCGGGCGTTGAAATGTCATCAATGAATCTCCTGCTTAGCGCTTGGGACGGGCCAGGGCGGCACTGGCGCCTCCGCTGTTCCGGCGTTGGCGGTTGCGCTGCTGGTTGCGGCTGTTGCCGGTCTCCCGAATGGCTGGCATCGGAGCGAACAGCTGATTCTCGAGTTGGTCGTAGCTGCCTTCAAAGGGGCAGCTGTTCGCGCTGGGGCAGCTGTTGCAGTAGCGCCCGTCGCTGTAGCGCTCCAGATTGCCGCGGTTGAAGAAGTAGGGCTTGTGGCTGAAGGTGCTGGCCACCCACTGCCAGCTCAGATGGTTGCTGGCCGGGTCGCCATCCAGCAGGTGCTCCAGGAACCAGTCGGCTCCAGCCTTCCAGTGGACCCGTCGCCAGTGAACGAGCCAGGCGGCCATCCACATGCGGGCGTGATTATGAAGCCAGCCGGTGCTCACCAGTTGATCGCGGAAGCCATCCATGCAGGCCAGACCTGTGGTCCCGTCGCGCACATCGGCCGGCAGCTCCCGGGCATAGGCACCAGCGTCATGGCCCGTCTTGAACGGTTCCTGATCGTCATGGATGCCATCCCCCAGATCGAGCCACATCCGTTGCCAGAAGTCCCGCCAGCCGAGTTCGTTGATCAGCTTTCCGCCCTCATCGCGGTTGCGGATCCGTTCAAACACTGAATCGCGCACCTCCGCGAGGGTCAGCACGCCGTGGCGGATGTAGGGCGAAAGCCCGGTGACCGCGCCCTTGAGGTGATTTCGGCTTTTGGCGTAGCGCCTTGCGTCGATGCGCCGCAGTTTCTCTTCCGCTGGCTCACGCCCACCGCGGATCGGGCTGAGCTCCCCCTCCGCTTCTGGGAACTCTTGCGCCAACAGGGTGTTGAGGGCATCGCGGGACGCGAATTGCCGCGGCAGGTCGCCGTTGATCGGGGGTGACGCAGCGCTGGGCACCGGCCTTTGTCAGCAAAGGAGCGGTGATCTTGGCGGGGGATGGGGGAGAATCGCGCGAATTCAACCCGTCCCGGTCTGTCCCGATGCTGCTTGATCTCACCGGCAAGAAGATTCTCGTCACCGGCATCGCCAACAACCGTTCGATCGCCTGGGGCATCGCTCAGCAGCTGAAGGCGGCCGGTGCTGAACTCGGCATCACCTATCTGCCTGACGACAAGGGCCGCTTTGAGGCCAAGGTGCGCGAACTCACCGCTCCCCTGGAACCCAGCCTGTTCCTGCCTCTCAATGTGCAGGATGCCGACCAGATGGCTGAGGTCTTCGGCGAGATCAAGGAGAAGTGGGGTGTTCTCGACGGTCTGGTGCACTGCCTGGCCTTTGCCGGTAAGGAAGAGCTGATTGGCGACTACAGCGCCACCACCGCTGAAGGTTTTGCCCGCTCCCTCGACATCAGCGCCTATTCCCTGGCCCCCCTCTGCGCCCATGCAAAGCCGCTGTTCAGCGAGAAGGCCGGTGTGATCACGCTGTCGTATCTCGGCGCTAAGCGGGCCATCCCCAACTACAACGTGATGGGCGTAGCCAAGGCGGCTTTGGAAGCGTCTGTTCGCTATCTCGCGGCAGAGCTGGGTCCCGAAAAGCAGGTGCGCGTCAACGCCATCAGCGCCGGCCCGATCCGCACCCTGGCCAGCTCCGCTATCGGCGGCATTCTCGACATGATCCACAACGTGGAGGAGAAGGCTCCTCTGCGCCGCACCGTGACCCAGATGGAAGTGGGCGGCACCGCTGCCTTCCTGCTCAGCGATCTGGCCAGCGGCATCTCCGGTCAGACCATCTATGTGGATGCGGGCTACTGCGTCACCGGAATGTGAGGCACGATGAGGGCAATGAAGCTCGGGTGATGGCACGTCAGGGAACGATCCATCGGGTCACTGGTGAAACCGACGTGAAGGTGCGTCTGGATCTAGACGGCTCCGGCCAGTGCCAGGCCAGCACCGGTGTGCCGTTTCTCGACCACATGCTTCATCAGATCAGCAGCCACGGCCTGATCGACCTGGAGATCAATGCGGTAGGAGACACCCACATCGACGACCACCACACCAACGAGGACGTGGGCATTGCCGTGGGGCAGGCCTTGGCCCAGGCCTTGGGAGACCGGCGCGGTATTCATCGCTTCGGTCACTTCGTGGCACCGCTGGATGAGGCCCTGGTGCAGGTGGCCCTGGATTGTTCCGGTCGCCCCCATCTCAGCTACAGCCTCGCGATTCCCAGCCAGAAGATCGGCACCTACGACACCGAGCTGGTGAAGGAGTTCTTCGTGGCGGTGGTCAACAACAGCGGGCTGACCCTCCATATCCGGCAGCTGGATGGGGTCAACTCCCACCACATCGTGGAAGCCTGCTTCAAGGCTTTTGCCCGGGCCCTGCGCATGGCCACGGAGGTGGATCCACGCCGGGCTGGCGCCATCCCCAGCAGCAAAGGGGTGCTGGAGCAGGCTGGCGCCAGCTGAAGTCGCCTCCGCGCTTCACAGTCCGTTACGAGAAGATGGGCGAACGTTGATCGTTCGCCCGTGACCGTTGCCCCCGCCCGCAGCTACGACCGCAGCGACTGGGCCAGTTCCTTTGTCAATGTGGAGCAGGAACTCACCGACGCAACGCTGACGCCGGTGCGTGGAACGGTGCCGGCGGAGCTTCAGGGCACCTTTTATCGCAATGGCCCCGGACGCCTTGAGCGGAATGGCCATCGAGTTCATCACCCCTTTGATGGTGACGGCATGATCGCGGCGATGCGGTTTGAGAACGGCAGCGTTTCCCTCAGCAACCGTTATGTGCGCACCGAGGGTTGGCTGGCGGAGGAGAAGGCCGGCAAAGTGCTCTACCGAGGTGTGTTCGGCAGCCAGAAGCCGGGTGGTCGGCTGGCCAACGCCTTTGATCTGCGCCTGAAGAACATCGCCAACACCAATGTGGTGCGTCTGGGCGATCAGCTGCTTGCCCTCTGGGAGGCGGCGGAACCCCATGCGCTCGATCCCCGCAGCCTGGAGACCCGCGGTCTTTCACGCCTCGATGGTGTGTTGAAAAAGGGCGAGGCTTTTAGTGCCCACCCCCGCTTCGATCCTGGTCATAACGGCCGGCCCTGCATGGTCACCTTCGGGGTTAAGACCGGGCCCCGCAGCACCATCCGTCTGATGGAGTTCGCCACCGATGGCCCGGAGGCCGGCGCCTTGCTGCACGACCGTTCCGACAGCTTCCCCGGCTTCGCCTTTCTCCACGACTTCGCCATCACCCCCAACTGGGCGGTGTTCCTCCAGAACGCCATTGCCTTCAATCCTTTGCCGTTTGTGACCGGCGAAAAGGGTGCGGCCCAGTGCCTGGCATCTCAACCCGGCGGCAAGGGGCGTTTCTGGCTGATCCCCCGTGATTCCGGTCGCTTCGCTGGTCAGAAGCCCCGCATCCTCGAAGCCCCCGACGGCTTCGTTTTCCACCATCTCAATGCCTTTGAGGATGGCGATCACGTTGTGGTGGAGAGCATCGTCTACGACGATTTCCCGTCCATCGGACCTGACGAGGATTTCGCTGAGGTGGATTTCGACACGGTGCCGGAGGGCACCCTGCACCGTTGCCGTCTTGATCTCAGCCGTGAATCGGTTCAGACCGAGCGGATCAGCGAGCGCACCTGTGAGTTCGCGATGGTCAACCCCGAGCGTCAGGGCCTCAGTGCTCGCTACGCCTGGATGGCGGTAGCGGAGCGGGAGAGCGGCAACGATCCGTTGCAGGCCATTCAGAAACTTGATCTGGATTCCGGGGCGACCCACACCTGGAGTGCAGCGCCTCGCGGTTTTGTCAGTGAGCCGCTGATGGTGCGGCGCCCTGGCGCGGAATCGGAGGACGACGGCTGGGTGCTGGACCTGGTGTGGAACGGGGCCCGGGTTGCATCCGATCTGGTGATCCTCAACGCCCGTGATCTGTCGGAGGTGGCGGTGCTGGAGCTGCCATTGGCCGTTCCCCATGGTTTGCATGGGAGCTGGGCGGCGGGGTGACTCATGGCTTGAAACAAACCGGTCATGGTTGAGCAGGGTTTGCTGTTCCAAGCTCGCCAGCATGGAGATCCCAACTGAAGGCTCGGCATGACTTCTCGACGCTGGGGCGCTGCCAAGGTCGCCGTGCCCGTTTTTTTCAGCTTTAGTTTCCTGGCGCCAATCCCCCTGCGGGCTGCGGAGCGCGTTTGCAATGGCACCCTGCTTCAGATCCAGGTGAATGAGCGTGGAACGAGCCATAGCGATCGCTTTCGCTTCTCGCTCGGGCTCGACGCTGAAAATGCCAACAAGGATGCTGCGATGACCGCTTTAAACGGCCGTTTGGCTGAGGCGCGTCAGGCCATTCAGCCGCTTGCTCTGCGCCGGCTCACGATCCCTGCACCCCGTAGCTATCCCGTTGGTGGAGGCACATCGGGCCCACGACTGGAGCGGGCGAGCACCACCATCACGGGCGAGGTGAGCCGTGACAACTATGACGCGCTGATCCAGGCCGCCGGTCGCTTGCCGGGTGTTCGGCTGCGAGGAATGACGTCTTTGGCGTCGAGCGACAGCCGTGCCTCATTGGCTGATCAGTTGCTGAAGCAAGCTCTCGAGACAGGGCAACGTCGTGCGCAGGCCACAGCCCGGGCCCTCGGTCTGCGCAAGGTGGAGCTGTTGCTGATTGACCAGCGTGGTTCGACCCAACGACCCATGCAGATGGCTGCGCGCAAGGAGAGCACAGGCTTCAGGCCTGGGGAGGCTCCCAAGCCAAGTCAGAGCCTCACGCTCAAACTAGATTACTGCCTGCGTTGATCGGCAGTGCGGTGCCATTCCTTCCAGGCCAGCCGTGGCGCGCTCCACAGGGTGGCCAGCACCAAGGGGGTGACCGGTACCGCGGTGATCACGATGAAGGCCTGCAGGGCATCGATGGATGTGCTGTCCCCCAGCCCTGAGCCGATGCGTAGCAGCACCAAGGTGAGGCTGCCGATCATCAAGGCCCAGAACAGGCGCAGCAGAGCAGGGGGTTCGTTGCGGCCGCTCACCACCATGGCCGCGGCGTAACTCATCGAGTCGGCGCTGGTGCACATGAACAGCACCACCAGCACCAGGCCTATCGGAATCAGCAGGCCTGCCAGGGGCAGCTGGCTGAGGATGGTGAGCAGGGCCGCGGCGGCTCCGTTCTGGGCCAGGGCGTCGCTGATGCCGCCCCCGGCCAACTCCAGATGCAGTCCGGTGCCCCCCAGCAGGGTGAACCAAAGGTTGGTCACGATCGGGCAGAGGATGGCCACCGCCAGCACCAGTTCACGGATGCTGCGGCCGCGGCTGACGCCGGCGGTGAACAGCCCCATCAATGGGGCATAGCCAAGGAACCAGCCCCAGTAGAAGACCGTCCAGCCGTTCACCCAGTTCGCCGGCACGGCATTGGGGGTGAGGGCCATCTGCGGCAGGTGGATCAGGTAGGTGATGAAACCGCTGAAGAAGTGCTGCATCAGCCAGAGGCCCGGGCCCAACAGCAGCAGGCCCGCCGCCAGGGCCAGGGTGAGCCACACATTGAGTTCTGACAGCCACTTGATGCCCTTCTGAATGCCGCTGACGGTGGATGTCGCGAAGACGGCGGTCAGCAGCACCACCACCAGGGATTGCAGGCCGGCACTGTCGCTGAGCCAGGGAAGTTGCCCTGCGGCATTGCTGAGCTGCAGCGAGAGGAAGCCCAGGGGGCCAACGGTGCCGGCGATCGCGGCCACCACAGACAACCCATCCGCCAGGTGACCGAGCGGACCATCCACCCAGCTGCGCGGCACGATGTTCACCAGCAGGGTGCGGGGACGCAGAGGTTCACCGCGTCGCTCCAGGATCGAGAAGGTGATCGTGGTGGTCGTGGCCACCAAGGCCCAGGCAAGGAAGCCCCAGTGCAGAAAACTCACCGCCAGGGCGGGATCCACTGCTGCGGCTGTGCTGCCTTCGACCACTTCGAACACCGGTGATGGGGTCTGGAAGTGATACAGCGGTTCGGCTGCCGACCAGAACACACCACCCCCCGCCAGCAGGGTGCAGATCAGCACCGCGCACCAATCAAAGAATTTCAGACTGGGCTTGGCTTCCGCGCCCCCAAGCCGAAGCTTGCCGACTGGGCTGATGGCCAGGATCAGCGCGATCAGAAACAGCAGCACCACCATCCACTGCCAGACCCCACCGAGGGCATCACTGATCACGGCTTTGCCGTTGTCGGTGAATTGCTTGGCCAGGGCCAGGTCGATGGCCGACACCAGCAGAAAGATCAGCAGGGGAATAGCGCCCACCCAGAGGGGGGGCTGGCGCCACCAGGAGCGCTGGTTCGCGGGGGTGTCAGACATCGGATGAGGGGTGAGGGGTCAGGCGCGAACGGCGGCGCGTTGGTGGCTCCAGCAGGAGAGATCCACCGCTGGTTGTTCGCCGCTGGCGAGGCGGGCCAGGGAATCACCGATCAGCGGAGCGAACTTGAAGGCCTGGCCGGAGCCTCCTGCGAACAGGCTTAGCTTCGGGGTGAGCCGGTCCAGCACGAAGTTCACGTCGCTGGCCATGGAGTACGGGCTGATCACGGTCTCCACCCGCTCCTGCACGCCCTCCAGTTCGTTGAAGAGGAAGGTGTCGAGCAGCTCCACCAGGCGAGCGGGTGGCTCGGTAACCATGGCGTTGGGTTCGGCGACGCGCAGCTCCCGCGGAGCCCAGTCGATGCCCGCCTTGATCCTGGGGCGACCATCCGCCGTTTGGCTCAGAACAGGAAAGCCGTAGTAAAGGCCCCCGTCATCGCCACGTTCCTGCTGGAAGCAGAACCACTGGGGGTAGCGATCGGCCAGCGCCGGGGCGACGGTGTAGTGGGCCCAGAGCATCGGCCACACCTCCAGTTTGGGTGCGAGGCCCAGGGGGGCCAGCAACAGCTGGCTCCAGATCCCGCAGGCCACCACCAGCTGTCCGGCAGCGATGTGTTCGCCGCTCTCCAGGGTGACGCCACCGCCATCGGCATCGAGGCCCGCCACGGGGCAGTGCTCGATCAGCTGATGGCCGGCGTTGCGGGCGGTGTTGATCCAGTGGGCCACGACCCTGTCGCTGCGCACGGCACCGGCGGTGGGCTCGAACAGTCCGGTGAAGCCCGGCTTCGGCTTCAGCGGGAAGCGGGCTGTGATCTGGCCGGCATCGAGGGCTTCATAGGGGATGCCCTGATCGTCCATGACCCGTCGGGCCCCGGGGATCGATCCCTCGATCGTCTCTTCATCCCAGCTTTCGCCGTAGAAGAGCAGGCCGTGGGTCTCCCGCAGCTGTTGGCCTGCGTGGCTTTCTTCCTCACGCCAGAGGCGGTTGGCCTCCTGGGCGAGACGGCAGAGCACCGGGTCGGAATACATCTCTCGGAACATCCGGGTTTCGCCGTAGCTGCTGGCCTTGGCGTGGGCCAGGGTCTGGCCTTCCAGCAGCACCACATCGCCCACGCCGCGGCGGGCCAGGGATGCAGCGCAGCTGAGGCCGGCCATGCCGCCGCCAACGATCACGACGGCTGCTCGGCTGGGTATGGAGGCGGGTGTGTTCATTCGCCCTCTCCAAAGCTGAGGCCGATGGGCTCGGTGGAGGGTGTGGCTGCCACCTCATCAAGGGCGGCACCCACCGACAAGCCCTGTTCGCGCCGGTTCAGATAGTTGCTGGCCCGGCGGCGCACCTCATCGCGAACGAAGGCATAGACGTCCTTGGCACCAGCGTCTCTCCAGGCGTCGGGGGAGAACCGCTCGATTGAATCGGCGATCACAGCTCCTGCATTCACCAGCGGGTCCGGTAGCACCCGCACACCGCGGCGACGCAGGTCATTCGCCAGTTGGGGTTTCTGGAAGGGGGCATTGGCGGCAGGCACCACGGCGGGGGTTTTCAGCGCCGTCGCCATTTCGGCGTTGATCAACCCCGAGATCGAGCAGGGCAGCAGCAGGTCGAGGTTCAGTTCCCACCAAGCGCAGCTCTCCGGCAGCGGCGTTGCGCCGGGAAAACTGGCTTTCTCGCGGTCCAGATCCACGGTGAACACTGTCCAACCGTGCTCGACGAGATGGCGGGCAACGGTGCCACCAACGGCACCGCAGCCGTGCACGAGGGCCCGGCCTGGGCGGGCGTCGTTGAGGTCCTTGTCCAGAACGGCCTCCACAGCACCGAGGGTGCCGTGGGCGGTGGCGGCACTGGCGTCCACGGGGCTGCCGACCGCCGCCAGCACATGGGGGGTGAGCGCCGTCAGACGCTCCATGTCTTCCAGGCTGGTGTTGAGATCGCAGCCGGTGATCATCGCGCCGTCAAGCGACTCCAGCAGCTCGGCGGTGACGCTGATCAGCTCATCCTTGACGGCATCGGGTTCAGCGGCCCTGGCAACGATCTTGCCGCCGGCGAAACCGGTGCCGTAAAGATCGTGCTTGTGGGTCATCAACCCTGCCAGCCGCTGGCCGTCTGCGATGCAGGCCTCATCGCTCGGGTAATTGAGCACCCGCAGGCCTCCGTTGGCGGGGCGCTTGGCATCGGTGTCTTCCGCCACAACGAACACCGAGAGGTGATCGGAGACGTGTTCCGCCAGCACCGACACGGTCGGCGCTGTTTTCTTGCCGCTGCTCATCAGGCCACCTTCTCCATCATCTGGTGGTGTTCGACGTAGTCGAGGCTCCATTCGCTGGGGGCTTCGGCGATGCGCTTCTGCAGCCGCTCGAACACCGTGTCTGCTGCGATATCACCGGCAGCACTGGCGAAACTGTGGCGGCTCCAGCTGCGGATCGTCGCCATCAATCCTGCGGCGAAAGTCGCCGTGTCGCCGTTCTCGTTCCAGCGGCGTCGGTAGGGGCACTTCACGTAAACGGTGCGCTCGTCCACCAGCCGCAGGCCGTTGCGGTAAGCGGCGCTGTTCTCGTCCTTCAGCGGAGCCATGAACTCCTCGGGGGACTTGTAGAAGTTCAGAACCGTGCCTTGTTGGTACTGCTCCTGGCTGATCAGGCCTTCCTCGGCCATGCCCCGCCAGATCTGGTGCAGCTGGTCGTGCACGTTGCGGGTTTCGCCGCCGTTGTGGCCGAGATAGAGGCCTGCTTCATCACGGGAGAGGTTCACCGTCAGCAGGCGGCCGCCCAGCTTCAGTTCGCGGCTGCGCAGCTCGAGGATGTGGTTCCAGTCCTTCATCGCCTGGGCCGTGAAGCGCTGAAGTGCGTCGGCATCACCGGAGGCGAGCACATGGGTGTGGCTGTTCAGGGGGCCGGGGGAAGCGCTCAGCCAGTGCATGGCCGTTGCGGAGAAGCCGAAGCTCACGGAGTTCGGCGCCACGGAGGGCTCATAGAAGCTGCGGGCACTCACCAGCACCGTTGGCTTCGGATCCCGGGGGATCTGCAGGGCCAGGTTGTTGGCCAGAGCAATGTTGTCGTTGCTCGGCAGGTCGTTGCCGATCAGCGTGAGGTGCGCCGAGGGCTGGTTGGCATGCAGGCGATCCAGCACCTTGTTCCAGAGCCCAACGGCGGTGCCGCCATCGGCAGCTCCGTAATCGATCAGGACATGGCTGTCAGCGACAGCCAGTTGATTCACACAAGTCAGGGCCCAGTCCGAGGCGGCTTCGATGCACAGAAGAGCGCCCTCGGTCTGCGCGCTGTAACCCGTGGTCATGGCGATGGCCATGGACCTCGTCAGCGGCAGGCCTCACCGTACAGACCATGGCCTGGAGGTCAGGGAATCGGTGGTTCCTCTTCAGCTTGCTTGGAGCAACTGGCGCAGCCTGGGTTCCAGGAGGCTGAAGGCCTTGCCGCGGTGGCCGTGCTGCTTTTTCTCCGCCAACGGCATCTCCGCGAAGGTGCGGCCGGTTCCAGCAACTTCGAAGATCGGGTCGTAGCCGAAACCCTGATCTCCCCGGGGTGCGGCCGTGATCAAGCCGTCGCAGCGGCCTTCCACCTCCAGCAGGATGGTGCCGTCTGGGGCGGCGACACAGAGCGCGGCGCAGAAATAGGCCTGGCGTTGGTCTGAGCCGTTCAGGGCCTTCAGCAGCCGGGCAATGCGTTCCGGGTCGGTGGGGGCGTAGCGGGCGGAATAAACACCCGGAGCGCCATCAAGCGCATCAACGCTGAGGCCTGAATCGTCGGCCAGGGCCCATTCCCCTGTGGCGGCGGCAACCGCTTGGGCCTTGAGTCGGGCATTGGCGGCAAAGGTGGTGCCCGTCTCCTCCACCTCCACGCCTTCTGGCTGGGGTTGCACGCTGACGGGCAGGGCCTGCAGCAGACCCTGGAATTCACGAATCTTGCCGGCGTTGCCGCTGGCGATCACAAGGGTCTTCATGCGGCCTCCGCAAACTGTCGGGCCCAGGCGAGCACCTCGTTCACCCGCTCGGCATCCGGCCCTTCGCAGTAGAGCCGCAGCAGCGGTTCCGTGCCGGAGAAGCGCAGCATCAGCCAGTGGTTCGGCCCCATCCTCAGTTTGATCCCGTCGGTGCTGATCACCTCCAGCACGTCTGCGCCGGCGACGGTCGAGGGCGTGCTCTGGTCCAGCAGCGTCTCGAGCCGTCGGCGTGCCTCCATGTCGGCCAGGCGCAGGTCGAGTCGGTCGTAGTGACTGCTGCCTCCGTGTTGTTGCTGGAGCGCATCCAGACGCGCACCCAGGGGTTGCTTTCCTTCCACCAGGGCTTCCAGCACCAGCATCGCCGCGAACAGGGCGTCCCGCTCGGGCAGGTGCATGCCGAAGCCCACACCACCGGATTCCTCTCCGCCGATCAGCACATCCCCGGCCAGCATCTCTGCGGCGATGTACTTGAAGCCCACCGCGAGCTCCAGAACCTTGCGTCCCTGGGCCTCCGCCACCAGCCGCATCAGATCCGAGCCGCTCACAGTCTTGACCACGGCGCCCGGCAGCTGGCGGGCTCGGGCCAGGTGATCGATCAACAGGGGCATCAGCAGCTGGGTGCTGCAGAACCGGCCGGTTTCATCCACGGCAGCGATGCGGTCACCATCGCCGTCGAACACCAATCCCACCGCAGGAGTCCCGGCGGCCGTTGAGGCTTTCACGTCCGCGATCAACGCCCCGAGGTAGGGCGCCAGGGGTTCCGGCGGATGACCGCCGAACAAGGGATCTCGTTCGCTGCGGATCTCTTCCACAACGCCAGCGGCTTCAGGGCCGAGCAGCTCCGTCACACACCCGGCGGCTGATCCGTGCATCGGATCGACGATCACCTTGAGGTTGATGGCCTTTAGGCCGTCAACCAGGGCATTCAGGTCCAACTTGCGGCGCAGCCCTTCGAGATGCTCGCCGCGTCCATCAAACCGGGGGACCTCCGCCTTGATCGGTGCCGTGATGCCGCCGGCAGCCAGACGTCGTTCCACGGCGGCCGTGAAGTCTCCCTCGACCGATCCACCAAAGGGGCCTTTGATCTTCAGCCCCAGCCATTCCGGTGGGTTGTGACTGGCGGTGATCACCAGTGCTCCCAGGGCTTTGCGCTCCACCACGGCCCAGCTGCATGCCGGCGTGGGGACAGCGGTGTCGGTGAGCAGGGGTTCGAGTTCACAACCCCGCACAGCGGCCGCAATGGCTTCCGCCAGTTCTGGAGCCAGAAAGCGGCGGTCGTAACCGATCACCACCGTTCGGCTGCTGAGACCCTCGGGGGCGCGATGGGCGAGCTCTTGAGCCGCGGCAGCGGCAACGGGCAACAACCGCTCAACCGTGATGTCGACGCCGGTGATCCCGCGCCAGCCATCGGTACCGAACTTGATCGGAGCTGGACTCAGAGGGAGGGGAGCCGATGCCATGGCACAGCCTGCACTTCAGTGGATCTAGCAGCTGGCAGCCGTAGGGTCGGCGGATGGGTGACACCCCGCCTGCCGACAACGCTCTCACCGACCGGTTGCTGCGCAGTTGGCTGCGCTGCCGTCGTAAGGCCTGGCTCGACCGCCACGGCAATCCAGCCGAGCGGCGCTGGACGGCCCATCGCAATCTGCTGCTGGACGACCAGCAGCGCTGTTTTGTGGCCTTGCTGCCCCGCAAGCCTGGCCATGGCATCGCCGCCTGTGCTGCCGGTGCCGAGGCTGTGGTGGGTCTGCGCCTCAAGGGCCTTGGCCCATCCGGTGAGCCGTTGGAGGCACACCCTCCACTGCTGCGGCGGGTCAAGGGCCAGTGCCGCTGGGGTGACTTCGCCTATCAACCGGTGCTCGCCCGTCAGGGTCGCCGCACCACCCGGGAACATCAGCTGCCGCTGGCGCTGATGGCTCTGTTGCTTGAGCAGATTCAGCAGGGCGACGTTCCGTCCATGCTGGTGCTCGGCGGTGGTGGCCGGCGCCTGGAACAGGAGCGGCTGCATCTCTCCAGTGGTCTGCGCCGACAGCTGTCGGAGGGGCTGCGCAAATTGCACGCTGACCTCGAACGCTCTGTTCCTCCTCCGCTGGCCGCCGACCGGCGCAAGTGCTCCCTTTGCAGCTGGCGTGTCGCCTGCAATGCGGTGGCGGTGGAGGAAGGACATCTGAGCGAAGTCAGCGGTATTGGGGCCAAGCGGCGCGAGATGTTGCTGGAGCTTGGGATTCGCGGCTTGTCCGATCTGGCCGCGGCTGATCCGTTGCAGCTCGCCGAGCGGCTGCAACGTTTTGGGGATCAGCACGGTGAGGTAGCCGCATCCCTGGTGGCCCAGGCCCGGGCGCAGCGCGATGGACGGGTGGAGCGTTTGAGTGCCTCAGCGGCGCTGCCGGAACTGCAGGACTGCCCGGGTGTGCTGCTCTACGACATCGAATCCGACCCCGACGCTCGTCACGACTTCCTTCACGGTTTTCTGGTGCTGCCCAGAACCCAAAGCGGAGACTGGGATCTGGCATCAGTGGCGTATCACCCGATCCTGGCCCTGGCGGAGCATGGTGAAGCCCGTTGCTGGCTGCGGCTGCAGCGGCTGCTGAATCGCTACCGGGGTTGGCCGATCCTTCACTACGGGGAGACAGAAAGCCTGGCCTTAAGGCGTATGGCTGAGCGGCAGGGTGCTGCAGAGGCTGAGGTGCTGCAGCTTCGTCAGCGGTTGGTGGATGTGCATGCCCGAGTGCGGCATCACTGGCGCCTGCCCCTGGCCAGTTATGGCCTCAAGGCCGTGGCCGGTTGGCAGGGGTTCCAATGGAGTCAGGCCGGTGTGGACGGGGCCCGGGCCCTGCTCTGGTGGCGGCAGTGGCAGGGGGAGGGACCTGATCGACGCGGCAACAGGCACGGACTGCGCTGGATCTTCGATTACAACCGCGACGACTGCTTGGCCACCTGGGCCGTTGCTGCTTGGTTGCTTGAACAGGATCAGGCGTCGGGATCCTGAAACGCCACGGGTTGACGGATCTGGAGCTGTTCTCCGTTGGCCCCTTCCAGCGTTGGACTGGCCAGGCACTGGCGGCGCACCAGGGCCAGCCCAAGCCAAGTGCCGTCGCATTCGAGAGCACTGGTGATCACCCCGGCTCGCTCTCCCTCGAGCGTGAGCTTGGTGCCGGGTGACAGCGGACTGGAGCTGCTCCAACAGCGCAGCTGTTGTTTCACTCCTGCCTGACCGATGACTTTGGCCATGGTCTCCTGGCCGAGGTAGCAGCCTTTTTCCGTGCTGATCTGAGCGACGAGACCCAGTTCCAGGGGATTGGTCTCGCCATTGAGTTCACCGGGGCCCGGGGGGAATCCGCTCTGGAGCCGCCATTGCTCCAGAGCCGTCGCGGTGGCGGCTTCTCCTGATGCCCAGGGCTCCGGCAGTTCCGCGTCCGGACCGCACCAGATTGCGGCAGCGTTGGGCTCCAGCCACTGCAGTCGGCGCAACTGAGCCAGTGGTTGGAGGCGAACCCGATCGGCTGGAAAGATCACCTGATCAAATCCAGCGTGAACGGCAGAGGCCTCTCCCGCCAGAACGATCACATCGGCCCCCTCTGCATCGAAACGAAGTTCCAGCACCGCCCGCAAGCGTCCCGTAGCGGTCAGCCAGCAGGTCTGAAGAAGATCGCCGGTCTGGAGTGCGTTGAGGTCAGCACTGGTCTGCCCCTGAAGAAACTGGCGAGCTCCGCTGCCGTTCAAGCGCAGCCAGGGCACCTGGGCGTCCCAAAACAACTTGTTCATGCCGGCACGAAGGCGGCGATTTCAGACAGCTTGTAAAGGCTGATCAGTTCAAGACTGTCTGCCGCCATTGCGGCGTCACCGCCTTCCTCACGGTCGACGATGGTGACAACCCGGTTCACTTCGTAACCGGCGTCGCGGAGCTGCCGCACTGCCTTGAGGGAGGAACCTCCTGTGGTCACAACGTCTTCCAGAACGGTGATTAGGGCCCCGTGGGCGGGTAGCGGACCCTCCAGCCAGGCCCCGGTGCCGTGGCCTTTGGCTTCCTTGCGCACGATCAGCGCATCAAGCTCACGATCTTGATCAGCGGCGGCCATGGCAACACCGCTCACCAGTGGGTCTGCTCCGAGGGTGAGACCAGCCACGGCCCGCGCATCGGCCTCCACGTGGGTGAGCATCGCTCGGCTGATCAGCGCCAGGCCGGAACCGCTCAGGCTCACGGGTTTGCAGTTCACGTAGTGCTCGCTCTTGCGGCCTGAAGCCAGGGTGAAGTCTCCGCGTCGGTAGGCCAGGGTGGCCAGACGGTTCAGCAGTTGCTCCCGCTCAGTCGGGACACTCGACGATTCAGGCATGGGACTGGCCGCACTTCGCAGATGTCCTTAGTTTGCGCGTAGAGCTGTTTCATCCAGTGCTGCTGAGGTCGTTCCTTGGCTCGAGCCTGCTCCTGCTCGCCGGCCCATCGGTGCTGGCGGGTCCGTTGGTCTGCACCACCAGCGTTGAGGCCCCTCCGCCCGGCAGTGGTTCCGCCCCCGTCGAAGTCACGGTGTGCCACCCCACGGAGACCACCAGTGAGCTGATCAACCGTCGCTTCTACACCTGGACTTCACCCATGGCCCGGGGCGTGGATCCCTTGCATCAATTAACCGATGTTCTGGGGATCGCTGTCGGCGGCATCGAGGGAAATCGGTTCATGGGATTCGGCTTCCCCGACCAGACGCTGATCTGGGATGGGTCGGCACTTCAGAACACGACGGGAGCTCTGCTGGAAGAGCAGAGCCAGCCGCTGCCGATGCGAACTTTGGACATCTCGAGCGGGTTCAACGGCAGCCTGGCGGCCACCGAGGTCAACGAATCGATGCCGGACGCGCCCATGGCGGACCACTTCCCCGACGCGACTCCCCTGTGGTAACAATCTTCCCGAGGGGGTCTAGCAATCTGGTGAATGCAGCGAACTCATAATTCGCCTAAGGCGAGTTCGATCCTCGCGACCCCCATTCCCCCCTGTTAATGCGGCTTCTTCTGCTGGCTGTTCTGCTCGTTCTGCCGGCCTTCTTCGCGGCTGCAGAGGTGGCCCTGCTGCGGCTTCGCCCCAGCCGCGTTGAAGTGCTGGTGGAGGATCAGCAGGCCGGGGCCCGTTCCATCCAGCGTCTCCAGCGACGCTTGCGGCGCGCTTTGCTGGTGTCCCAATTGGGTGCAACCCTCGCTCTGGTGGCTCTTGGTTGGGCCGGCCGTGGTCTGGGGGGGCGGCTCTGGTCGGACGGGTCTGTGGGTGTCGCTTGGCGCGATACAGCCTTGTTCCTCAGCATCGTTCTGCTGGCCACGCTGGTGGCTGGTTTGCTGCCCAAGGCCTGGGTGTTGAACCGTCCGGAATCCTCGGCGCTACGCCTGGCGCCGCTGCTGGAGGTGGTGATGCGCTGCTTGGCTCCCCTGCTCAACCTGCTTGAGGCGCTGGCGGGCCTGCTGATGCGCCTGCTCGGCCTGGCTCCCCAATGGGATGTGCTGGTGCCAGCCCTGTCAGCTGGTGAGCTGGAAACCCTTGTGGAATCCGGGCGGGTGACGGGTCTGTTCCCCGATGAGAAGAACATCCTGGAAGGGGTTTTCGCCCTGAGGGACACCCAGGTGCGGGAGGTGATGGTGCCGCGCTCGGGGATGGTCACCCTGCCGGCCACGGTCCGTTTCGCGGAAATGATGGAGGCGGTGCATCACACCCGTCACGCCCGCTTCCCAGTGATCGGCCAGTCGCTGGATGACGTGCGTGGCGTGCTGGATCTGCGTCAGATGGCCGAACCGATCGCACGGGGTGAGCTCCAGGCCGATTCGCTGCTCGAGCCCTATCTCCAGCCTGCGGTGCCTGTCCTGGAGACCTGCACGTTGGCGGAGCTGCTGCCAATGATCCGCAGTGGTCAGCCGCTGCTGCTGGTGGTGGATGAGCACGGCGGCACCGAGGGTCTGGTGACTGCAGCTGATCTCACCGGAGAAATCGTTGGTGATGATGATCCCGGCGAGACCGATGAGCCGGATCTGCTCGAAGACAAGGACTACCCCGGTGCCTGGCTGGTAGCCGGAGATCTGGAGATCTTCGAGCTCAACCGACAGCTCAATCTTGATCTGCCTGAGGCCGATGACCATCACACCCTGGCGGGCTTCCTGCTGGAACGGCTCCAGCACATTCCATCCGCGGGGGAAGGGCTGCATTTCAATGGCCTTCAGTTCGAGATCACAGCCATGGCAGGCCCGCGGATCGAGCGGGTCCGGCTTGTTCTCCCCAGCTCAGAGGAAGAATCCGACTGAAGGCCGATAGTCTTCCCCCAATCGACCGCCTGTGCTGATGTCTCCCGACCCCATGGTCCCAGTCAAGGTCGGGGTGATCGGCATCGGCAACATGGGTTGGCATCACGCTCGGGTGCTCAGTCTTCTGCGAGATGCCGATCTGGTTGGAGTCGCGGATCCGGATGCTGAGCGCGGCAAGCTCGCTACCGAGCAATTCGGCTGCCGCTGGTTCGCCGACTACAACGCCATGCTTTCGGAGGTGGAGGCCGTCTGCATCGCGGTTCCGACGCTGCTGCACCATCCCGTCGGTCTGGCCTGCCTGCGTGCGGGCGTGCACGTTCTGATCGAAAAGCCGATTGCGGCCAGTCAGGACGAGGCAACTGCACTGATCGAGGCCGCTTCAGCGGCTGGGTGTCTGCTGCAGGTGGGCCACATCGAGCGGTTCAACCCTGCCTTCCGTGAGCTCACCAAGGTGGTGGCCAACGAGGAGGTGGTGGTTCTTGAGGCGCGTCGCCACAGCCCCCACTCCGATCGGGCTAATGATGTTTCTGTGGTGCTGGATCTGATGATCCATGACATCGACCTCGTGCTGGAGCTGGCAAAGGCACCGGTGGTGCGGCTTGCCGCTGCCGGTGGTCGCAGTGCCGAAGGCCCGATCGATTACGTCAACGCCACGTTGGGTTTCGAGAACGGTGTTGTGGCCAGCCTCACGGCCAGCAAGATGAGCCACCGAAAAATCCGCAGCCTCAGTGCGCACTGCCGTTCGAGCCTGGTGGAGACGGACTTCCTCAACCACACACTGCACATCCACCGCCGGGCCCACGAGTGGTATTCCGCTGATCACGGCGAGCTGCTGTATCGGAATGATGGCTTCATCGAGGAGGTGAGCACCACCTCGATCGAACCGCTCTATGCCGAGCTCGAGCACTTTCTGCAGTGCGTTCGCGGCCGGGAGACCCCTGCGGTGGATGGTCTTCAGGCCTCGCGGGCTCTCAAGCTGGCAGACCTGATCGAACAGGCCGTTGAACACCCGGATACGGGAGCGCCCCTGTGCGCACCGATCTGAAGGCTTTCACTGGGATTACACCAGCCCCTGCTGTTCGGCCAGTTCCCGCAACGCCGTGACCTGCCAGCGGCGGCAGTCACCGGGTGAGGACCGATAAAACTGCCCCCAGGCCTGGGCCTTGTATTGCGGGTAGTTCTCTGGACGAAGAGAGGGATGGCTCTGCTGCCAGCCGACCCTCACGGCATGACCGATCACCACGTCGAGGGCCAGGTCATCCTCGAAGCGCACCTCTGGATTGGCTTCGACGAAGGCCATCAGCGAAAGCAGGCATTCGCTGCAGAGTTGTCGGTATTCCGGTGCCTTGATCCGACTGAGCAAATGGTCGACCTGGGCGGCAAAGTTGCGCTCCCCTGGCGTCTTCTCGAGGACGAGGCTGCTGTTAAGGCGATTGCGCCGCTCCAGCTTGTCGCCAATCACCAGGCCGCGGCAGTGCTGCAGCAGCGACCAGATCCCGGCATAGAAATCGCGGGGAACTTTCTGGAAGGAACCCAGGCGGATGCGGTGTTGAAGCCAATCCCCACCCCCCGGTGTTTCCTCCAACGGGTCAGGTACCGACCACTGCACCCGGCCGCTCACGTGCAGCTGTTCGCCGCGTTGCAGTGCTGCTCTGGCATGGTCCACATCGGCGAGCACGGCGCGCAAGCGCTTGCGAATCGCATGGGGTGCTTCGCTGCAGAGGGCTTCAAAGGCTTCGTCCTGACTGAGCGTTTTCTCTACGGCCAGCTCTGATGTCAGCAGCAGCATCAGCTGCCCCAGCTGCAGGGTGAGGCTCCCTTTCAGCAGCGCTGGCTCCCGCCGCGCCACGCTGTCGAGGGCGAGCAGGAGTTCCTGTTCGAGCATGCGTTCACGGCTGTCGATTCCGCTGGTGGTTTCAATCCGCTCGGCGATGGCGGCACTGTCCATCGGCTGACGCAGCCGGGAGTCGCCGGTGTAGTTGCGCCCCACCACCACCTGTTTCTGACGCACGAGAAGATCGGTGAGGGCATCTTCAAGTTGGGGATGCACCATTCCCATGGCGCCAGCACAGCGCCGCACCACATTCCAGTCTTCACAACGCAAGCCTCGTTGATAGACCTCCTCAAGCAGGGTGCGCAGGGCCACCGGATGGCCCTCGGGGCTGCGTTGAATCCCCTGGGGGCCAAGACGCCGTTGCAGCAACTCGAGCACTTCCGCCTGTTCATGCAGCAGCGCACTGTTCCAGAGGCGCTGGCTCAATTGTTCGATCGGTGTGTCATCCAGCTCCTGCTCCTCTGCGGCGGTCAGATCCCGTAGATCGGTGGCATCGCGCAGAAGCGGCTTGGCTGGTTCGGAGCATGGAACCGGTTTCTGTTGGAGCGGCGGCAGCTGCACCTCCTGCGCCTGATCCACCAGTTCACTGAGGCAGCCCAAGCGGACGGGGATGCTTTCAATGACGCCGCTGCCGAGTTGCTGGGCCAGTTTGAGGATGACGTCGCGGTGCTGCAGGAGGGCTGCGTCGCGAATGGGGATCACCAGAAGGGGATATCCCATGCCGCGCCAGTGCCGTTGCAGCAGATGCAGCTCGTCCACAACGGTTTCCACCAGCTCCTCCGGGTCATCGGCCAGATAGCTGCTGACGTCTTCCAGCACCGATGGGGTGAACACACTGATGGTGCCGTCCTGGCGGTAGACCCGAGCCGTGTCCTCGGTTTCCACCCGGTGCCCGGGGCGCCCGGTGAGTTCAAGCCGCGGATTGGTGCCGGCGGCTTTCAACCGTTGCTTCAGCTCGTCGGACGACTGCACCGAAATCACTGAGGTTGGATCGATCGGCACCTCTGCAGCCAGCAGCGCCTGGCGCACGTCATCCGTCTCCGCAGCCATCGCCACAAGAACAGAGTCGGCACCGAGCGACTGCGGCTCCCTGCGTCCACAGGGGTCAATGTCCTCCGGGCGGATCAGATCGTCCAGCAGCATTTCCCCGAGCCACACCAGGCTTTGGGTCCAGATCAGCGGCAGGTTGGTGTTGGCCACCCGCTCTTGGCTGCCTGGATTGAGCCGTTCCTGATCGACGGCACTGGCCGGCACTTGATAAAGCTCGGGGTAGAGACGTTCCCCGTCCTGTTCAACGGCCAGGGTCTTGAGCTGGCTGTGCAGCCGCCGGGCCTCCTCCCAGCGTCTTTCGCAGCATGCGGTCACCAGTTCGAAGGCCAGAAATAACGGCCACTCCGACTCGATTCCTTCAAAGGCGGCGAGCTCCTCTGGTTCGTAGTGCAGGCGGTTGACGTCTTCCACCGCCGTCTGGTGACCATCCCGGAGGAAGCGTTTGTAGCCATAGGCCCCGCCGAGTTCCCGTCGAATCCGCCGGCCGGTGCGCTCCACCAGGGCGGCATCTTCCACGGCCCAGGCGGGGTAACCAATCACTGAGAGGCAGGCACTGTCTGCTTCTTTGCTGGCGGATTCCCGCGGCAGGAGCCCTTGCAGGGCGCGACGGAGGCGCACGATGGCCCCTTGGGGAATCAGCAAGATGCAGCTGCCGTCGCCATGGGGGCCGTAGAGGTCAAGCCCGTCCAGGGCCTCCAGGGCGGCTTTGGCCATGCCGATGGAGCTGGCATTGCGCTCCGGTAAACCATGGTTGCCTTTGTCGCCCCGTTCCCAGATCCCGTAGTCGGGAGTCCGGTAGGCCCTGGCGATGTAGTGCACCAGGTTTTGGAGGAAATCCACTTCATCACGGCTTTGCACCACCGCGCAGTCGCCCTTGGTCAACTGCGCCAGCTGCAGCAGAAATAGGGAGGTGGCATCGAGTTGGAGATGCCCCCAGGCGTCGTCAGCAACCACCGGCTCGCCGGTGCAACTGTCGTATTTGGCGTGAAGGGCGTCGAGGGGGTTGAGGCTCTGCTTGAAGCGCTCCACCTTCTCGGCCTGTCGCATCATCGAGCGCATCAGGCCGCGCATGAGGGCCACTACCCGCTGCTCCAGCTCCCAGGCGCGCAGGCTGTTCTGCCCCTGCTGACGGCGGTGGGCCAGGGCCAGTCCCCAAACGCACTGCACCGAATAGACGCAGTCCCGCACCCAGGCATCGCCGTAGTTGCCATGGATGGTGTGAGCGGTGCTGGCGGGGAGTAGGCCGCTGATCGGGTCCTGCCGATCGAGAACCACCCGTTGGATGGATTGATCCAGACGCTGAAGGGTGGTGGCGTGGTGCTGCGGAAGGGTTTCCGTCGTCGTCACAACCATGCCCTCATCCATTACCGCCCCTAAATTCTCCAACGCAGCCCCATGGCCATGGACTCTGTCAGCACCGCCCCCGATGACCGTCGCCGCTGCCAGGTGCTCGGCGTGCCAGTGGATGCCTGCTGTGATGTCTGTGCTGCTGCACTCGGTCTGCATGCCCGGGGCGGCGGACGCATCGTCACTCTCAACGCTGAGATGACGATGTCGGCCCGGGCCGATGCAGCCTTGGGGCAGGCGATCGCAACGGCTGATCTGGTGATCCCTGATGGTGCGGGAGTGGTCTGGGCCTTGGGGCGTCAGCAGATCCGGGTTGTCAAAACAGCGGGCATCGAACTGGCCTGGACCTTGCTCGAGTACGCCGCCGCCCACCAATGGCGTGTGGCGTTGGTGGGTGCATCACCTGAGGTAATGGCAACGCTGCGTGCGGAGTTGCCGCAACGCATCCGTGGTCTGGACCTTGCTCTCGCGGTGGATGGTTATCAAGCTCCCGAGGCCTGGCCGGGCGTTGAAGCTCAGCTCAGGGCGTTGAACCCTGATCTCGTTCTGGTGGCCCTGGGGGTGCCGCGCCAAGAAACATGGTCCGAACGCATGGCGGCCGGTCAGCATGGATTGTGGATGGGTGTCGGCGGCAGTTTTGACGTTTGGGCCGGCACCAAAAAACGTGCCCCCGGTTGGATGTGCCGGATGCAGCTTGAGTGGCTGTATCGGCTCATTCAGGAGCCTTCACGCTGGCGACGCATGCTGTCGCTGCCAGCGTTTGCTTGGAAGGTGATCCGGTTGGGCTGAGGCTTCAGCGGAAGCCCACAGAGGCCTGCCAAACGAAGGCCAGGAGCAGGAAGAAGACTGGGATCAACGGGAGAATGTCGATCAGCGGAGAGAAGGCCTGATAGGCCTCGGGCAGCTGTGCCAGCAGGTCGAGGGTGAAGGCGGCCATCCCTTGCATCAAAAAGGCGTTGGGCTGGACGCTACCACGTGTGATGGGCTGGCGAGTCCGGCTCCCAGGGAGCGAAATCCTCTGAAAAACAGCCGTCGCGAATCGCTTGTGCCATGGCCGAGGTGAAACGCACCAGATGGGTGATGTTGTGAATGCTCAACAAGGTGAGGCCCAGAAGCTCCTCGCTGCGAATCAGGTGATGCAGGTAGGCCCGGGTGTGACCGGTGCAGGCCACGCAGGAGCAGCTCGGATCCAGGGGAGTGTGGTCGTGGCGGAAGCGTGCATTGCGCAGGTTCCAACGTTCACCGCCCACCAGGGCGGTGCCATGACGGCCGAGTCGGGTGGGCAAGACGCAGTCGAACAGGTCGATCCCGTTGGCCACGGCGATGGCCATCTCGCGCAGGGTGCCGATACCCATCAGGTAGCGCGGTTTGTGTGAAGGAAGCAGGGGCGTGACGTCCCGCACGATGCGATGCATCTCCTCAGCGGGCTCACCAACGCTGACGCCACCGACGGCAATGCCCGGAAGATCAAAGGAGGCGACGGCCATGGCACTCTCCCGCCGCAGATGGGGGAAACAGCCGCCCTGAACGATGCCGAACAGCGCCTGATCCTCGCGGGTGTGGGCTGTGACGCAGCGCTCGAGCCAGGCATGCGTGCGGCGACAGGCATCGATGACGTCGTTCTCCGTCGCCGGATAGGGCGGGCACTGGTCGAAGGCCATGGCCACATCCGCCCCGAGGGCGATCTGGATTTGGGTGGCATGTTCCGGGGTCATGTCGATGGTGCGTCCATCGCGGGGGTTTCGGAACACCACCCCACGGTCATCGATCTTGTTCAGGTCTCCCAGGCTGAACACCTGAAAGCCGCCGGAGTCGGTGAGCATCGGGCCGTTCCAGCCCATAAACCGGTGCAGGCCACCGGCCGCCGCCACGATCTCCTCCCCCGGTTGCAAGTGCAGGTGGTAGGTGTTCGAGAGGACCATCTGGGCTCCAGTGCGCCCCAGCTGCTCCGTGCTGATGCCCTTGACGGTGGCCAGGGTTCCCACCGGCATGAAGCGTGGTGTGTGCACCGGCCCATGCGGGGTCTCAAAGGTGCCGCACCGTGCTGATGTGTTGGCGCAATGCGCGTTGATCTCGAAGCCGAACACGACTGATCCGCCCCTGCATTGACCCTACGGTGAGGGCCGACTGCATCCCTCGCGCCATTCCCAGGATCGTTCCGCCCTGGCTTTCCGATCTGGCGGGAGCCTGGATCTTCTACACGGTGCTGCCGGCATGGCCCTGGCCGCAGCCCTCGTTTCAGCGTATTGCCCGCTTCGCCCCCTGGATGGGGCTGCTGATCGGTGCGTTGCAGGGGCTGCTCTGGATTGGTCTGTCCAGGCTCTCCTGGCCTCCGGCGGCCTGTGCCCTTTGCGTGGTGGCTCTCGGCATCCAGCTCAGTGGTGGCTTGCACCACGACGGCCTGATCGACACGGCGGATGGCCTCGGGGCGCCAGCGGAGCGGCGGCTCGAGGCGATGGAGGACAGCCGGGTGGGCGCCAGTGGTGTGCTGGCTCTCGTGATGGTGCTGCTGCTACAGGTTGCGGCATTGATCCAGCTGGGGGGGCAGGCGCCGCTCGGGCTCTGCCTGGCGGCGTTCTGGGCCCGGGTGGCGCCGCTCTGGGCCATGGCACGTTTCGACTACCTCCGCGCTGATGGAACCGCAGCGTTTCATCGCGAGCACGGCAGGCCGCTCTGGGATGCCCTGCCCTCACTTCTGGTGGTGGTTCTATTGGCCGGTTGGGTGGGGGCCATGCCCCTTCTCCTGGGGGGCGTGGTGGCCATCCTGGTCGCCCAGAGCCTTGGGCGACGATTGGGGGGGCACACCGGTGACAGCTATGGAGCAGCTCTTGTGCTCACCGAGATGATCACGTTGTTGGGTCTGGCCTTGCTCCTGCCGGCCAGCTGAGGACGAATGCATTGCCCTGAGCGGGCAGATCTGGAGCGATTGTGGAAGGCTCCACGCAGAGCGTGAGCTTGCGGCCCTGCTGCTCCGCCAGGGAGCGTGCAAGGGCGAGCCCAAGGCCGGTGCCCGCCCGGTCCTGTCCGGTGGACCCCCGTGCTCCCCGCTCGAAAATCAGGTCGCGCTCCTCCAGGGGGATCGGCGGCCCGTTGTCCCAGACGCAGAGCCCATTGGGCAACAGGCACAGCCCCACGCTGCAGCCCGCTGGGCTGTAACGGAAGGCGTTCTCAAGGAGGTTGGCGACGATCTCCGCAATCGTTCCGTCCTGGGACGGTTGATCAATCCACTGGGGCCACAGGTCTGGTCCCCGCCAGGGTCGGCCCTGCAGGCTTGCCGTCGCTTCCGCCCGCTCCAGCAGAGGCATTAGCAGGGTTTGCATGGTGGCCTCACCTTCGGCAGGCCCTGGGGGCAACAGGGTGGGGCCAAGGGGGTCCTGTTCGGGGAGACGTTGTTGCCCGAGGCCATCGAGCACGTCGATGTATTGGCCGAGTTGGCGTTGTTCCGAGAGCATTCCCTCCACGAGTGGACGGTGGGAGCTGTCGGCTTCGAGCCGCCGCAGCAGCAGTTGGGCGTAGGTGCGCAGGGCAGCCAGTGGATTGCGCAGCTGATGCACGAGGGTGCGCAGCTGCTCGTTTTGTTGGCTGAGTTCCTGGCGAAGTTGCAGGCATTCCAGGTCACGCCCCAGGGCGTGGCTGATGGCGGCGGCACTGCGCCGCATCCGTTGGTCCAGGGTCAGCGTCCAGCTCCGCTGCGGATCCAGGTCCGCGCGCAGGGCCCCCAGGATCAAGCCGGCATCCTGCAGGGGATACCAGCGCCGGCTCTCGTGCGGCAGGCGCTGGTTCGGGTCTGCGTCGGCCGGGGGAAGCGACCGTTCATTGGCCGACCATTGCCGGATCAGCAGCAAGGGCGGGCCTTGCTGATTGGGTGGTGCACTGACGTACAGCCCCAGATGCTGAATGCCTTCCTTGGCAGTGAGATCAGCCAGCTGTTGATCGGTGAAGTCGAAGAATCGATCAGTGAGCTGCATCAGATCCGGACGATCAATTCAGGTGTTTGCGCAAGCCTGCGGCAGGGGGACTTGAAAAATCTGGGAAAAGTCTTAAGATCCTTTTATCGACCGAGGCGCTGTTCACTGTGAACAGACGTCCGCCAGCTCTCACAAAGGTTGCAATCGCTTTGCGACCAAAGCTACAGCAGAGGTTGCAGTGTCCTCCGCTGGTTTCCGCTTGGGTGTTGGTGTCCTGCCGGTGATTGTGGTGTGTCTGCAATTGCCTCGACGCTTCCCTTGCGTCTGGCGTTTTCGCGCCGACGGCACCTGTTTGTTCTGACGATCCACCCCCGTTCTTCCTTTCGTACCGGAGCCCTTCCATGTCCAAGAAGCGCAAGCGTATTAGCCGTCGTCGCCTGGCAGGTCAGCGGGTCTTGGCCCATGTGCCAACCCATCACCTCGAAACCGGTGAGTACAAGCCCGTGACTGCCGCTCGTCGCTACATCGCTGAGGCGGCAATGGTGCCTCCGGCTCTGCTGAACGTGCGCCGCAACGAGCACACCACCGACCGTTTCTTCTGGGGTGAGAAGGGTCTGTTCAGCGCCCAATACGCCGAAGAGAATCACTTCCTCTTCCCCTCATTGCGCACGATTGTTGATTCCATCGGTGAAGACAAGCTGTTTGAGGGGCTCGAGCTTGGCGCTGATGATTGGGAGGAAATGGAGGAGTACGAATACGCCTTCGTTTGATCAGGCGTTCTCCAGAACACGCTCGATAAACATCAGGATCGGCTGCACCGTCTCATCAGGGATGGTGTGGCCGTTTTTGAATGGGAGCGTCTGACATTGATCGGGCTGCAACTGAGCAGCGATCGATTGCATGGCCTGGAACGGCACCACGGGATCGTCTGAACCATGCATCAGCAACACAGGGGGGTGTTGCTGGGGCGGAGCCCAGTTGGGGTGTGGATAGCCGCTGCAGCTGATCACTCCTGCGATGGGGAGGGCGCAGCCGCCCTCCAGAGCCATGGCTCCCCCCTGGGAAAAGCCGAACACCACGGTTCGTTCAAGCCCAGGGCCTGATCTGCTCAGGCTCTGAAGTTGGGCCTTGAGGCGCTCAACGGCCGCGGGCACGGCATCCCACTGGGCTGGGAACAGGCCATACCACTGGCGTCCTCCCGGTTGGTCGGGATGGAGCTCAGGAGCCTCTAGACACACCACATCAAGGGTTTTGGAGCACCCGCGCGCCAGGCCATCACCCAGGGGCTTGAGATCCTCTTTGTTGGCTCCCCAGCCGTGGAGCAGCACCAGCTGGCCATCCATGGGGCATAAACATCACTGCTGCGTAGGTTGGCTCACGACCCAGTCACGACCCTTCGATGGCTCCTGTCGCTCTCCTGAGTGTTTCCGATAAGTCCGGGCTGGTGCCCCTGGCGGAGGCTCTGCATCGGACCCATGGCTATCAGCTGCTCTCCAGTGGGGGCACGGCCAAGGTGCTCGAGCAGGCCGGCCTTCCGGTGACCCGTGTGTCGGAGCACACCGGGGCTCCAGAAATTCTTGGCGGTCGTGTGAAAACGCTCCATCCAAGGGTGCATGGCGGGATTCTGGCCAAGCGGGGTGACGCGTCTCACCAGGCTGATCTTGAGCAGCAGAACATCGCCCCCATCGATGTGGTGGTGGTCAACCTCTATCCCTTCCGCGAAACGATTGCGCGGGCTGACGTCACCTGGGATCAGGCGATCGAGAACATCGACATCGGTGGCCCTGCCATGGTTCGGGCGGCCGCCAAGAATCACGCCTATGTGGCTGTCCTTACCAGCCCTGACCAATACGACCGTCTGTTGACCGCCATGGCGGAGTCGGGCGGGAGCGTGCCTTCGGAGCTGCGGCGGCAACTGGCCCTTGAAGCGTTCCAGCACACCGCCTCGTACGACACCGCCATCAGCCGCTGGATGGCCGAGCAAACCGCCGCAGAAGGCAGCCCTTGGTTGGAGGCGGTGCCGCTGCGGCAGACCCTCCGGTACGGCGAAAATCCCCACCAGAAAGCGCGCTGGTTCAGCCATCCCAAACAGGGTTGGGGTGGGGCCATTCAGCTGCAGGGCAAGGAGCTGAGCACCAACAACCTTCTGGATCTCGAGGCTGCCCTCGCCACGGTGCGGGAGTTCGGCTACGGGACCGACGGCTCCGCTCCGGCGTCGCAGCCTGCCGCCGTGGTCGTCAAGCACACCAATCCCTGTGGTGTGGCCGTCGGCGCTTCGATGCCTGCAGCACTGACGCGGGCCCTGGATGCTGATCGGGTGAGTGCCTTCGGCGGCATCATTGCCATGAACGGTGTGGTGGAAGCCACGGCGGCCCGTGAGCTCACCAGCCTGTTCCTGGAATGCGTTGTGGCACCGGGCTTCACGTCAGAGGCGCGGGAGGTGCTGGCGGCCAAAGCCAATCTGCGCTTGTTGGAGCTGGCTCCGCAGGCCATTGATGCGGCTGGCCCCGATCACGTGCGGAGCATTCTTGGTGGTCTTCTGGTTCAGGATCTTGATGACCAGGCGATCACGCCTGTCGACTGGACTGTGGCCAGCCAGCGGCCGCCCACACCCCAGGAAAAGCTGGACTTGGAATTTGCCTGGCGTTTGGTGCGTCACGTGCGCTCCAACGCCATCGTTGTGGCCAAGGATGGGCAGAGCCTTGGTGTGGGTGCCGGGCAGATGAATCGCGTGGGTTCCGCGCGGATTGCCCTGGAAGCTGCGGGTGAGAAAGCGCAGGGAGCCGTCCTGGCCAGTGATGGCTTCTTCCCGTTTGATGACACGGTGCGTCTGGCTGCCAGCCACGGCATCACCGCCGTGATTCATCCCGGCGGGAGCATGCGCGATGGAGATTCGATCAAAGCTTGCGATGAGCTCGGCCTGGCGATGCAGCTCACGGGGCGCCGTCATTTTCTGCACTGACGCTGTTGGGGGCCGCCGGCCCCCTAGCCTCGCGTCACTGAAGAGTCCCCTTCAATGCTCGCCACCCTCCCCTTCAGCCTCAATTTCGCTCACCCCCTAGCGGAGTGGGGCCTGCTCGCCGTTGGTGGTTGGGCGCTTTACCTGGGGATCAAGGCCAAGAAAACCCGCACCGGCACCCCCGAACAGCGCAAAGAACTGGTGCCGAAAAAGTTCGCCCAGCGCCATTACCTCTGGGGCAGCATCCTGCTGGCCGTGATGACCCTCGGCACGCTGGGTGGCATGGCGGTCACCTATCTGAACAACGGCAAGTTGTTTGTCGGTCCGCACCTGCTGGTGGGTCTGGCCATGACTGGGATGATCGCCGTCGCCGCGTCGCTCTCACCCCTGATGCAGCGGGGCAATCTGATTGCGCGCAAGGCTCATGTGGGCTTGAACATGGGCATGCTCACGCTGTTCCTCTGGCAGGCCGTCAGCGGCATGGAGATCGTCAACAAGATCTGGGCTAACCGCTGAAGATCCTTCAGAAGGCTGCTCGCTGACGGGGCGGGCAGCTCAGGCCATGGGCCGCATGAAAGTCTTCCTGCACCTTCCATGTCAGCCGGCGTGAAATCTGGCGCACAATCTGCTTGAGCAGGTGATCACCACTGCTCTGGACCAACTGATCCGGAAGCATGGTGATCACCTTGGGCAGACGGATCCAGACCTTGAGATCCAGGTCCCATTGCACCGAGGTGTGCTCCTGTTCGGGGACCAGGTGCATCCCCGCACGGAAATCGACGTCGTAGTGATGGCGCAGGGCAAGGGATTGCGGCACGGTTCGAACCGTTTCGATCCGGTAGATCCCTTCCTGCTGTGGCAGCAGTCGCAGAGCAATTGTGGGCTCCACTTCGAAACCGAAGTTGCCGAACTTCCCCAGGGTGAGGCTGTAGGACTGCTGATCGATCGCCTCGACCTGCATGGGGCTGGCGCAACTTTCAAACCAGCTCTGATGGTCATCCAGGTATCGAGCTACCACCGCTTGGGGCGCCAGCATCTGCATCGAATCCTCGAAGTGGCTGCTGTAGCAGCGCACCTGCGGGTCGCCACCGTGCAGCTGATTGTCGGTTTCAGTGGGCGACAAGACCGTCACGGATGGGGAGCTGCCTGCGGAGGGCGATTAAAGATGAACCAATGTAAAGCTCTCTGCGCTTCAGTTTTCGCTCAATTGCATCAGTTTTTCGATCACCTCTTCCACCGCCCGATCCGGGGTTGAGGCACCGGAGGTGATGCCCACCCGAACGGGGCCCTCAGGCAGGAAATCGCCCTCACGACTGAGGTCGGCTGCCAGTGGTTTGTGCTCGATCGAATTGCTCCCGACGTCGATGCGCTCGGGCGTGTCGATGTGGAACGAGCGAATGCCGCGGCTGACAGCAATCTCCTGCAGGTGGGTGGTGTTGGAGGAGTTGAAACCACCGATCACCACCATTAGGTCCAGGGGTTCATCCACAAGGGAGAACATGGCGTCCTGACGTTCCTGGGTGGCGTCGCAGATGGTGTTGAAGGCCAGGAAATGGTCGTTCAGCTGGGTCGGGCCGTATTTGTTCAGCATGGTGCGTTCGAACAAGCGTCCGATCTCCTCGGTCTCGCTCTTCAGCATCGTGGTCTGGTTGGCCACCCCCAGCCGTTCGAGGTCCCGATCGGGATCGAACCCTGGAGAGCAGGCTTTGGCAAAGAGTTTGATGAAGTCTTCACGGTCACCGTTGCCGAGGATGTAATCGGCGACGTACTGGGCTTCCTCCAGGTCGAGCACCACCAGATAGGTGCCAGCAAATGAGCTTGTGGCCAGTGTTTCCTCGTGCTTCACCTTGCCGTGAATGATCGAGGTGAAGGTGTGCTTTTTGTGTTTCTCAACGGTGTTCCACACCTTGGAGACCCAGGGACAGGTCGTGTCAACGATGTGGCAGCCCCGTTCATTCAGCAGCTGCATTTCCTGAACGGTGGCACCAAAGGCAGGCAGGATCACCACATCACCGGAGGTGACGCCTGAGAAGTCCTTCACTCCCTGTTCGACAGGAATGAACTGCACATCCATCTCCCTGAGGTGATCGTTCACGGAGGGGTTGTGGATGATCTCGTTCGTGATCCAGAGACGCTCGCTGGGGTAGTGCTTGCGGGTCTCGTAGGCCATCGCTACGGCCCGTTCAACACCCCAGCAGAAGCCGAAGGCTTCCGCCAATCGGACGTTGAGCCGGCCGTGTTCCAGTCGGTAGCCGTTGTCCCGGATCGTGCCGATCAGGCCGCTCTGGTAAGCCTGCTCAAGGCTTTCGGCCACTTCCTCAGCGCGCCCGAAGCCTCGCCGGTTGTAACGCTCGGAATGGTGGAGGGAGCGCTTGAAGGCGTGGGTGTCCATGGAGGGCGCTGGAGTGGAGCAACTCTATGTGGCCTGAAGCGCTGCTTCAGGCAGTAAAAAAGCCCGGCCAGTCGGCCGGGCTTGAGAACAACAACTGATCCGAAGCGGAATCAGTTGTTGGTGGTGGAGAAACCGGCGTAGGCCTCCATGCCGTGTTCGCCGATGTCCAGACCTTCGGACTCTTCCTGTTCGGTGACGCGGATGCCGCCGAAGAGGGAGCCGATGATCTGCCAGGCGATGAAGCAGGTGACCACGGTCCAGATGGCATAGGCAGCAGCACCCAGAGCCTGGATGCCGAGCTGCTCAACGCCGCCGCCGACCAGCAGGCCGAGGCCAGAGCCGTCGCCCTGGACGTCGTAGCCCCAGAGACCGATCACGATCGTGCCCCATACGCCGCACACACCGTGCACGGAGAAGGCGCCGACGGGGTCATCAATGCCTGCGGCATCGAGAGCGGCGACGGAGAAGACGACGATGATGCCGCCCACTACACCAGCCACCCAGGAACCCGTCAGGGTGAGGTTGCCGCAACCGGCAGTCACGCTCACCAGGCCGGCCAGGATGCCGTTGATGATCATGGTGAGGTCAGGCTTCTTGGAGGTGATCGTGGAGATCACCGTGGCGCCGATGGCACCACCGGCTGCACCGAGGGTGGTGGTGACGGCCACGTAGGGAACCCACTGGTCCATGGCCAGCTGGGAACCGGGGTTGAAGCCGTACCAGCCGATCCAGAGGATCAGAGCGCCAAGGGTGGCGATAGACATGTTGTGGCCAGGGATCGCCTGAACCTTGCCATCGACGTATTTGCCGATGCGAGGTCCAAGCAGCATGGCGCCGACCAGGCCGGCCCAAGCTCCGACGGAGTGCACGATCGAGGAACCAGCAAAGTCGATGAATTCGACGCTGCCAACACTGTTGAGCCAGCCACCATTCCATTCCCAGCTGCCAGCAACTGGATAGATGAAGGCGGTGAGGACCAGGGCGAAGATCACGAATTCGCCGAACTTGATCCGCTCAGCCACAAGACCGGAAACGATCGTGGCAGCGGTTCCGGCGAAGGCCGCCTGGAACAGGAAATCAACGGTGGGAACCAGGCCTGCATCGCTGATGGTCTCAGCGGTGACGGTCGGGTCGAAGAAGAGGCCCCCGAAATACAGCCAGCCGTCGATGACGGAGTCGCCGTACATCAAGGAGTAGCCCATGAACCAGTAGGCGGTCACCGCGAGGGCAAACACAAACAGGTTCTTGGCGAGGATATTGACGGCATTCTTTTGCCGGCACATGCCTGCTTCGACCATGGCGAAGCCGGCATTCATGAAGATCACCAGGATGGTGGCGACCAGAAGCCAGAGGTTGTTGGCCAGGAAAGCAGCGGAGAGCTCAGGCAGCTCTTCGGCCTTGGCCGACAGCGTGAAGATGCCAAGGCCCATGAGCGCCAGGGGCGCGCAGGCGAGCCAGGTCATGGCGCGGTTGGAGCTGAAGCCACGGATGCCCTTCAGGAGCAGCATCGGGCCTTCCAGGAGGCTTGCCTCCTGCAGTGTTTTGCGCCGCCTTTGCGGTGGCGCGTGGAATGCAGTTGTCATGAACGAGGGTGCAGAGCTGCGTGACACGCCTAGTTGTAACTAGGCGAACCACCCCACGCTGCACGTCAACCTTGTCTTTCTATGTGCGATCTGCTACCAAAATCAACCTAGGTCGACTAGGCGAGTCCCCTGCCAGTGCACCGCATCGGCGCTGAAGCTGAAACAACAAGGCAGAACCTCCACGCCACTGATGGTGGCCTGGCGAAACAGTTCCCCGTAGCGCGGATCGGCGCTGTCGCCGGGAGCAAAGGCAGTCACGTCCGGCCGGCTGAGGCAGGGCACCAGCACTGCCCGCGCATCCGGAAGCACCCCCATCAGCTCAATCAGATGCTTTTGCCCCCGTTCAGTCACCGTGTCGGGGAACAGGGCCGTGCTGCCGTCGGTCCAGGTGGTGTTCTTCACCTCCAGGTAGATCGGTCGTTGATCGGGGTTCTGCTCGGCCGGCGTCAGCAGGAGGTCGATCCGGCTGCGCTTGTTGGTCCCATAGGCCACCTCAGCGCGGATCCCTGCAATGGCGCCCAGTTGAGCCTCCAGGCACCCAGCTTCGACTGTGGCGCGAACCAGGCGGTTGGGCAGGGCCGTGTTGATGCCCACCCAGCAAGGTTGGCCATCGGCACCTGGCACTTCGGCTTGCTCCCAGGTCCAGGCCAGCTTGCGTTTGGGGGAGGGTGCAAAGCGCAGACGCACCCGTTGGCCAGGGATCAAGACTCCCGTCATCGGGCCGGTGTTAGCGCAGTGGGCGGTGACGGTCTCGCCGCTGCTCAGCTCCACATCGGCCAGGAAGCGTTTGTAGCGCTTCAGCAGCACGCCCTCGGTTAGAGGTTCAAAGCGCAGCAGGGCATCGCCCGGAGAGGGAAGGCCAGTCATGGCAGCAGCCGAGATTGGCCCATGGTCTCGTGTGGTGCCTCCACAATGCGCCCAATGCTGGGGGCCGAATGGCGCGTTCACTGAAGGGGATCGCACTGGTGGTGACCCTCGGCACCCTGTTGAGCAAGGTGGGTGGCCTGATTCGGCAGCTGGTGATCGCAGCGGCCTTCGGGGTGGGCGCGGCCTATGACGCTTACAACTACGCCTATGTGCTGCCTGGATTTCTGCTGATCCTGCTGGGAGGGATCAATGGCCCCTTCCACAGCGCCATGGTGAGCGTGCTGAGCCGGCGCCCACGGGCCGAAGGAGCCCATATCCTTGCGGCTCTCAACACCAGCGTCAGTGCTCTGTTGCTGATGGTCACCATCGTTCTGGTGCTGGCGGCGGATCCTCTGATCACCCTTGTGGGCCCTGGTCTTGCCCCCGAGCTTCACGCCATCGCACGGGTGCAGCTGCAGGTGATGGCGCCGATGGCGCTGCTGGCCGGACTGATCGGGTTGGGTTTTGGATCCCTCAACGCCGCCGATGAATTCTGGATTCCGGCGATTTCTCCGCTGATGTCCAGCGGCGCCCTGATCATCGGGGTTGGATTGCTCTGGTGGCAGCTCGGGGCTGACATCGCCTTGCCGTCCGCCGCCATGGCCGGGGGTGTGGTGCTGGCCTTGGCCACGTTGGTGGGGGCTTTGCTGCAGTGGCTGATCCAGCTGCCGGCGTTGATCCGGCAGGGGTTGGCTCGTTTCCAACTGGTCTGGGACTGGCGGCACCCGGGGGTGCGCGAGGTGTGGCGTGTGATGGGGCCGGCGACGCTGTCGTCCGGGATGCTGCAGATCAATGTGTTCACGGATCTGTTCTTCGCCTCCGGAATTCTCGGCGCGGCGGCGGGTCTGGGCTACGCCAATTTGTTGGTGCAAACGCCCCTGGGTTTGATCTCGAATGCACTGCTGGTGCCCCTGCTGCCCACCTTCGCCAGGCTCACGGCGCCGGAAGATCGTGCGCAGCTGATCGATCGGATCCGCCAGGGGTTGATGCTGTCTGCGGCATCGATGATTCCCCTGGGGGGTCTTTTCATCGCCTTGGGTGGCCCCATCGTCGCCCTGGTGTACGAGCGCGGTGCCTTCGATGCGTCAGCCGCCCAGTTGGTGACGGGTTTGCTGATGGCCTACGGCCTGGGCATGCCGGCCTACCTCGGCCGGGATGTGCTGGTGCGTGTCTTTTATGCCCTTGGGGATGGAACGACACCTTTTCGGCTCTCGCTGGCGGGGATTGGTCTCAACGTGGTTTTTGATTGGCTTCTGGTGGGTGGTCCTACCCCTTGGGGGAATCAGTCGCCGTTCAATTTCGGTGCACCCGGGCTGGTGCTTGCCACGGTTGCCATCAACCTGCTCACCTGCCTCGCCCTGATGCTGGGTCTGCAGCAACGCATTTCAGGACTGCCGCTGCGGCGTTGGGGGATGGACCTGCTGAGGCTGGCCATCGCCGGCGTGCTGGCAGCGGTGGGCGCCGGGATCATCGTGACCGTTGTGCCCTGGCCCGGAGGTTTGCTGGGCCTGCTGTTTCAGGTGGGTGCGCCTGGCCTGCTGGGTTTGGCGTTGTTTGCCTTAATCGGTGCACAACTTCAGGTGCCGGAGGTGCGTGAGATCACGCAGTTGGTGACGGGCCGATTCAGGGCTCGCTGAGACGAACATCGAGTTCTTCACGCACCTGGATGGGCAACTCCAGCTGTTCGCGACCCACGAGTTGAGGACCCTGAACAGACACAATCCGGGCCTCGATGCCGAACTCTTTAAACGCGGTTTCCAGTTCCTGAATCAGGGCTTTCTCAACTTGAGCCTCCGCATCCACCACCCGGCCGATCAGCCGTTCACCCAGTCGGCCAATGCGTTGGCGCACCAATTCTCTTGAGTTGGTGACTTCAATGATCAGCACACCAACCGCGGCGGATGGAGTGCAACCTTATCCGCAGTACGGCTCGAGGATCTCCTCAAGATCCCTCAGCTGGGCTGGGGGGATCAGCTTGGAGAGGGGAAGTTGACTCGCCCCACCCGCCAGAGGCACCTTGACGGCGTCGAGGGCCTGCCGGGCTGCCACCTCAGCACCTTGATTGACGCGGGCACTGCATTCGATCGCCAGGGCTGAGGCCAGGTCGGCATCGCCGAGGTACAGATGCCAACCGCTGATCTGAACGTAGAGGCGGTCAGCCAAAGCACTCTGAAGGTCTTGCAGGTCGCTGGCGGAGAGGGACATCAGCCCAAAAGGATCGCGGTGTGGATTGCCTCCATGCTGGCTTTATTCCTCAGGCTTGGGTCGCTGAAGAATTACCCAAATCAACTGGCCCAGCCACAGGGTTGCCCAGAGGCTGGTGATCCAGGTCAGGCTTCCGCCAGGGAAGGGGTGGCGCATCTCCTGCAGAAACCAGCCGCCGCTGTTCACCGCGGCGAACACGCCGCCGTGCAGGCACAGGTTCACGATGCGCTCGAAATGCCGGTAGGTCGGATCCTCAGGGTCAGCGGGGCCATACCAGCGGATCGGCATTGCTCGGGCTCAGAAACACCTGAATCCTGACGCGCCCCGCACCCGGTTGACGAGCGGACCCTCGATGGGGTCTGATGGTTTGGTGCAAGCGCTTGTAGCTCAGCGGATTAGAGCATCTGACTACGGATCAGAGGGTCGGGAGTTCGAATCTCTCCAGGCGCGTTTCAACTGCCCCCGATGGGCAGTTTTTTTTTTTGGTTGATTGGTCGGGCTGATCGCTGCGGTTTCTTACGATTGGTCAAAGCTTTACTGACATTTCATGGGCCAGGCCTCTGGACGCGCCATCGACGCTGATCTGGCTCAGTCGGATCCCGATATCGCTGCGTTCGTCAACCAGGAACGGCAGCGTCAGGAAACCCACCTCGAGCTGATCGCATCCGAGAATTTTGCGTCCCGTGCGGTGATGCAGGCCCAGGGTTCCGTTCTCACCAACAAGTACGCCGAGGGTCTGCCCAGCAAGCGGTACTACGGCGGTTGTGAACACGTTGATGCCATTGAAGAGCTGGCCATCGAGCGGGCCAAGCAGTTGTTTGGTGCCGCCTGGGCCAATGTTCAGCCCCACAGTGGGGCCCAGGCCAACTTCGCCGTCTTCCTGGCCCTGCTGCAGCCCGGCGACACGATCATGGGGTTGGATCTGTCCCATGGCGGCCACCTCACCCATGGTTCCCCGGTCAACGTCAGCGGCAAGTGGTTCAACGTCGTCCAGTACGGCGTCGACAAGGAGACCCAACGCCTTGATATGGAGGCGATCCGCCAGCTGGCTTTGGAGCACAAGCCGAAGCTGATTGTTTGTGGCTACTCCGCGTATCCACGCACCATCGACTTCGCCGCTTTCCGCGCCATCGCTGATGAAGTGGGTGCCTATCTGCTGGCCGACATGGCCCACATCGCCGGCCTCGTGGCCGCTGGAGTGCATCCCAGCCCTGTCCCCCACTGCGATGTGGTGACCACCACCACCCACAAGACCCTGCGCGGCCCCCGCGGCGGCCTGATCCTCTGCCGCGATGCCGAGTTCGCCAAAAAGTTCGATAAGGCCGTGTTCCCTGGCAGCCAGGGCGGCCCTCTGGAGCACGTGATCGCTGCCAAGGCTGTGGCCTTCGGGGAAGCACTGCAGCCTTCGTTCAAGGCCTACAGCCAGCAGGTGGTTGCCAACGCGGCAGCCCTCGCTGAACAGCTGATCGCCCGCGGCATCGATGTCGTCAGCGGCGGCACCGACAACCATGTGGTGCTGCTGGATTTGCGTGGCATCGGGATGACTGGAAAAGTGGCTGATCTGTTGGTGAGTGATGTGCACATCACGGCCAACAAGAACACCGTTCCCTTCGACCCTGAATCGCCCTTCGTCACCAGTGGCCTGCGATTGGGAACAGCTGCGCTCACCACCCGTGGTTTCGATGCGCAGGCTTTCCGGGAGGTCGCCGATGTGATTGCCGACCGTCTTCTCAATCCTGAGGATGATGCGATTCGTCAGCGTTGCCTCGACCGGGTGGGTGCCCTCTGTGAGCGCTTCCCCCTCTACGCCGACAGCAAGCAGCCTGTTCTTGTGTGAGGCCTGGCCCAGGCTCTACAAGGGTCTGGCCGATGTCTGGTGGATGGGTTGCAGGCTCTTTAGGATTGAAGTGACTCCTTCTGACCGGGGGATCGTCTCTTTCCTGGAGCCTGCGTGAATCTCTTGGCCAGCCCTATCGCGGTCGCCTCGGTCAGCTTTCTTCTGGCTGCGGTGACCACCACGGTGCTGGTTCCCCAAGTTCGCAGGCTGGGGCTTCGCTTTGGGTGGACCGATCTGCCCGATGAGCGCAAGCAGCATGTCACCCCCATGGTGAGGCTGGGGGGTATTGCCATGGTGCTGGGCTTTGGTACGGCTTTGGCGGCGGTGTGGTCGATGGGGGGCTTCGGCCTGCTGGCGCCGGCCAAGGATCAGCTGATTTGGAGCACTCTGGCCGGTTCGCTCTGCTTTTTTCTGATTGGCCTGGCGGACGACCTCTTCGCTCTCTCCCCTTGGCCGCGGCTCGCTGGACAGGTTGCAGTGGCTTGTGCGGTTTGGAGCCAGGGCGTTCGGATTGGAGCAATCGATCTTCCCTGGTTCACCGCTTCAGCCGGTCCGATTGCTCTGCCGGACACCCTCAGCCTGCTTGCCACTGTTGTTTGGCTTGTGGGAATCACCAACGCCATCAACTGGCTGGATGGCCTTGATGGCCTTGCTGCGGGCGTGGCTGGCATTGCCGCTGTCGGGCTGGTTTCCGTCAGCTTTTCGCTGCATCAGGCGGCCGCCGGATTCCTTGCCGCAGCCCTGGCGGGCTGTTGCCTCGGCTTCCTGCGCCACAACTTCAACCCCGCCCGCATCTTCATGGGTGATGGGGGCTCTTACTTCCTCGGCTTCACCCTCGCTGCCGTGAGCATCGTGGGACCCGCCAAGGGACTCACGACGGTGAGTCTGCTGCTTCCGTTGTTGATTCTTTCGCTGCCTCTGGCCGACATGTCGGCTGTGATCATGGGCCGTCTGCGCGAAGGACGTTCCCCCTTCTATCCCGACCGCCGTCACCTTCATCACCGCCTGCTCCGCGCTGGCTTCAGTCACCGGCGCACGGTGCTGTTGATCTACGTCTTCACCCAGTGGCTTGCTGCTTTGGCCTTGGTGGTGGCCAATGCTGAGATGCGCTTCCTCTGGCTGGCTTTGGCCACGGCCATCCTTGTGGCAACGGTGGTGATCAGCCGTCGCCAGCTGCAACATGAGCGAGCTCTGATGAACACCAACCCCCGTTCAAGCTCCGTTGACCCCGCTGCACTTGGCGAACCGCGTGGCTGAACCAGGGGTTGAAATCCTGTGCGTGGGCACAGAGCTGTTGTTGGGTGACATCCTCAACGGCAATGCCCGATGGATTGCCGAACAGTTGGCGGGCCTGGGGCTGCCGCATTACCGCCAAACCGTTGTCGGTGACAACAAAGATCGCTTGATCTCCGCTGTGCGTGAGGCGTCGCAGCGCTGCAGGTTCCTGGTGACGACTGGAGGTTTGGGACCGACCCCCGATGACCTCACCACAGAGGCCCTGGCCGCTGCTTTCGACACTCCTCTCGAGGAGCGGCCCGAACTCTGGCTGGAGATCCAGCGGAAGTTAGCGGCGGGTGGCCGGCCGGTTGCTCCCAGCAACCGCAGCCAGGCTTTTCTGCCCTGTGGAGCTGAGGTGCTTCCCAATCCAAAGGGGTCGGCACCGGGAATGATCTGGTCGCCCCGGCCTGATTTCACGATCCTCACCTTCCCTGGGGTGCCTTCTGAAATGCGGGCGATGTGGACGGAAACGGCCGCCCCCTGGCTTCAAGCCAATGCTGGGACGTCCGGTGTGCTTGTGAGCCGCCAGCTCCGCTTCAGTGGCATTGGCGAATCCGATCTGGCTGAGCGTGTTGCCGATTTGTTGGAGTCCACCAACCCAACGGTGGCTCCCTATGCCTCCCTTGGAGATGTGAAATTGCGGCTCACGGCCTGTGCACCCACTGCCGATGCCGCCGCTGAGCTGTTGGTGCCGGTGGAAGCTGAGCTGCGCCGTCGCACGGGAAACCACTGCTATGGCGTCGATGCGGACAGCCTGGCGTCAGTGGTGATCGACCTGCTCAAGCAACGGCATCAGACGATGGCGGTGGCGGAGTCCTGCACCGGTGGTGGGTTGGCGGCCGCCCTGACGGCTGTTCCAGGCTCCTCGTCGGTTTTCCAGGGTGGCGTCGTCGCTTACAGCAATGCGGTGAAACAGGCTTTGCTGGGGGTTTCGCCGGATCTGCTCACTGCCCATGGTGCTGTTTCCCAGCCTGTGGTCGAGGCGATGGCTCGGGCAGCACGGGAGCGCCTGAATTGCGACTGGGCGATCGCTGTAAGCGGTATCGCCGGCCCTGGCGGTGGCAGTGCTGAGAAGCCCGTGGGCTTGGTGCATCTGGCCTTGGCTGGTCCCGATGGCTGTGAGGCCTGGGTGCAGCATTTCGGTGAGCGGCGGGGTCGGGAAGCCATTCAGAGGATGAGCGTGATCCGTGGCTTGGACCGTCTGCGTCTTCGCTTGCTCGCTCAGGTTTAGGGTCGACGGTTCTTGCGGCTGAGCTGTTGAGTTCCGGCACCCTCTACGACAAGGTGTGGGATCTGCATCGGGTGGCGGAGCTCCCCGGCGGTTCCACCCAACTGTTTGTTGGTCTGCATCTGATCCATGAGGTCACCAGTCCTCAGGCCTTCTCGGCTTTGAAGGACAAGGGCCTGACGGTGCGTTGTCCTGAGCGCACAGTGGCCACGGTGGACCACATCGTGCCGACGACCTCTCAGCAGCGGCCGTTCGCTGACCCGTTGGCGGAGGAGATGCTCAGCACCTTGGAGCGGAACTGCCAGGAGCACGGCATCCCTCTGAACAACATCGGCAGTGGCCGGCAGGGCATCGTTCATGTGATTGCCCCGGAGCTGGGCCTGACCCAGCCGGGCATGACGGTGGCTTGCGGTGATTCCCACACCTCTACCCATGGCGCCTTCGGGGCGATCGCCTTTGGGATCGGCACGAGTCAGGTGCGCGATGTGTTGGCCAGTCAGAGCCTGGCCATGAACAAGCTCAAGGTGCGCCGGATTCAGGTGAATGGCCTTCTGCCAGAAGGCGTGTCGGCGAAGGATCTGATCCTGCATGTGATTCGCCACCTTGGTGTGAAGGGCGGCGTTGGCTATGCCTACGAGTTCGCCGGCTCTGCCATCGAGGCGTTGTCGATGGAAGAGCGGATGACCCTCTGCAACATGGCAATCGAGGGGGGAGCCCGATGCGGTTATGTCAATCCCGATCAGGTCACCTTTGAGTATCTGAAAGGTCGCCCCCATGCTCCCGAAGGTGACGCCTGGTCCCGCGCTGTCGCCTGGTGGAGTTCCCTGGCCACTGATGCCAACGCAACGGTCGACGACGAGGTGGTGTTTGACGCCGCTGCGATTCCACCCACGGTGACCTGGGGCATTACGCCTGGCCAGGGACTGGGCATCGATGAAACCGTTCCCAGCCTTGATCAACTGGATCCAGGTGAGCGTCCGATTGCGGAGGAGGCCTATCGCTACATGGATCTCCAGCCGGGAACGGCCATTGCCGGGGTGCCTGTGGATGTCTGTTTCATCGGCAGCTGCACCAATGGTCGTCTCAGCGATCTGCGTGCGGCTGCCGATGTGGCCCGTGGGCGTCAGGTGGCTGAAGGCATCAAGGCGTTTGTGGTTCCGGGCTCGGAGCAGGTGGCGAAGGCTGCTGAAGCGGAAGGACTGGATGCTGTGTTCCGTGCCGCAGGCTTTGAGTGGCGTGAGCCCGGCTGCTCGATGTGTCTGGCGATGAATCCGGATCGGCTGGAGGGGCGTCAGATCAGCGCCAGCTCCAGCAACCGCAATTTCAAGGGTCGGCAGGGATCGGCCAGTGGCCGGACCTTGTTGATGAGTCCAGCCATGGTGGCCGCCGCTGCCGTTAACGGTCGTGTGACCGATGTTCGTACTTTGATTTCTCCGTCCGCATCGTGATGGCTCACTTCCCGACTGGTCCGATTCAACAGGTGAGTGGAACGGCCATTGCTGTTTCCGGTGAAGACATCGACACGGATCGGATCATTCCGGCACGGTTCCTCAAATGCGTCAGCTTCGAGGCATTGGGTGACCAGGTCTTCGCCGATGACCGTCTTGAACTCTCCGGTGAGCACCCCTTTGATCAAGCCCGTTATCAGGGGGCCTCGATCCTGGTGGTGAATGGCAATTTCGGCTGTGGTTCCAGTCGTGAGCATGCACCGCAGGCGTTGATGCGCTGGGGAATTCGCGCGGTGGTTGGGGTCAGTTTTGCCGAGATCTTCTACGGCAACTGTCTTGCCCTTGGCATTCCCTGTGCAACGGCGGCCCCCGAGCAGATCAAGGCGATTCAGGCGCAGGTGGATGGCGATCCGGGCCGATCCTGGAGCCTCGATCTTGCCGGTTTGAAGCTGACCGCAGCCGACTCCAGTTGGCCTGTGTCGATCGATCCCGGTCCTCTGGACATGCTGCGCAGCGGTCGTTGGGATGCAACGTCCCAGCTCCTGGACCATGGCCCCCAGGTTTCGGAATTGATGCAAAAACTGCCCTACATCAACCAGTTCGGCGGCGAGTAACAGCCAAGCGCGACTCCTGTGTCTATGAAATAGATAGGAGGTTGGAACTCAATGGCCTGTTCGCTTTCGCGGTTGGTGCTGCCGTTTGTGCCGTTGTTGGTTGTTGCCGGTGTGGGTCCTGCTGGGGCCCTGCCGCTTCAGGTGCAGCCCCATGATCCATTGGATCGCAGCTGTCCCGGCTGTGATCTTCGCCAGGCGGATTTCCGTCAGGCCCATCTCATCGGTGCTGATTTTCGGGGCAGTGATCTGCGCGGTGCCGATCTGCGGGAGGCGAATCTGGAAGGTGCTGACCTGACGGGAGCGTTGCTGGAAGGTGCTGACCTGAGGGGAGCCAATCTCACCAATGCTGAGCTGTCTGGCGTGGATCTGCGCAATGCCGATCTACGTGAGGCCCAGGTGATCAATGCCTATGCACCGAACGTGCGGACCTCCGGAATGCGCTACGCCGGAGCTTCGCTGTTCGGCAGCAATCTGATCATCGGTGGCGGTGATTGATCAGAAGGGCCGATCCGCGTTGGTCGTTTCCATCCAATTCGTTGGGGTGTAGGGCACAAACGGCACGCCTGTGCCCTTGAAGTCAAAGTCGTTGAGCCGGAAGCGAACGCCACCAATGCCCTTGTAGGGATTGAAGTAGACCCCCACGTCGTAGCTGCGCCGTTGCCAGCGCAATTCGATGTTGGAGTTGACGGTGCTGCCGTAGTACTTCGAACCGGGATCGACGTTGTAGCTGACGCCGGTGCTCAGCACGACCGGCCCAACAATTTGTTGGGTGAGGCCAACCCCAAGGGTGGCGAGATCGACGTTCCGATCAAAGGCGAACGGGCTGTCGCCATTTTTCAGGGAGCCGCTGCCGACGATGGAGATCTGTGTGAAATCGAGGAAGGGCTTGCTGAAGGTGCCCAGGGTGATGGTGGGGCCTCCGCTGAGACTCAGGGTCTCCTGGTGACGGCCATCGCCGTACACAGCAATCGAGGTATTGACGTTGGTGTTCAGGCTCAGCCCCGGAACGATGGGAACGGGGGAATAGCGATAGGCCGCTGTTGGAATCAGCTCTGCTGTCTTCCCTTTGAGCAAGGGGATCTTGCTGGTGACGGAGGCAAACAAGCTGCCTCGCCCAGTGCGCAAACGGCGGTTGCTGTTGAAGCGGTCGGCGTAGTAGTCGCCGATGGCACCGCGAATGAGGTAGTCATGATCCACTTCGCCTGTCGACCAGCTGCCCTTGGTCTGGGCATAAACGCCGTAGGCCGCATTGATGTCGGTTTCACCGAGGGAGCCGTTCCAGGTGCGGTAGCGGTAGGCCCCGAACAGATTGGTGCTCAGCACGCCCAAGCCGCCCATGTCGATGTCCCGGCCAAAACTTCCCCAGTAGCGGCTGCTGCTCAGGATGTCTGCGGGGTCAAAGCTGCTGATGTCGGCGTCGCCGTTCAGTTTGTAGTTCCCGTATCGGCCGCGCAGTTTGGCGTCCAAGCCAAATAAATCAGCGGCGCTGTTGAAGTCGCCGTCAATGGCGCGCTGCACCATGAACTGCGGTTGAACGGACAGTTCCGTGCTCGTACCGATGGTGAGTGGCTTGAGGTTGCGTCCCACAAAAAGGCCATCACGGTCCCGGTTGTCGATGCCAACAACGAAGCGGTTCTCCACTTCCTCTTCCTTCTGGATGAGCTGTCGACGGGTGACCGGGATGGGCAGCCGCTCTTCAACGATCAGCCGGTTGCGTCGCGCCGAGATCAGCACATCGCCATTGGCTTGCTCGCGGGCGATCACATCCTCTGCATCGATTCTGGTTTGCGCCGGCGTGAAGGGATCGTTGCTGAAGCCCATGCGGTCAGCTTCCCAGCCATCCGCCGTGATCAGGATCTTCGAGGCCTGCACCCTCCAGCGGCTGATCGTGCCGTTGAGGAAATTCGTGCTTCCCAGGCTCTTCAGTTGGGGAACTTTGACCACGCCAAAGCGGTTTTCATCCCTGACCGAGGAATTCAGGCGTTGAACGGGGATGCCGCTGCGCCGTTCGATGCTGAAGCTGCCCTGGAGGTCGACGTCTGAGATGCGTTGGTCGATCCTGGCGATCGCTTCAGTCCGCATGGCCTGCTGCTGGGCTGGCGGAATCGTGGGTTGCTCTGTTGTGTTGTCGCTGGAGACATGGCGTTGAGGGCTTCCTCCATCGCCGAGGGCAATCGAGTCGAGGCGCTCGGAGAGGGAGGAGGGCTTGACGCGCTGGCCGCGATCCGGGTCGTCACACTCCGGCATGGGCGGCATCACGACGCTCTCCTGCTTGGGTGTGTCCCGTCCCCAGCGGTAGCGCAAGCCGAGCAAATAAGTATTGCTGCCTTCGGAGACACCGCCATAGCTGCCGAAAGCACCGGAGCGGTGGTGAATCCGGCCCACGAGCGACAGGTCGGAGGACACCGCTGCCTCCACCTCGAAGCCGAGATAGTTCAACAGCTGGGTGTAGTTCTCGCGGAATGTTTTCTCGTAAAGGCTGACGTTGGAGTTGTAGCTGATGCCTTCAACGACGCTGAAGCTCAGCCAAGGCTGAACCCAGACGCGCGCTCCAATCCCCAGCACCCCCTCGCCGAAGCTCTGTGCCGGCAGATCGGCATAGGGCTTGCTCTGGTTGAATTCGCCACCCTGTTGCTGCTTGGCGATGTGGCTGAACAGGTCAGCCTCAAGTTCAATGGCGAATGGACCAGCGCGCATGATCCGTTTCTGCACGCCGACGCCCAAAACGGCTTCCGGACGCATTCGACCGTTGAAGAGGAAGGTGTCCCCGAAGGGGGCATCAATCATCTGACCGCCCCAGGCCGTCACTGCCCAAGGTTGCGGATGCCAGTCCGGAACCGGGGGAAGCAGCGGTGGACAAGCCACAGAAGGCATGTCTTCACGGCTGGCTGAAGTGGCTGGCTCAGCTGGAGCTGATGTAGTTCGAGAGCTTGTTAATGGATTGGTAAGGGGTTCTTCAAGGTCGATGACCCCGTAAACATCGTTGAGCTGACCTTCGTTTTGGACGAGGTTGTAGCGGAAGCTCGAGGCTTGAAAAAACTGTTTGCCACGCCGGAAGCGCACTGCGCCGCGGGCGTAGAGCGTGCGATACGCCGCATCAAATTCAATGCGATCAGCGTGCAGTTCAGCTTGCCCGAGCTGAACCGAAACGTTGCCTTCAGCAATCGTGGCTTTGGATTTGGTGTCGGTGTATTGGCGGTCAGCTCGAACGTTCAGGCGCGCCGGCGCTGGAGAAACCGTGTCTGACGTTGATTCAGCCGAGCCGGCAGTCACGGGCAACACTGAAACCCACCCTGTGATCAGGGTTCCGGTCAATGCAAAGAGAAGGCGGTGCGCCGCCAAGGCAATGCTGCTGCGGCCCATGAGCTTGCCAGCTCATTTGAGAAATCATGGTCCGATCAGACCAGTGCGTTGCGCGGTCTGATCAGGAGGTGAATCAATCTTCCAGGTCTTTACGGCTCGGGGTGCGGCTTGGATCGCTCGCAAGGAACCCGAACACGAAGATGCCGAGGAAGAAGAAGACGACCGAGTAAACGGAGATCTTGAGGGCGAGCATGGAGACCGACCGGCGTCTGTGAGAAGGGCATCATCCTATGGGGCATGACAGCGTCAGCAGGGGAATGAACCCTGATCAGGTCGATCGATCGGAGTGGATTGAAACGTTTCGCAGTCGCTCGCGACGTGATCTGCGTGCCGGCTGGCGCCGCTCAGGCGCTGCCCAGGCTGGTTTTTTTCTCGATGAAAGTTGGGGATCAACGCACCGTCCGGACTGGGCCAAACGCGGCCTGCTGATCTGGCCTAGGGGACGTCAATGGCTGCGGCTTGAGCAGCGGTTGAGCTGGCCTGATGGCTGGAGTGCCAGTGATTCCTGCTGTGCCCGGTTGGTGCTGAGCTGGTGGGCCGAGCAGATGCGCCTGTGGGTGGATGGCGTGCTGGTTCATGAGGGGGATCTGTTCGATACCGCCTGTCGCTGGCCGCTGCCTGGGCGCTGTCGTCAGGGGGCATCGCTCGATCTTGTTCTGGAGCTCTGCAGCCCTTTGCATGACGACGGAGCTCTGATTAGCAGTCATCTCGACCTGGAGCCGCGGTCCGCAGGCCCCGATCCTGAGGGCACGTTGTTGCCAGCGGCCCTGGAATTGCATCTGGCGGCGGATGGAGACCTGCCATCGCATTGGGCAGATCTGGATCCCAGCGGTGTTGAGGCGCAGGCTGCTGTTGCAACGCACCTGCATCAGGTGAACCCTCCACGAGGGTCGTTGCATTGGCTTGGTCATGCCCATCTCGATCTGGCTTGGCTCTGGCCGGTGGCCGACACCTGGCAGGCCGCTGAACGCACCTTCCGATCAGCGCTGGATCTGATGCGTCGCTGGCCCGAACTGCGCTTTGCCCATTCCACGCCGGCCCTCTACGCCTGGATGGAGCAGCATCGGCCGGCTCTGTTTGCGGAGATCCAGGCGGCCAGCCGTGCTGGTCGCTGGGAACCGATCAACGGCCCCTGGGTGGAGACCGACTGTGTGTTGGTCTCCACGGCGTCGCTTTGGAATCAGTTCGCTCTCGGTCAGAAGGACAGCCTGCGCCGCTTTCCGGAATGGACCCATGAGCTGGCCTGGTTGCCAGACAGCTTTGGCTTTGCTGCGGGTCTGCCTGCGGTGGCGTCGGCCACCGGGGTGCGCTGGTTCTGCACCCACAAGCTGGCCTGGAATGCTGAGAACCCTTTCCCCCACCGTTTGTTCCGCTGGCGCGGACGGGGGCGGTCTGAACTACGCAGCCTGATGCTGCCGCCGATCGGGCGTCGAGCTGATCCTCTGGAGATGCTGGGCGAGCAGCGGGCCTGGCATCAGGCCACGGGACTTGAGGCAGCGCTCTGGATCCCGGGCGTCGGTGATCACGGTGGTGGTCCCACCGAGGAGTTGCTGGAGCAGATCGAGCTCTGGGAGAAGCAAGCGGCCGCTTTGCCCACCCGTGCCGGCACGGTGCGGGAGTTCTTGGCCAATCTGGAGCAGGACGATCAGGCCTGGGCGGTGTGGCGCGATGAGCTCTTTCTGGAGCTGCACCGCGGTTGTGCCACCAGCCGTCCCGATCAGAAACGCCACAACCGAACGCTCGAGCGGCTTTTGCGGGAAGCCGACGCTGCTTCAGCCCTGTTGGCCATGGCCGGTCGGGATGGCGGTGGGAGCGATTGGCGCCCGCTGTTGTTTCAGCAGTTTCACGACATCCTTCCGGGAACGTCGATCCCGGAGGTGTTTGAGCAGGCGGAACCGGTTTGGCGCTCGGCCCGGCGCCAGGCCCGCAGAGAGCGCGACCGGCGGCTAGCAAGGCTGCCGCGCCAGAAGGACGCAGCGGCGGCATGGAGCTGGTGGGGTCTGCAGCCCTTGGCGTCCTGGTCGCCTCTGGTTCGCCTTCCGGCGGGATCATGGTCAGCCGACGGCGTTTCACTGCCGCAGCAAGCCGCTGCCGGTGGTGGTAGCTGGGTGCAGCTACCGCGTCAGCACGGCAGTTGTTCTCTGCCGCTCCGGCGTGAACCAGGCATGGCGTCCTGCGCTGCTCAACCCCGTCAGCCTGTGGTCATCACGTCGCTGGGGGCAGAGACTTGGCGGCTGGGCAATGGGCTGATCGATCTCAATGTCTCCGCGGCCGGACTGATGGCTCTGCGGGATCGCGATGGACGGGATCAGTTGTCGTCACCCCTGCAGTTGGAGCGTTATCGGGATCGTGGCGAATTCTGGGATGCCTGGGATCTGGCGGCGGACTATCGATCTCAGCCCCTGGGCGTGCTCGGCACGGATTCCCTGGAATGGCTTGACCAGGGTCCCCTGGTGGCGCATCTGGTGCTGCGGCGCCAGCTCGGCGCCAGTTGCATGCGGCTGGACCTGCGGCTGAAGGCCGACACCGCGTGGCTGGAGCTGATCTGCAGCATCAACTGGTGTCAGACCCATGAGTTGCTGCGCCTGGACCTGCCGCTGGCGACCCCCGCCGTCCGCATCGCTGCCGATACCAGCGGCGGCGTGATCGAACGGCCGGCTGAACCGATGACGGTCCGGGAACGGGCGCGCTGGGAAGTCCCCGTGATCTCCTGGTTCGCTTCCCAGTCGCCAGCTCCCGGAGGCGGGATGGCTGTGTTGCTGGACGGTCCCCAGGGTGTGGATTGGTCCTCAGACCGACTCGGCATTTCGCTGCTGCGGGGTCCGACCTGGCCTGATCCCAGCGCTGATCAGGGCTGGCATCGCCAGCGTATGGCCCTCATGCCCTTCTCCGGCTCATGGAGTGAGGCCGGTGTGCCGCAGGCGGCCATTGCCTTTCGCGAGCCCGGGTGGTGCTCGGCGTTGCCGGCGGAGCTGCGTCAGTGGTTCCCCTCGCTGCCGCTTCAACTCACGCCGGTGGCATTGGAGCGCCGTGCCGACGTTTGCCTGCTGAAGCTGCTGAATGCGGGATCAGCGCGTTGTCGCTGGACCCCTGGAGCGGACTGGAGTGTCCGCAGGGATGTCGATTCAAATGCCGCTGATGCCGTGGTGATCGCCCCGGGAGAACTCGTCTCCCTGGTGGTGGATCAGTCCTCGTGATCGTCGAACGGGTCGTCGAGTGCTTTGGATGGGGGCCCAAAGGCCTGGTACACGCCAAATCCGGTGAGTCCGAACAAGACTGCGAGCACGCCAATGGCGACGGACAGGGCTGGGGACGACGTTTCCATCACATCTCTCGACAGGATCAACCCCGAACCGGAGTCGGCCCCTACAGTATCGAGACTTCAAACCACCCGAGACCCGGCGTCGCCATGGCACAACGCACCCGTCTGGGAGACCTTCTCCGCCCACTGAACTCCGAGTACGGCAAGGTGGTTCCCGGTTGGGGCACCACTCCCGTGATGGGCATCTTCATGGTGCTGTTCCTGGTGTTTCTGCTGGTGATTCTTCAGCTGTACAACAAGTCCCTCATCCTCGAGGGCATCAACGTGAACTGGAACGGCCTCGGCTGATCTGCACCCATGAACATCTTCGGCGTCGGTCTCCCCGAAATGGCGGTTATCGGCGCCGTTGCCCTGTTGGTCTTCGGTCCGAAACGTCTGCCGGAACTTGGCCGGACTCTTGGAAAAACCCTGAAGGGCTTCCAGTCCGCATCCAAGGAATTTGAACGCGAAATCAACAAAGCCATGGCTGAACCGGAGATGTCCGGCGATGCTGCGAAGTCTGTCGAAGAACTTCCCCCCAGCGACTGAGTCGTCCCAGCGGTATGACCACTGATTTGAAGCTGGTGGTGGGACTGGGTAATCCGGGTGCGAAATATGCCGGCACTCGCCATAACGTCGGCTTTATGGCCCTCGAGCTTTTGGGCGAGCGCTCTGGATTTAGCTTTCGTCAGCAAGCCAAGTTGCACGGTCTTGCAGCAGACACAGGGGTGGGTGAGCAGCGGCTGCGCTTGCTGATGCCCCAGACCTACATGAATGACAGCGGTCGCGCGATTCGTGCGGCCCTCGATTGGTTTGGCCTGGAGCCCCACCAACTGCTGGTGCTGGTGGACGACATGGACCTTCCGCTTGGTCGTTTGCGGTTGCGGGCCCAGGGCAGCGCCGGTGGGCACAACGGCTTGCGCAGCACCATTCAGCATCTCGGGACTCAGGCGTTCCCAAGGCTGCGGATCGGCATTGGTGCGCCGGCTGAGAATCCTGCTGAACGTCGTGCGCGAACGGTGTCCCATGTTCTTGGTCCGTTCAGCAAGGTGGAGCAACCCTGCGTCAGTGCAGTTCTTGATGCTGTTCTGGACGGGATTCAACGTCTTCAGCGCCAGAGCTTTGAGCGCGCTGGAACCTGGATCAACGGTTTTCGCTACGACTTGGAGCCGGTCGACTGATGCCGGCTCTCCCGGCGACAACGGCCCATTTGCGGGTGCTTCGCCAGTGTTTTCAAGCCAAATGCGTGGAGGGTGAAGTCTCTGCCGGAGGTTTTGAGTGGCAGTTTTCCTGGGCCTTTGATCGCGGCGAACTGGTGGTGGAGCCGTCCCTGGGACGTGCCTTGATCGAGGATGCTCTGCGGCGGTTTCTGGTGCGTTCCGATTACAGGCTGGAACCGGGGGGTGACTACACCTTCATGGTTCGGGCCAGGTTCTGAGCGAGAACGTGGGGGCCGGCTCCGGCCATCTCAGGCGGCACTGCAGGTGCTCCTCAAGCATCACCAAAGCTGCAACAGCATCCAGATCCACCGGTGGAATGCGCAGCCCTGCCGGCAGCATCCTTCGCCAACCCCGCGCTGGCCACAGCGTCCAGTAACGCTGTCTTGCCCTCAGGGTTGTTCCCTGCTCCGGAACCACGGTGAGATTGCCCAGCCGTTCCAGTCGCTTGATCCAGGCTCGGCTTCCCGTGCCATCGCCGATCAGGATGCGGTCGAGAGCTCCGTCTTGATTCCACTGCTCCAGCCAGGGTTCCACGGCCTCCGGGGCCAGCACATGCCCTTCGCGCACAAGGCCGAGCTGAAGATCGGCCAGCACTAGACCACATTTGCAGCGGCCTGGATCGAGAACGGCCACCCGTTTCATGGGGAGGCCTGAATGGTGACGACGACAGGATCGGCGCTGTCGCTGACCCCTGCGGAAATCACCTCCAGGACAACGCTTTGGCTGGGGCCTTCCATCAGGGTCTGGGTCAGTTGGGAGAGGGCTGATCCATCGAACTGAAGCCCCTCGGTCAGGGATCCACGCCGCTGCACCTCGGCATAGGCCGAGGCCAGGAGAAGGTTCATTCGTGTACGAATGCCCTCTGGCGTGCGGTCATTCGGTTGAAGCGTGGTTGTGGCCAGCACATCTCCACGTTGGGCCACCGGCCGGTTGGGACGCACCTCGGGGAAGGCGTACACCGCCGTTTCACCCCGTAGCACATTGGTGGCGGAGCGCAGCGAGATCACCCAGGTTTCCGGTTTGCGGATGATGTTTTGCAGGCGTTCTACGTCGCTGCGAGGAACGCGGATCAACTGGCGTTCGGGCGCTTCGCCAGGCCTCACTTTCCCGTAGGCGTTGAGATTGGCCTCCTGCAACAGCCTGTCGACGGCTTGTTTGGCCTGGTCCGGAGCCTCGAGTCGAACCGTTGCTCTCGCCAAGGTCTGGCCGCTGCTGATCACCACCGATCCACGCCTCAGGGCGACCAGATTGCGTTCCAGTTGTTTGAGTTCCTGCTCCCCGGCACGGATACGGCTGCGAACGCTGTTGAGTTCGGCTTCCGTGCGTTGAATGTCCGCATCGCGGGAGGCGATGTCCTGGCTGAGGCGCTCACGTTCAGCTACAAGTTGGGCCCGCTCGTTCTGAAGAGGAGCCAGTTCAAGGCGCAGGGTGTTGGCCCGCTGCTGCGCTTGCTTTAGCTCAATGGCGATCCGCCTGGTTTCCGTTTGGGTCTTGTCCCGTTCGCGCTCGGCTGCCTTGAGCTGTCGCCGGCTGTCCTGGAGCTTCTCCTGCAGGGCATCCAGCTCAAACAGGCCCACCCGCAGCTGTCGGCTCACTAGCAGCATCAGGCCAAGTGAAAGCGCACTGATCAGGCTGCCGGTCAGAACCGTGATCAGAACGGCGGTGCGCCTTGGGCGCATCTTGAACAAACTCAGTCGCGCCTTGCCAACGCGGCTACCCAGACGATCACCCAGGGTCGACAGCACGCCCCCGAGCACCAGCAGAACCAGAATCAGTGCCCAGCCGCTCATGGCTGCACGTGTGGGGCGATGGCCGGACTAGCTGAAGCGTTTGGCCAGAGCGATCGGATCCAGAACGGTGATTTTCTTGCGGTCAATCTGAACCAGACCGGATTGACGCAAGTCTCCCAGCAGACGCGTGATTGTGACGCGTGTTGAGCCAATTGCTTCAGCGATGGCTTGATGGGACAGGCGCAGGTCGATGGTGATGCCCAGCTCATCCGCCACGCCGAAATCCCTGCACAGCACCAGCAGGAAGCTCACCAGCCGGGACGACATGTCCCGATGGGTGAGGGTTTCAATCATCGTTTCGGTCTGCAGAATCCGACTGGAGAGACCCTGCAGCAGGCGCAGTCCAACGCTGGTGTCGGCTTCGATGGCGGCCTTCACGGAGGTCGCCGGTGCCGTCACCATCTCGACCCTGGTGAAGGCCACAGCGTGGTAAAAGCGATCAGACCGTTGGCCGGTCAGCAGTGACAGCACACCGAAGAGGCTGTTTTCGCGGAGCAGGGCCACGGTGATTTCCTCCCCCGACTCGTAGACGCGGGACAGACGAACGGCCCCCCGGCGGATCAGATACACCCGTTCTGCGGGATCCCCAGGGAAGAAAATGGTCTTGTTGCGATCCACCAGTTCAGTGCTGGCGCCATCGAGATCTCGGATGATCTCCAGGAGAGAACGGTTGGCCGGTTCTGCGCTGGGAGATGGAGCCACCATCTGCGGGGCGTATCGGCTGAAACCTCGGCTACTGGTCATGACAACCCCCTGGTGAAGCGAAATTACGGACCCGGCGGTGGCCGCCATGTAGCGGTTATTACGTAACTCTGCTGTGCTCGGTGAAGGCTTGGCGTTGTTCCTGCATCAGGGATGACAATCCCGGCTCCGCCAAATCCAGCAGCTCATTGAGCTGGCTGCGGCTGAAGGGTGCTCCCTCCGCAGTTCCCTGGATTTCCAAAAGACGGCCATCGCCGGCCTGCACAACGTTCAAGTCCACCTCGGCTCGGCTGTCTTCGCTGTAGTCCAGATCCAGCAAGGCCTGGCCATCCACCAAGCCCACGGAGACGGCCGCCACCTGATCGACAAGCGGCGATTGCTCCAGCACTCCCTTTTCCACCAGCGATCGGCAGGCCTGGTCCAGGGCGAGCCAAGCCCCGGTGATCGAGGCCGTCCGGGTGCCGGCGTCCGCCTGGATCACGTCGCAGTCGATCAGCAAGGTGCGCTCCCCCAGGCGTTCCATGTCGATCACGGCGCGCAGGCTGCGCCCGATCAACCGCTGAATCTCCTGGGTGCGACCCGAGAGTTTCATCAGCTCCCGTGATTGCCGCTGTGGGGTGGACCCGGGCAGCAACCGGTATTCGGCGCTGAGCCATCCCAGCCCTTCTCCCTTCCGCCAGCGGGGAACCTTGTCCTCCAAGCAGACGCTGCAGAGCACAGCGGTTCGGCCCGTGTGAACCACCAGGGAGCTCAGGGCAAACCCCATGGGATTCCAAGTCACCGAGAACGGTCGCAACTGCTCTGGGCGACGGCCATCAGTGCGGTGTTCAGGGGATTGGCTCATCGGTGGTGTGCAGTTCGTCAAGCCTCGCAGGCGGTTGGTTCTTGCCCTGTCCAAACACCATGGGTGGTGTCAATCCCCTTGTGGAATGTGATCTCGCCGCTACATTCAAGGTCTCGCCGGGGGTACCCGGGCAGATGCTTCCGTGATGACCACAAGCCTCGCCAATCCCCAAGCGCTCCAGAACTCCCTGGATCAGGATCAGCAGGCTTTGCAGCGGGCGGGCCTCAGGCCCGTAGCACCTGTATCTGATCCGCCACCCCTGCATCTGGTGGCCCCCGAAGGACAGCTTCAAGTGCATACGGCGCCCTACCGAGGCAGTTTCGCCAGTGTTCTGAGTCAGGCCATGCGTGCTGCCGGCTTGGGCAGTCGTGTTCTGATCAGTCAGTTCCTCAAAGGGGGCGTTCAGCAGGGACCGGCCGGACGGGTGCAGCTCTGCGGAGGTCTTGTCTGGCTCCGTCCGGAAGTGCCCCTCTGCCTCTCCTCACCGGGGCATCCCGGTGGCGCCGAGGCGGTGGCTGCGGTTTGGTCCATCTGTCGCCAGCACCTGATTCAGGGAGATCTCGATCAGCTGGTTCTGGATGAAATCGGCCTCGCCGTGGCCTTCGGATACCTGGATGAGGCGGATGTGATTGCAGCCCTTGAGCAGCGGCCCGCTTCGATGGATGTGATCATCACTGGACCTGCAATCCCCGCCGGTGTGGTGGAGATGGCAGATCAAGTCACGGAGTTGCGCCGAGGTTTCTGATGCTCAAGTGCGATCGCTGGATCACTGAACAGGCCGGTCAGGGAATGATTGAGCCATTCCAGAGCGGTCTAGTCCGTCACCTGGATCCGGAGCAGAAGCTGAGACCGGTGTTGAGTTTCGGTTGCTCCTCCTATGGCTACGACCTGCGCTTGTCGCCCCAGGAATTCCTGATCTTCCGGCATGTTCCGGGCACGGTGATGAACCCCAAGCGGTTCAACCCAGCCAATCTCGAGCCCACCCCTCTTCATGAAGACGAAGACGGGCGCTATTTCATTCTCCCTGCGCATTCCTACGGCCTTGGTGTGGCGTTGGAGAAGCTGCGGGTTCCCCCCAACATCACCGTGATCTGTTTGGGCAAGAGCACCTATGCCCGCCTTGGAATCATCGTCAACACCACTCCGGCAGAAGCCAGCTGGGAGGGTCATCTCACCCTTGAATTCAGCAACAGCTCTGGCGCTGACTGTCGGATCTATGCCGATGAAGGCATCTGTCAGCTGCTGTTTTTTGAAGGTGATCCCTGCTCGACCACCTACAGCGATCGACAAGGCAAATACCAGCACCAACCGGAACGGGTGACGCTGGCCAAGGTTTAGCCCCCCCCTCTTTCTTACGGGGCCAGTCGCGCCCGGTGAAGCCTGCTTTTTTCATACCAGGCTGCGAATTCTGGGGCCCAATTCACCATGTGGGGCCACATCAGATCGCAGAGCTGGCGGATCTCCAACTGGGCATCGAGCTTGGCCCTCAGATCCATGAAATGCAGGAATGCCCGCAGGCTGAAGCTCACCACAAAATGCTGGCGGTAGTCGAAGGGAAGGATGCCGCGGGCGTGTTCCTCGGCGAAACCGGCCTTGAGCAGATCCCTGTAGCGCTCGGCGGCACTTCGGCACAGATCGAGATCCTGTTGGCGTAGTGCTTCGTTGTAGGCGTATTTCTTTCCCTGCCGATCGCTGTACTCGCCGACGGGCCGTAGGTAAAACACTTCCTCCAGGTCCAAGGCGCCATCCGCTGCACGGCAGATGCGTTCACCGGTGTAGCGCATGGATTGCACATCGAAGCTCACCCCAACCCGGTGGGTGCGGGCCTGCTGCATCACCGAGTGCGGGAACCATCCCACGTTCAGCACGATCTGCGCATGCTCCATCGGGCCGTAGTGGCCGCGTTCTCCAGACAGCAGACGTTTCACACAGATCTCCCCTGCCCGTTGCTCATCGGGCCAGTTGGCACGATCTGCGGCCACGAATCCTTCGCTGTAGTCCTGATGCATGGCGGCATACACGCATTGCTGCGGGTTCGGCGTGGCTGCGATCAGATCGACCCGAAAGCGGTCCATGGGAGCGTCAGAGTGACGAGTTGTGGTGATCATGGCGAGGCGTGTCAACCATGGCTGCGGGGCCCGGCGTTGGCTGGGCTTGAGGCACCTGCCAACGCATTGTTCGCGGAGAAGGGCGTCTCCAGCCGGCTGATGTTGCCGACGCCAGGCAAAGCAGGCAACGGTTGATCTTCAATCAGTGCTGTGGTGAGCAGCTGGAGTTCATCAACGCTGCGTAAACCGATGGATCGCCCCTTGGCTTCCCCTTCAGCATCGAACAGATTCAACTGGGGAATGCCGTTGACGTCGTAGCGATCAACAAGATCTTGCCAACGGGGGTTGTCGACGTTGACCAGAACAACATCGAGTCGATCCCGCGATCGCTTCTCCAAATCCAGCATCGAAGGCGCCATCTCCCTGCAGACCTGGCACCAATCGGCGTAGAACTCGATCAGGGTTGGGCGTCCATTGGTCAACGCCATTTGCGGGTCGAGGGATCGTCTCGCCAGCTGCTCCATCGGGCTTTCGCTCTGAATGCCGCCCCGCAGGATGACCAGGCCAATGGCCAGAACCACCGCGATCAGCACCAGCACCCATCGCTGTGCTGTGCCCAGGGGCGAAGACTTCGGAGTGCCTGTCATCGCACTGCAACCTCAGCGATCACTCTGGCAGCTCCTTCGAAAGGCCGCCGTTAGCTTGCATCCATGCCAATTCTGAGACTGCTGAGCCTTCCGGTTCGGGCGCCGTTGCTGACGGTGCTGTTTCTGGTTGCGGTTGTGCTCGGCAACCATTGGCAGATGGCTCAGCCCTCCTTCACGTCTCTCCATGGCGTGAGTGCGGCCTGGTTTTGGTGTTTCGTGTTGCTGCAGGTTCAGGTGGTTGTCGTCTTTTGCACGATGCCGGATCTGCTGTTGCGACAGGTGTCGATGCTGATGGCGTCGAGCCGGGTGATGACGTTGGTGGTCACGCTGCTGGTGGTGATCACCGGTGGGATCTATCTGTTGAAGCTGAATGTGCTTACCGACGTGCTGATCCTGGCTTCCGCCGTGATGTTGGCTCGGCTCGATCTCATCCGCATCGGTGTTCTGCCCGCCGCTGGGATCTGTCTGTGCTTAATGAGTGTGGTTGTGATCGGTGGAATCGTTTCCGGCACGCTGCTTCCGCATCCCACCGTCAGCTTCTTTGCAGAAGGATTGATTACCGCCTAGGTAACCCCTCAGATTGTCGAGCACTTTCTTAGCGTAAAAACGTGTTTCGGGGTATGGAATGCGTTCCACCCAGAGCGCGGCTGCGGCAGCAGCCCTGGGATCCGCCCAAGAGGCCACGGCACCGGGCCCGGCGTTGTAGCTGGCAATGCTGCGAAAGGGGTCGTTCTCCCATTGCTCCAGCAATTGGTTGAGATAACGCGCACCCAATTCGAAGTTGTTGGCGGGATCTTTCAGCATCGGTGTGTTGGTGGGCTCGCCAGCCATCTCTGCGGCAGTGGAGGGCAGCAATTGCATCACGCCAACGGCCCCGGCAGGGGAGACCACCCCAGGTGCGAAGCGTGACTCCTGTTTGGCGATCGCTCGCAGCAGATTGGCCTGAAGACCTTCTTGCTTGGCGGCTTTCTTTATTTCAGCTTCGAAGAGGCGAGGGAATTGGCTGCGATGCAGAAGGCTCCTTTGCTGGCAGCTGGGATCACGCCAGCGGAGGCTGAGCCACCAGAGCTGATCCAATCCCCTCCAGGTGTCCCCGACAGCCAGGCGCAGCCTGCCCTCGGCCAGACGTTCCTCGGGTGGCGGTGGGATCGCAGGATCTGCCTGGGCCTGCCAGGCTTCCCAGGCGGCGTGCACCTGGCCTAGGCGCCAGAGCTCGTTCACCAGGTTGTTGTGGCTGTTGAGCGGTTGCCAGGTGGGGGACTCTCGCGGTGGGGCTGGGGCTCGCAAATCCAGAGGTTCGGCCATGCCCAGTTGCTCCATGGCGCGCCATCGGTAGTAGCCCCCTGGGAAGGCCTCGATCAGGCGGCGCCAGGTGCGTTCCGCCTTTGCCGTTTCGCCGAGTTGCTTTTGGCTCAGCCCCAACCAGAACAGCCGCCGCGTCTCCAACGGTGAAGGCAAGGGCCCATCCTCGTAGTGGCGTTTCAGCAAGTCGCGGGCACGCTCCCAATCCCCAGCAAGAAAAGCCTCGCGGGTCAGGTCCCATTGGAGTTGCCAGATGTCGGGGTCGTTGGGCCAGCGGATCAGGGCGGCATCTGCCCCGTTGCCGCCGGCGAGTCGCACGCGGGCTGCGGTAACGGCAGCTGAGTGCTCCTGAAGGGCAGCCGGAAGGGCATCCAGAACCCCAGGCTCGGGATTGAGCGGTTCGCTCAAGATCCTTGCTGCTTCAAGGCTGGCGGGATGGTTTGGGTGGTTCTGCGCCAGGGTCAGCAGTTGGGCTGTCCCCAAGTCAGGGTCGCCATGCATCAGGAGGGAACGACCGATGGCCAGCTGGGTCTGCGGGGCGGCATCAAGCTCCTGAAGGCAGGTCAGGGCGGCGTCGGCATGGCCACGTTTTGCCAGTGCTTGCGCCAACGTTTGGCGCTGGTCGGATTGAGGTGCCTGCGCCCCCGTGGCTTGGCAGGCGTCAACCATCAGCTTCAGTGCGCCGGCTCGGCGTGGATTCCAACTGGCCAGGTGCAGGGCGCCCTGATGGTTTGGCAGTGCTTCGGAGCCATCACGAGCCGCCAAGGTCAGTGCTGCTGGGTGCGCGGGTTGCTGCTGGAGCAGCTGCTGATGAAGCGCCGGGTTGTTGTTGCCAAGCGCCAATCGTGCCCAGGCGGAGCCAGGTGCTTTGGGAAAGCGATCCAGCAGGAACTGCCAGGTCTGCGTTGCTTCCGACGTCTTCCCATGGGCGTCGGCGGTCAGGGCTGCCCGTTCGAGCACCACGGCCGCCATCGGATCACGCCCCCAGCCCTGGCCATGGAGCAGGTCCGGTGCTCCATCCCTGGCCACCATCAACAAGGCGGCTTCGCGACGGGTCTGTGGATCGATGGCCCAGCGGTAGTGCTGCCACAGGCTTGCCTGCGAGACCTCAGGAGTGAGCCGCTGATGCTGCCTCTTCAGCAGGTGCTGCCCGCCCCATGCAGCCAATCCACTGAAACCAGCAACAGACAGCAGCAGCAGCGTTCCGATTCGCGGCCCTGCCTGCACATCCAACCTGGAGCTGGTTGCATTCTGATGCTCCTCAGTTTGTTGGTGAGCCTTTGATCAGCTGAGGGCTGTGAGGGCAGAGCTGCACCTGTCACGTTCCTGGGAATCAGCGTCAGAGGTGCTTCCTATGGTGCTGTCCACGATTGAGACCCATGGTTCAAAAGGCGTGTTCCCCGATCGGCCCCGCTCTCGGTGATGCTGCGCCAGGGTTTGGAACCGATGGAATCCGTGGGCTCGCCGGCACCGTTCTGACCCCCGCCCTGTGTCTTCAGGTGGGCTTTTGGGTTGGCCGGGTTCTCCAGGCGGAAGGCCCTGTTCTGATCGGGATGGACTCCCGGACCAGCGGCAGCATGGTGGTTGCTGCCCTGACGGCCGGTTTGACAGCGGCCGGTCGCGATGTTTGGACCCTTGGTCTTTGTCCGACGCCGGCGGTTCCGTTGTTGATCCGCCAGCTGGGAGCCGCCGGCGGCCTGATGGTCTCCGCCAGCCATAACCCCCCTGCAGACAACGGCATCAAAGTGTTTGGTGCTGATGGCGCCAAACTCAGCGCCTCCCGTCAGGCCCAGGTGGAAGCCGGTCTGAAGGGGCAGACGTCCATGGCTGAGCAGGGGACTTTCCGCTGCGGTGTGGCGCGCTCCAGCGCCGATCTCCTCGATCGCTACAGGGAGGTGTTGCAGGAATCGGTGGCTGAACGTCGACTGGACGGCGTTCCCATCGTTCTGGACCTCTGCTGGGGATCCGCGACGGCATGTGGTGCGGATGCTTTTCGTGCCTTGGGGGCTGATCTGACCGTGCTGCATGGAGAACCCGATGGCTCCCGCATCAATGTGGCTTGCGGGTCAACCCATCTGGAACCGCTGCAGCGGGCTGTGATCGAGCGCGGCGCAGCGATGGGTTTTGCCTTTGACGGTGATGCTGATCGGATGCTGGCGGTGGATGGCCGCGGCCGCATCATCGACGGAGACCACGTGCTCTTCCTCTGGGGATCCGTGCTGCAGGAGCAGCAGGCGCTCCCTGAGCAGCGCTTGGTGGCCACCGTGATGTCGAACCTCGGCTTCGAGCGGGCCTGGCAGCAGCGGGGCGGCACGCTCGACCGCACGCCGGTGGGAGATCAGCATGTCCATGCCGCGATGGTGGCCAGTGGCGCGGCCCTCGGTGGAGAACAATCCGGCCACATTCTTTCGGCCTCCCATGGACTCTGTGGCGATGGTGTTCTGACCGCCGTGCAGTTGGCCACCCTCTGCCATGCCCAGGACATCAGCCTCAGCGATTGGTTGGACCGAAGTTTTCAGGCCTACCCGCAGAAATTGGTCAATGTGCGGGTGATGGACCGTGCGCGTCGCAAGAACTGGAGTGCCTGTACCGCTCTCACCGACGCCATTGCTTCAGCTGAGCAGTCGATGGGCGAGAACGGTCGCATTTTGGTGCGAGCCAGCGGTACCGAGCCCGTGCTCCGGGTGATGGTGGAAGCTGAGCAGTCGGATGCTGTTGAGCATTGGACGGGGCATCTGGCCGCCGTTGCAGAGGAACAGCTCAACGTGGCCTGAGAGTCAAGGCCTCGGCCATCTGGAGGGCGCCATCACAGGCATCGCCTTGGGCCTTGCCCCATTGGGCCTCAGGAATCGACTGGCGGATGGCCTGTTGCACGGCCGTTTGGAACCCCAGGAGATGGGTCACGGCTCCCCCATGGCAGACCACCACGGGGGAGCGCAGGGAAAGCTGCTGAGCAACGGTGCTGATGCAGCTGGAGAGGGTCGTTGCTGATCGCTGCACAATCTCCTCCGCGCCTGAGCAGCCGTCGGTTGCCGCCTCCACCACCAGCGGAGCCAAGGCCGCGAAGTTCGCCGTGCCGAAGTCGTTCTGCACCACCCGGGCTTTGACCGCTGCGTGGCTGTCGCACCCCATCTGATTCCAGATCTGCAGGCGCAGAGGATGGTCGGGCAGGCGCCCATCGGCCATGCGCAGGGTCAGTTGCAATCCCTGGTGGCCGAGGTCAAAGGCCGAGCCGGCTCCATCGAGCAGCCATCCCCAGCCGCCACAGCGGTGTTCATGGCCGTTCTTATCTCGGCCCAGCACGATCATTCCCGTACCGCTGATCGCCAGGATTCCTGCACCTTCAGGGATCGCACCTCGCAAGGCCGTGCGTTCGTCTCCGGTGACCAGCACCTTGATCAACCCTGTGGCATCACCGATGGCCAGGGCTTGACCCACCAAACGTTCAGCACGCTGTTGCAACGCTGTTCCGTGTTCGATGCCGCTGGCTCCCACAACGGCCGCCTGGATCACGCCATCGGGATGCTTCTTGAGGGCCTGCTGTGCACTGGTGCGGATCGCCTCGAGGAAAAGTCGTTCACCCTGGGGGGCATCCAGGTGACTGACTCCGGGCCCTTCGCCTTCGCCAACAGGCTGGTGCAAGCCGTTTTGAACCACACTGAGGCGGCAGCGCGTGTGCGTCTGTCCGGCATCGAATCCAGCGAGCAGCCTCATGATTTCCTTGGTTGACTCACCAGGCTGGCCAGGGCAAACCATCCGATCAGCTGAACTTCGGGGCGGAAGAAGATCGTGTCGGTGCTGCCCTGCATCAGTAGGCCAGCGATGGCAGCGAGGCTGGCGATGGACGCCAAGGCGCTTGAACCGTTCGCGTTGAGTTGCTGAAGGCCCTGTCTCAGGCTGTTGGCTAGTAATCCCAGGCAGGCCAGCAGCCCGGGAATGCCGGTTTCCACAAGGATTTCCAAGGGAACGGAGTAGGCACTGAGGGCGTTGAACTTCGGTTGCTGATACAGGGGATAGATGCTGTTGAACGCCGCATTGCCAGGGCCGATGCCCAGCCAGGGTCGGTCTTGAACCATCTGGATGGCTGCCATCCAGACGTTGATGCGGAAATTGTTGGAACTATCCCCCCGTCCCGCCAGCAGGCTGGTGATGCGTGTGCGGATCGGATCGATCTGGGTGGCCGCCACCACCAGACAAGCGGCTCCAACCAGCAGCACGGCGAGGGGCACCAGACGTCTCCAGAGAGGAGGCCAGTGGCGCGTCCAGCGGAGCAGCAGCAACAGCAGCAGCACGGCACCAGCAGCAACCATCCCCAGCCAGCCGCCGCGGCTGTAGGTGAACAGCGTGGCTGTTGCTGCCAACACCAAGGTGGTGCCAGCAAACAGCTGGGCTCCCAGGCCACGCCAGCGCGCCAGTGCGATCGCTGCGAAGGGAATCAGCGGCAGCAGGTAACCCGCCAGGAGGTTGGGGTTGCCCAGGGGGCCGTAGATCCGAATGGTGCCGGCGCTGATGGAATTCGGATCGGCCCAGCCCGCCAGTTCCTCGCTGGAGGCATACAGCTGTCTTAAAGCCAGAACGCTGCTGAGCAGCCCGCCACTTAGCAGTCCAGCGACCAGACGGTCCCACCATCGGCTGTTGCTCAGCAGCAGCTTGCAGAGCAAGGCATAGACGCCCAGGTAGCTGAGCAGTTTGATCAGGCCTTTGCTGGCGGCAATTGGAACCGGAGAACACCCCGTGGCCACAATCCCGATGGCCAGAAAAAGCATCAGCCAGCGCGAGATGGTTCCGATGCGCTCGGGTGGTGGACTGCAGAGGCACCAGAGCAGCCACAGAACGCCGCAGGCTGCAATCACCAGGGCCAGGCCTGTGCGTGTGAACAGGGGAAGACCCGTGAGCAAGACCAGCAGGAGCAGTCCCGCCAGGCTTTCAAGGCGTTTCAGCACCGCCTGATCCGGAGCCATCAGCCCCTGCCAGCGCACCAACAGTGCCCCACCGTTCGCCGTCTGGGTTGCATCCGCAGAGGCCATCGTGGGGCTTCAGGTCGTGAGTGCTTCAGCCGGATTATCGATCTCTTGCCAGCGCTGTTCCAGATCTGACACGGAAGGAAGTGGATTCTGGTTGCGGCGGTAAAGCACCCGGTAGACGGGGAGGTTTTGCTCAAGCACGTAGCGCTCCCGTTCCGTGGGAACCGAAAGCGGGTTGCTGGCACGCCAGGGACGTTGATCCTCCACGGGGCGGTCAAAACAGGCGCTGAGTTCGGTGAGAGCCACCATCGGCTCAATCACGTCGAGAACATCGCTCTGCAGAAACAGCTCACGGCCGGGCTGGAGGGCGGTTGCAATGGCCAAAAGCAGCGCGGGTTGCAGGACCCGGCGCTTGCGGTGGCGCCGTTTGAACCAGGGATCGGGGAACTGGATGGAGACCCGCTGGAGTTGGTCCTGCTTCAGGGCCTTCATCCAGCCTTCCAGGCTGATGTTGGCGTTGCAGAACAGGATCCGAACATTGCCGTGCTCCGAGGCGAGCGCATCTCGATCGGCGGACGTCACCAGCGGTCGGCGGATTTCAACGCCGAGATGGTTCCAGTGGGGATCACGTTCGGCCAGACCAAGCAGGCAACGCCCGCGGGCACAGCCGATATCAAGATGGATCGGCTGATCAGGAACGCGGAACAGCTGCTCAGGTGGTGGAAGTTCCAGCGGAAGCTGAAAGAAGCTGCTGAGGGGATTGACGTGCTGACGCAAGGTTTCGAGGCGATGCGATCCGGTTCAACCGAGATTGTCAGAGCTGCTGCCAGAGGTGCTGTCGGGGTCCTGGCGCAGCAGGCCCCAGCAGGCGGTGTAGCCATGCAAATGCGTCGTGCCGCCGACGGGTCCGATCTCACCGTTGCAGAACGCTCCTGCCACGGGCAGTTCAGGCATCAGTTGGCGCGCCAGGCTGATGTCGCCATCGGCACGACCGAACAGCCCCTGGCCCCGTCCCAGGCAGGCCATGAGCAGTCCGAAATGGACCGTGTCGCCTGAATCAGCTGTCGCTGCCTTGAGCAGGGAAACGGCTTCGTCCTGGGAGGCGGCAGCTTCGCGCAGGTGAAATTGCACGTTTTGACCGGCACGCACCCGCTCAGCAACGGCTACGGCGCCGTTGTTGGGATCGACTCCGATCAGGTTGCGGATCAGGAAGGCACTCGCTTGCGAGGCCCCTCCGTTGGCGTTCAGCCGCAGGCTGCTGCGTTCCACGCCGAGGAACAGCGAGTGACGCACCAGATCGCGTTCCCGTTCGCTGAGGTCGGCCAGAACCCGTTGCAGGCAATTGATGGGGCTGGCCTTGGTGCTGCCATCACTCAGTTCCAGCAACACGTTGCGCTGCACTTGCTCGATTGAGAAAACCGGGCCGATGGGTCGACAGCCCTGTGCCACCACTGTTTCGAGTCGCCAGCTCCCCCCGATGGAGCAGACCACCGCCCCGGTCACGACCTGGTCATCCAGCAGCAGCGATCCGTGTGGGCTGTTGTGGGGTGCTGCGACGCCACCGATCTTCTCTGCTCCCGGATAGGCGTAATCCAGCCCGCTGATCAGGTCATTGATTCCACTGCTGGTGGGGTCGATCAGCAGGATCTGGCTGCGGGCAGCCTCGGGGGTGATGCCAACCCAGTCATGCCATTGCTGGGCCGCTCCATCCAGATCAGGCAACTCCTCTGTGCTCAGGTGTTGGGTGGCGATTGAGGCCCCCGGCAGGGAGAGCACCGTCACGCTCAAAGCCGGCATCTGCTCCAGTTCCGAGGCGCTGCCGTCACCGCGGGTGCCCACCACGCCTCCTCCGGTGCATCCAATCCAATGCTTCGCGCTGATCTGGGCGCGCAGCATCGGTAGCAGTCGCGGCAGGTCGGTGGCGTAACCCGTGGAAGTGAAGACGAGGGCGAGATCGGCTTCGCCCCTGGAGCGGCCCAGTTGCTCGGCCACATCCCGAACGGCCTCGTCCAGGGACGCTTTCGCAGAAAGTCCTGTCCGGCAACTGGCTTCAGCGCCCCCAGAACGGAACCAGCTGAACGGTGCGAACGGTGCCATGAAGCGGACCATATCAACCCTGGAGGTCAGCTCGGGACGTTGATAATGGCGGCACTGTGACAGTCCCCAGTGAACGAGCTCACGTACCGCGCTCTGGTGTGGCTGACCTATCGCCTGGCCGCCACCTTTGCCGTGGGTGTGCCCTTGGTTCTGTTGATCTGGTCGGCCTGGCGTCGCGAGCCGTTGGTGCTGCGGCTGCTCGGCATCTACTGGAAGGTGGCGAGTCTGATGGCGATCAGCCTGCTGCTGCTGACCGACCAGCGCCCCCTCGGCTACGCCATGGCGGTTGCAGCACCGGTGTTGATGGTGATCAGCCTGTGGTTCTGGGTCGACATCAATGAAGAGCTGGCCGACCAGCCGTCCTGGCGTCCGCTGCCCCTTGCCGTGAAGGTGTGGCGTTGGGCGTTCAGTGGGTTCGGTCTTCTCAGCTTGGGCATGAGCGTGACGGGTTTGGCCTGCATGCAAAAGCTGCAGTCCCCGGCCTGTCTCACCTGGCTGGAAGCTCCTCAGGGCATCCATGGCCTCGCGGCCACGGTGTTCAATTTTCTGTTCGGTGGTCTTTGGAGTGAGGCCGTTGCTGCCTTTGTGGGGTACGTCGCCCTAGTGGCCTACCTGGCTGGTCTGCTGCAGTGGCTTTTGGTGCGACTACCCCGTTACGGGCGCGTGGCGGGGGATTTCTGATGACTGACCAGGCGCTGGTTCAGGCCCTGGAGGAACGAACGCGTGTTCTGCCCCAGCGGGTTGTCCGCTTGCGGGGTCAGGTTGGTGATGAGCCGTTTGAGTTGCTGATCTTCCGTGGGTTCAGCAGCAGCACCACCCACCCAACCGCCTTTGATCCCGATGCCTCTGTTCTCCCTGAGGGAACAAGCCTGAATCAGGCTGAGCTGCTGCAGGGGCCCATGTCGCCCAGTCAGGAGGTAGTCCTGGCTGGGCCGATGCCGCCGAACGACCTCCTGGCTCAGGCCAACTGGTGAGCACGGCGTTCCAGAACGCCAACACAACGTCCGCAGATGTGGGGATGCTCCGGGTGCTGACCCACATCCCCCTCGTAGTGCCAACAGCGCTCGCATTTGGTTCCCCGCGCTCGGCTCACCTCGATCGATGTGAGCTCGTCGTCTTGGCCGGCCAGCACTTCGGCCCAGGACTCGCCGCCAATCTGCAGTTGTGAGACCAGCAGCCAGTCCCGCAGGCCATCCACCTCGGCATCTCCCGTCTCACTCAGCCAGGAGAGAGCGGCCTGAAGTTCTGGACGGCGGGCCTCAATCCGCACGGCTGCCTCAAGTGATGCGCCGAGTTCCTGACGGCCGCGGCAATCTTCCAGCACCTTGTTGACGGCGGCGCGGAGCTCCCGCAGCTCTTGAACCGGAGCGCTGAGAGTGGCATCACGCCACTCGGCTGGAACCTGCGGCCAGCCGCGGTGGAAGACCGAGGTCTCCTCCACGGGGTAAGGCAGGTTCTGCCAGATGTCTTCGGCCATGTGGCACAGCACCGGAGCGATCAGTCCGGCCAGCCGTTCGATGATTAGGGCCATCACGGTCTGGCAGCTGCGTCGGCGCTGGTCCTGGGGAGCGCTCACGTAGAGCCTGTCCTTGGCGATGTCGAGGTAGAAGTTCGACAGATCGGTGACGCAGAAGTTCTGCAGCAGCTGGAAGAAGCGGAAGAACTCGAAGCTTTCGAAGGCTTCTGTGATCTCGTCCATCACCTCGGCCGTGCGCTGCAGCATCCAGCGGTCAAGCAACGGCAGCTCCGCAATGGGAATCGCGTCGGTTGCCGGATTGAAGTCGTGCAGGTTGCCCAGCAGATAGCGGCTGGTGTTGCGCACCTTGCGATACACATCGGCCAGTTGGCGCAGAATCCCGGCTCCGATCGGCACATCGGCGGAGTAATCCACCGAGCTCACCCAGAGCCGCAGCACGTCGGCGCCGTAGGGCGGTTCTTGTTTCTGGTTCTTGCCCCCCTCGATGATCACCATCGGGTCGACCACATTGCCGAGGGATTTGCTCATCTTGCGGCCTTTCTCATCCAAGGCGAAGCCATGGGTGAGCACCCGCTTGTAGGGGGCGTGGCCATTGACGGCAACTGAGGTGAGCAGTGAGCTCTGGAACCAGCCGCGGTGCTGGTCGGATCCTTCCAGGTAGAGGTCAGCGGGATAGCTGAGGTTGTCGCGCTGACTGGCGACAGCGGCCCAGCTTGAGCCGGAGTCGAACCACACATCCATGGTGTCAGTGCCCTTGCGCCACTGGTCGGCCTGGTCGGCGTAGGCGGGCGGCAGCAGATCCGCTTCGTCTTTCTCCCACCAAACGTCGGCACCGTGCTCGGCGATCAACGCCTGGATGTGATCCAGGGTGTCGGCGTTCAGCAGCACCTCGCCGTTGCTGCGGTGATAGAAGACGGGGATGGGCACCCCCCAGGTGCGCTGACGGGAGATGCACCAGTCGCCCCGCTCCTTGACCATCGATTCGATCCGGTTGCGTCCGGAGGCAGGGGTCCACTCCACTGCGGCGATCGCATCGAGGGCCTGCTGACGGAACCCCTCCACGGAGGCGAACCACTGTTCCGTGGCCCGGAAGATGGTGGGTTTCTTGGTGCGCCAGTCGTAGGGGTAGCGGTGGCCATAGGCCTCTTGCTTAAGCAGGGCCCTTGCGCTCTCCAGTGCTTCGATGATCTTGGCGTTGGCATCCTTGAGCACATTCAGGCCTGCGAACGGCCCGGCCTCGTCGGTGAGGTTGCCGGCTTCGTCCACAGGGCAGAGCACCGGCAGGCCGTTCTTTTGGCCGGTGTGGAAGTCGTCGACGCCGTGACCAGGCGCCGTGTGCACGAGGCCTGTGCCCGATTCGGTGGTGATGTAATCGCCCCCGATCACCACTGGACTGGTGCGGTCCAGGAGTGGGTGGCGGTAGGTCAGCCCGGCGAGCAGAGCTCCCTTCACCGTGGCGCGCCGGCTGAGTGGGCGTTCCAGGGTGCCGCTCAGCGGCTCGATCAGATTGGCAGCCACCAGCAGCAGTCGGCCTTCGCCGTCGTCGGCCAGGGCGTAATCGAGCCGTTCATTCACCGACACCGCCAGGTTGGCCGGCAGCGTCCAGGGGGTGGTGGTCCAGATCGCCACCTGCATGGCCTGCCCCAGGGCATCCGTCTCGGTGGGCAGGTCCAGCCCCTCGGCCTTGAGGGCATCCCGCAGTGCTTCCGGCAGCTTCACGGCTGGGAAGGCGGCGTAGACGCTGGGACTGGTGTGGCCGTCTGGGTATTCCAGTTCGGCTTCGGCCAAGGCTGTGCGTGAGCTCGGACTCCAGTGCACCGGCTTCAGACCCCGGTAGATGTGGCCCTTGAGCACCATCTCGCCAAACACCCGAATCTGAGCTGACTCGTATTCCTTTTGCAGGGTCAGATAGGGCTGCTCCCAGTCCGCCCAGATGCCCCAGCGCTGGAAGCCTTTCATCTGGCCATCCACCTGTTTGCGGGCGTAGGCGGCGGCTTTTTTACGCAGCTTGATCGGTGTCAGCGCCTTGCGCTGCTCCTGATCCATCGACTGCAGCACCTTCAGTTCGATCGGCAGGCCGTGGCAGTCCCAGCCCGGCACATAGCGCACCTGCCGCCCGTTCAACACCTGAAATTTGTTGATGACGTCCTTCAACACCTTGTTGAGGGCATGCCCCATGTGCAGAGCACCGTTGGCGTAGGGCGGGCCGTCATGGAGGGTGAAGGTCGGGCCACTGTTGTTCAGGCCGAGCTTGCCGTCGATGCCCTGGTCCTTCCAAAAGGCCTGCAGTTCAGGTTCGCGTTGGACGGCATTGGCGCGCATGCCGAATCCCGTCTGCAGCAGGTTGAGCGTGTGTTTGTAGGAGGGACGTTCCTCAGCGGCGGCGTCGCGCGTCTCCTTGCTCACGGGGTCCCTGCTCTGGCCTCGGGATTATCAGTCTTCGCCCTCTGGTGATGTGACCTCGGCTGCTTCGGTGGCTGCTTCGGTTGACGCGGTCTCGCTTGCGTCAGTGGTTTCAGGGGACTCGGGACGCACCCATTTTTTGCCCGTCACCCCTGATTTACCGGCCGGTTTGAGTTGTTTGGCGATGCCGCTGATGCCTTCGCCCACCCGGCCTGTGGTGATCAAAAGTTGTTGAAAGCTGGTGCGCCAATGATCCAGCGAGGTGAACCGCTGCTGCTCGGTTTCGCTGAGGCTGTTCCAGCGGGCCTGTCCGACCTCGGAGCCCAAGCGTGCGATCAACAGGCCTGCGCAGAGAACGGCAAGCATCGGCGCTCCCCGCAGCCGGTCTGTGCTGGTGACCAGAACGAGACCCAGCAGCAACACCACCGCGCCCCAAACACCATCGCGGGGGCGGCTGAGTTCAACGGCCAGAAGGGGAAGCAACAGGAGTGCCAGGCCGAGCAGGAGGCAGAGATCGCCGCTGAGGGTCGCAAGCATCCGTGGTGTGACGGTGTGCTCCCATTCTGGTGCGATCTCTAAAGTCAGGGCGATGCCCACCTGGCGGAATTGGTAGACGCGCTGGTTTTAGGTACCAGTGGCTTTGGTCGTGGGGGTTCAAGTCCCCCGGTGGGCATTCCTTTCTCTACCGTGGTTCGGGATCGTTACAGACTTGTTGCCTGACCTCCGGATGCATCAGAGCACTGCTCAACAAAAGCAGCCTCGTCCGGTTGGAGTGGGCTACCGCTCGGTTCCGCGTGAATTCGTCGACCCGCCGGCCTTCTGGAACCCCACCGTCGGGCTCTTCCTTGGTGGTTATGCCCTGGCGGTTCTGACCATCTGGGGCTGGTTTGTGGCGGCTCTGCCCCTGCCGGTGCTGCTCTGTACGGGCTTCTTAGCACTGCACCTGGAAGGGACGGTGATCCATGACGCCTGCCACAACGCGGCCCATCCCAATCGATGGATCAATCAGGCCATGGGCCATGGCTCGGCGTTGTTGCTCGGCTTCAGCTTTCCCGTCTTCACGCGGGTGCATCTGGAGCATCACGCCCATGTGAATGACCCGAAGAACGACCCTGATCACATCGTGAGCACCTTCGGGCCGCTCTGGCTGATCGCTCCGAGATTTTTCTACCACGAGTGGTTTTTCTTCCAGCGTCGCCTCTGGCGCCGCTGGGAGTTGATGCAGTGGGGGCTGGAGCGCAGCATTTTTGTGGTGATCGTTCTGGCAGCGGCGCGCTTTGACTTCCTGCCGTTCATCTTCAACTGCTGGTTTGCTCCTGCCCTAATGGTCGGCGTGACGCTGGGTTTGTTCTTCGACTACCTCCCGCATCGGCCGTTCACCTCCCGCAACCGCTGGACGAATGCCCGGATCTACCCCGGCAAGCTGATGAACTGGCTGATCATGGGGCAGAACTATCACCTGGTTCATCACCTCTGGCCATCTATTCCCTGGTTCGAATACAAACCGGCCTATGAGGCCACCAAGCCTCTGCTCGATTCCAAGGGATCTCCCCAACGTTTGGGAATTTTTGAGACCCGCCGGGATGGGTACAACTTCCTCTACGACATCCTTGTGGGAGTTCGCAGCCACAAGCGCCGCAGCGGAAAGATGAGGCGCGCAGCCCGGTTCATGCCGGGACGGGGGCTGCGCCGCCACTGGCTCGGTTTTGTTGACCGCATTGCAATCAAAACCGAGCCGAAGCGTTGGGTGTCCCGCTAAGTCGTGTTCAGTCGGCCAGGATTTTCGGAACCCGGAAGAAGTCTCCCTCCCTTTGGGGTGCCTGGTTAAGGATGTCATCCCGAACGGGGGTCGGTTGAACTCCATCAGCCCGGGTGACGTTGGTCACCTCCACGGCTCGGGTGGTTTCCGGAACGCCTTCAGTGTCCACCTGCTGAAGCTGACCCACGTATTCGAGGATGGACTCGAGCTGACCGGTGTAGGTCGCAATTTTGTCCTCGGGCAGATCAAGACGGGCGAGCTGGGCCACCTTGCGGACGTCGTCGCTGGAAATCTGGCTCATGACTCGCCGAGGAACGTGCGCAGATCCTCGCTCAACGCGGTGGCGGCTGTCTCCAGCAATGCGTCTCCATGCTGCGCGGTGGCAAGGGAAGGGTGGGACCCCATGCGTCCATCGGGATGACGGCGACGGAAGTCATCTGGTCCATGAATGGGGCCTGCCGGTGCGGGGTCGGGCAGCGGTCGCTGCTTGCTCTGCAGGCTGGGCTCCACAGCGAGGGTGACAGCGATTTCGCTGGGCGTGGCGTGATGGCCTTCTTTGTCGCCATACAGATCGCGTGCCTGGCGCATCACGGGGCCCGCCATGAACCAGTTGGCCAGGCGACAACGCAGCTGTGGGGCAACGGGAAGATTGCGGGTGGTGGCGGTGCCGTGGGCCTGGGCAAAGGCGGCTTTGGCCGTCGCGATGTTGCCACCGTGGCCATTGATCACGAACACCCGTTCGAAGCCATGCCGCCCCAGGGACAACACCAGATCGTGCAGCACCGCCAGAAGCGTTGCTGGCTGCAAGCTCATCGTTCCCGCGAAACCAAGGTGGTGCTCCGCCATGCCAAAGGCCTGGGCTGGGGTGACCAAAACCCCGGTGCGCCGTCCCACCTCAAGGGCCACCGCTTCTGCGGTGAGGGCGTCGGTACCGATGGCGCCCGTGGGTCCGTGCTGCTCGGTGGATCCCAGCGGAATGATCACCCCCTTGCAGCTTTGCAGGTAGCTCTCCACCTCAGGCCAACTGCGCAGGGCGAGGCGGATGGCATCCGTGCTGTCGACAGGACCGGGAGTTGCAGCGGTCATTCAGGCTGAGCCAATGCCCTGATGATCGCTCAATCCCAGCCGATCAGTGGGCGGTGCCGTTGCCGTCGTACTGATCGGTGTTGTAGTAACCGCCGCGGGTTCCGAAGAACAGGCAGGCCAAGGGGAACAGCACGATGCTGGCGAGAAGCACAGTTCCGAGGTTGAAGCTGGAGGTGGCTGCGTCCATCACCTGGCCTGAACTGGCCTCAGTTTGGTGTGGATGCGCCGTTAATGCATCGATGACGTGGCTTCTGTTGTGACTTCGCCTCCTTCCTCAGGCATGTCCAGCCACTCCCTCAGCCATCCCGTGAGCCAGATGAAGGGAAGCGTGTCGGTTAACGCCGCCAGCAGCTTGAACAGATAACCGCTGCCGATGAAGCTGATCAGCTGAGGCAGCACGGACCGTTCCGGCTGCACAGGAAGGACATGGGCGCCGTAATGGCTGATCAGCACCACTGCACTGGTGTCCACCAACTGGCTCACCAGGGTGGAGCCGTTGTTGCGCAGCCAGAGCGCTTTGCCTTTGGTGAGCTGTTTCCAGAAATGGAACAGCCGCACGTCCACGAACTGCGCCGTGAGATAGGCCACCATCGAGGCTCCGACCGAACCGAAACTGAGCTGCTGAATCGTGCGAAAGGTGCTGTCATCACTGCCGCTCATGCTCGGCAGCACGCCCCCCAGCCAGAGGATCAGCAGCACCCAGCCGTTGAGCAGCAGCCCGACCCACACCACCTGATTCGCTTTCTGTTCTCCCCAGATCTCGCTGATCAGATCTGTGCAGAGGAAAGTGATCGGGTAGGGCAGTGCGCCAACGGCCACCACGATTGGCCAGCCGCCAATGCTGCCCAGGTGAAGGAAGCGCGTCAGGCCCAGGATGTTGAGCATGCCCAGGGTCCCGAGAAACAGGCCCGCCAGCACCAGAAACACCCCATCACGCCGTGCCTGGAGGTTGCTGTCCACAGCCTGCAACGTTCAAGCTGGAACAAGCGTGGCCGCCAGCCGGCAGCCTGTCATCGATTTCGTTTCGCTTCCGCTCAACTTTTTTGCCCGTCCGGCTCAGATCGTGGGTCCTGATTTGGTGGGATGCAGGTTGGTGAAGCGCCAAGACGACCGACCCCGTATGTCATGGTGATCGCCGCCGTTCACCGCAAAACGAAACCCTGTTCGGTGAGCCAGGGCATTCTTATGTGTATGTCCGCTGTAGCTGACACCACTAAGTGAAGTGAGCTCTAACTTCAAGAATCTCAGGCTGGGCTTGATGTTTGAGTGGTTGCCATGGGTCGCCCAGTCAACGCCCGATCTACTCAAATAAAAATTCCCGATTTTTTTTAGATCACTCCCCGAGCTACGAAGGGCTAAAAGCAGTGCTTACTTTCTTGGCTGGATCAGTGGGGCTGCCGTAGCCCTGGTGTCAGTAGTGGCAGCCTTTCTTGAAATAACCACCCTCCCCAACGCAACAACAACGGCAGCCTTGAGGTGAGTGTGCGGATTGATGGAAAGGATGCCCTTTATCAAACGGCATCGCCGCCCAAATCTGGAGCGACTACCAGCAAGGCAGCCTTTACCGCTCTCTGATGGCATATCAGCCGCTGGTGGATAGCAAGCAGGTGGGATTGCTGGAGGCGTCTAGGGAGAGGGCAGAGAGCAAACGCCAGGCAGCCGCCATTCACTCCACAAGCTGCTGGAGCGATATGGAAAGCCCATCCGCAACAGAAGCGATGCAGAGGCTTCCCTCTCCTGGTTGAGAGAAGAGCGTGGCTTGAGCGGCTGCGCCATCGCTGGCTTGATGACCCATTACCGCCATTTTTGTTCTCACACGCTCAAGTGAAAGGGGCGGTCGGTGCAGGGCGATGTTCTGAGAGTGGATGCAATCCAAGTGGTGCTTGCTGACCTGCAGAACAATGAGAGTTGGTGTTACTCGCTGTTTCTGCTTTGGCTGAGCAAAGGGCTGAGAAATGCCGAAATCAGGGGTCTGAACTGGGTCTGCATTTGCTGGGGAGAAGGGGAGCTGCTGGTCTGTAAGAGCTTGGGTGTGATGGCTATGCCTCAGCCCATCACAGCTGGGTGACGACCAATACACAGAGAGCGGGTCGCACCACTGAACTCTCAGGTGCTGGAGGTGTTGAGGATGCACAAGGCTGAGATGGAGTAGCTGGGTAACTACGACCCGTATGGGCTGGCGTTTGTTACCGTCACCAGCTGGAGCACATCTACGACCATTTGGTGGGTCGTGTGTGGATTCCGTTGCTTTAGCGTTGTGGATTAAAGCCCCAAAGTCTTTGCGCCCAACGCCATAGCTTCCTGTCTCACGCTTTGGCGATCGGAGACTTAGCAGCGGCAACAGGGCACTCAACCAAGATGCTCTGGATACCTATGCCAAGCCCACATGCAGATTGAAGACGTCAGCCCCAGCTTGTCAAAAAGCCTGATAGGGGAAATAAAAAAAGATGTTATTCACTAAGTTTTAAAAGTAGGTGACTAAGGGCTTGATGCATGGTGGTGGACAAGCCAATGAAAACAAGCTCGCATGAAGAATCGATGTTGTTGGATTTGTCTGCAAGTCCTGGCGTATCAGCAAATCCATATAAAGTGAACCTATAAAACCTGCAACTCACATAAATAACTGACGCTTGCAGCGCTTATTCGGAGGATTGAGAGGCAACGACTGCGAGCGATGCAACAGAAGAGATGAGCTGGATGCTGAGGTATTGGCGTCAATGTCTATGCGTGGGAAGAAGGGTTAAAAACTCAAATGAAATCCATACAACAAGAATGCCGTCAACAAGCAAGCCTAGAGGTGGCAACGGAATGTCAAATGTCATATCCACGACCGGCCCCACAGCATCAGCTCCTGGTGGATCATCAGCTTTCACTGCCGAGACCGCTACGCCAAGGAAGATGAGTTGGTGCGGAATGTTGCCGATCTCAAGCGGAAACGCCATCGCATTATCTCCAAGATCTGTGACAAAAGGCATCAAGGGTGCTTGTAAATACTCTATCTACGAATGGTTTCTCCACGAACTTGCCCGCCAGGGCACGGGTCAGTTTCACACGCGCCTAGTCAAGGAAAAGTTGCCAGATAGCGTGTATGCCCAAGATGGGGTGGAAGCCTTGTTTTATAAGCGATTGCTCCATATGTAGAATTTGTCTAAATAGAAATCTATTAAGACTCAACTCATCAACTAACAGGATGATGACTGCAGAAGCATCAGCATCTACTTAGAAAAATAGATCAGACTGGAGCTCATTGCTTTTGATTCGTTCGATAGCGACTCATCGCCCAATATCAAATGAAAAGAAACCAAATTGCCATCACACACTCAAAATGTGGCGTTCAACGGATCCAACAGGTATTGCTCCACTTGAAGAGAAGCTGTTGCTTGGGTGTCTCAGGATTCTGCGGCGAAGCGATTGCTGAGAAGCTTGAGCGATTGAAGGCATTCAAATGAAGACTATTTCCATTCGGCTGCATGATGTGCAGCGGAAGGGTGTCAAACTGAGACAGCCTGTTGAATATATATTGTTGAGCTAATTGCGTTAATTGCAAATAGTTTTGACGAAGATTGATTATGCTCGTTGGCTTGCGTCTTTTATTTGATGGCTCTTAATATCCCGCTTACCCATATGTTGTCTATCCATCTCTGCTCTACTAGCTCAAACCTTCCGTGGAATCCGTAGCCAATTGTTTTTGCCCAGTTGTTTGGCTCGCAAAAGTAAAGCGGAATTGTGTCTTCGGTCATTATATTGATATGAGTGGGGTCTTGAAATGCCTGCTTGGATGGAAAGGTTGGAGTTGCGTGAAGGAAAAGACCGCTTGGTTTTAGAACTCTGTGAATTTCGTTCATGAGCTCTACAAAAGCTAGCCTGCTTTTTCCGCTTGCCCACGAAATTCTTGGTATGTGTTCTAGGAAGTCAAATGCGGTGCAGAAGTCAAAAAAATTGCTGTCATATGGGATCTCCTCTGCTGAAAGGTCGGCTCGCTTGATGTTGTGAGATAGGTCATTTCTTATGTCAACTCCAAATATTTCATTGGCTCCAAAGGGATTGCGGACGCTTGTGCCGCAGCCGAGGTCAAGTGTTTTGGTCGTGCTGGTCAGCTCTGGTGTGTGCTTGTTTGCCAGTGCTTCGGCTGATTGGATAGGTGGGTAGTGTTTTCTTAGATTTTGAGATTGATCAATTAGTGATTTCGCTGTGCTTGGCAAAAGAAGTATTTCACGTGCGGCGAATAATGTTCTCTTGGCTGGCTTTCTCGCGCTTGCAGGAATGAATGATTTCAAGAAGTGTTTGACTTTTTCTTTTATATTCATTTTCATTGATATCTTTCTTCATTATACGGCTTGTTCCAGTTTCTACGCATCCACCAGTCCAATCCCATAGCCACCATGATCTCCCAGCACTGTCCCAAGTCTTCTTCTGCCGTCCAGCGGAAGTGGTTGCCCCTGATCTGGTGGGATGCAGGTTGGTGAAGCGCCAAGGCGACGGCAGCCTGCTCTGGGGCGTGATCGTGGAAACAGAGGCCTATTCCCAGGACGATCCCGCCTGTCATGGCTACCGCCGCCGTTCACCGCAAAACGAAACCCTGTTCGGTGAGCCAGGGCGGTTCTATGTCTATGTCAGCTATGGCATCCACCACTGCGTGAACGTCGTCACCGATCGGGGCGACTGGGCCAATGGTGTGTTGCTGCGTGCCGTGGCTCTTCCCGATGAACCGGAGCGGATTGCGGCAGGCCCCGGGCTGCTGGCCCGTCGTTTCGGGCTTGATCGCCGTGATGACAGCCGTCCGGTGACGGGCGAACATGACGTGTGGATGGCCCCAAGGTCAGACACGTTTGCCAGCCAGGATCTTGTGACAACCACGCGGATCGGCATCTCCCAGGGCGCTGCAACTCCATGGCGCTGGTACCTGCGGAGCAGTCGCAGTGTCAGCAGGCGAGCTCGGGGTGATCGCACGCCGCCCAAGCCACAGTGCTGGTCGCCATCGCTGGAGCTGTCGTCATGAGTGGCTGGCCGCATCGCCACGTTCTTGATCTCGCCTCGTTTTCGCGGGAAGACTTCGCGGCAGTGCTTGAGCTGGCCCAGCGGTTTCGTTCGCTGCCCATCACCGGTGCCCGGAAACTTCCCGCCTTGCAGGGGCGTCTGGTGGCAACGCTGTTTTTCGAGCCCAGCACCCGAACCCGCAGCAGTTTTGAGTTGGCGGCCAAGCGTCTCTCGGCCGACGTGATGAGCTTTTCACCCTCCAGCAGTTCACTTAGCAAAGGGGAAAGCGTTCTCGACACGGCGCGCACCTATGTGGCCATGGGGGCCGATGTGTTGGTGGTGCGCCACCGTTCCACGGGTGTCCCGCAGCAGCTGGCGCATGACCTGCAGCAGATGGGCGAGCGCACCGTGGTGCTCAATGGGGGCGATGGACTTCACAGCCATCCCAGTCAGGGTCTGTTGGATCTGCTCACGCTTGCCCGCTTTTTCTCTCCTCGGCACCCCATGCCGGAGGCGCTGCAAGGACGTCGGATTGTGATTGTTGGAGACATCCTTCACTCGCGGGTGGCCCGTTCGAATCTCTGGGCGTTGACGGCCTGTGGAGCGGATGTGGTGCTGTGCGGTCCTCCCAGCCTCGTTCCGGATGATTTCGCAGCCTTCGTCGATGCTCCGCCCCCAGGTCTGCTGGAAGACCCTGTCCCGCAACGGGGCAAGGTCAGCGTGGTGCGGCGCCTGGAGCATGCACTGCCGGGCGCCGATGCCGTCATGACCCTGCGGCTTCAGAAGGAACGGATGGGCCAGCAGTTGCTGACCAGCCTGGAGCGCTACCACCGCGATTTCGGGCTGAGCCATGAGCGGATGCAGCTTTGCGGTCAGAACGTTCCCGTTCTGCATCCCGGCCCGGTCAATCGCGGCGTTGAACTGAGTGGCTCGCTCTTGGATGACCCGCGCTGCAGCCTGGTGGAAGAGCAGGTCAGGAATGGCGTCCCCACTCGGATGGCCTTGCTCTATTTGATGGCAGCTTCCGAATCCGCTACTGAGGCCTCCTTGGTGTCGAGCAGCTCCTGAGTTTGGGGAAGGCCACTGAGTTGATGGGCGTAGTAATCCATGGCTGCCTTGAGGGCGGCATCCGGTTCGGCGATGGAGGGACCTTTGCCGCTGGCCATCGGGAAGTGGGCATCCTCCGCATCAAGGGCCAGATGCTGGCTCGGCATGTCTGTGAGCAGAATTGATGCCCGCTCACGGGTAGCCAGCACGTACAACCACTTGATGCTCAACGTGATCCGGTTCTCCCGGTTCGGCATCAAAGCCAGGTGGACAATGGCCCAAAGCAGCAGACCCATTCGGCCGGAAACTTTGAAGCTATGCAGGTCGGCGACGGCACTCGCCTGCACCACGGCCATGCTGCCGAAATCGAAATAGCGGAACGTGGGGCGGGAACGTCCAGCCACCATGGCCGCGATGTCTTTGCCGATGAATGTGCCGGCTTGTTTGGCGGGAGCGGCCATCCCAGGCAGTGGCTTGCCATTCACGGTGTGGCTGTAGCTGCATAGATCACCGGCGATGCGGATCTCGGGATGGTTCGGAATCGAGAAATCGGGATTGACGATCACCCTCCCACCGCGATCGAGTTCGCAGCCCGTGGCCTCTGTCAGCTTCTGTCCCAGATGGGATGGTTTGACTCCAGCAGTCCAGATCACCGTTGCCGCCTGGATACGAACATCCCCATCTGGGCTGCTGATCACAACCTCTCCGCTTCGCATGGTTTGGACGCGGCCTTGGGGTATGAATTCCACGCCATTCAGCTCAAGGGCTTTCTGGGCTTCTTTGGAGAGCTCTTCTGGCATCGCTCTCAGAACCCTGTCGCCGGGGTCCACCAACACGATTCTCGTTTTCTGGGAATCAAGCTGTTTGAAGGCACTGTTCAGAGCCCATCGCATGAGCTCTGAAACGGCGCCAGCCATCTCACAACCGGTGGGGCCTCCGCCCACAATCACAACGGTCTGCAGAAATTGGCGAGCCTCGGGATTCGGCGTCTGCTCTGCCTGCTCCATCGCCATCAGCAGACGGCGTCGAATCTCTTCGGAGTGCTCGAGGATTTTCATCGGGGGCGCAAAGGTGCGCCAGTCCTCATGGCCGAAGTAGGTGCTGCCCGAACCCGTCGCCAGGATCAGATGGTCATAGCTGTAGGCCTTGCCGTTGAACACGATCTGCTTGCCCTCGGGGTTCACCGCGGTGACCTCGCCCAGGAGCACCTGCACGTTGTCTTGCGTTCCCACCAGTTCTCTCAGAGGGGTGGCGACATCGCTCCTTGAGACCAATCCGGTAGCAACCTGATACAGCAACGGCTGAAATAGGTTGAAGTTGCGCTTGTCAATCAGGGTGATGCGCACATCCGCCTTGGCCAGAGCCTTGCAGGCATGCACCCCTGCAAAGCCGCCGCCAACGATGACCACATGCGGGGCATCACGCAGCCGCTCAGCTGGCGGTTCAAGTTCCAGAAAGTAATGGTTGCTCGCCACCTGCAGCCCATCGGAGTCCTCCCGAAGGGTATGGATGCAGTCTGGGTTGGCTGTTTTGAACGGTTCTGCTTCAGATCAGCTTGAACCCTTCGAGAAAGAGGCCGTAGAGAAAGCCGATACGACCAAGATCGAGGAGCTGTTGGGGCAGCTTCAGTGATGGTTCGGAGCTGCGTTGCCGCCGAATTGTGAGTTCAGTGCCCAGCACCACCAACAGCGCTGCAACAGGGTCCATCTGACCGAGAACACCTGCCACCGGTGTGATCGCGGTACCGATCAAAAAGCCAATCAACCCGGCAATCGCCAGCAAAGACAATCGCCGCCATGGGTTGCGTGCCCAGTTTTCCAGCCTTTGGAGCGCTGCTCCAGCGTTGGTCTGCAGTCGGGTGGATTGAAGCCGTCGCACGGCATGGGTTTCAGGGGAAGAGGCAGGGTTGAAACCAGTGATCCCCATCACCCGGCCATGCCCCTGCCTCACCCTCTATACACCACATCTGGGCAATCTGCAGGCATCAGACACTACGGATAGGAGATTTCAATAAAAAACCCGGGGCTTAGCCCGGGCCAGGTGATGGGGATTGGCGCAGCAAAGCCAGAGCAGAGGGCTTTGACAATGGCTTGCGCAGAAAGTTATTTGGACTCAGCCTTCGCTTTTCTGGACGCTTTGCCTTCGAGGAGCTCCAGCAGCGCTTCCATTTGGGCCATCACACCCCGAACTTCGCCCGCTTCGGGGAGAAGGCCGTCTTCCATCACTCCCTGGTGCATTTCACGCAGCTCCTGACGGATGTAGCGCAGGTGGCTCACGACCTGCTCGCGCTTCGATTGCGACATCGGCTACGGGGGAGTTCAACATCCCTCTTTTACCTCATGGTGGGTCAGGTGCGGCGTGATGGGGCGCGACTTATCGCACCGGCTGCGGCAAGGAGCGTGAAGGTGAGTAGGGCTGACGGTCGTGCCACGGTGCTGAGAACCACAAGGGCAAACAGGCCGATCAGTGGCAGGCGACGCTGCAAAAGCGCAGTGGAGAATAGGGGATTCGAACCCCTGACCTCTGCGGTGCGATCGCAGCGCTCTACCAACTGAGCTAATTCCCCGGTGAGCCAACGCTAGCCGGCACGGCCTGCGTCAAACTGCCGTTGATGTCGTCTAGAGACTGCTTGATGCTCACGCAGGAACGGCTCGACGCTTTTGATGAGGCATCGACGGCCGAGCTCGCCCGCCGGCTTGAGGAGGACGACTACCCCTCACCTTTCGACAGCCTTTCGGATTGGCACCTGCTTCGGGCACTGGCTATCCACAGGCCCGAACTGATCCTTCCGTACCACCACCTGGTGGACCAAGAACCTTTTGATGAAGACTGAGCAGGCGTCGCCACTGTCGTCGCCACTGTGCGGGCGGCGTGTGCTGGTGGCCGTCAGCGGCAGCATTGCTGCTGTGAAGACGCCTTTGCTCGTCAGCGCGCTGATCAAGGCCGGTGCTGAGGTGCGCTGTCTTGTGACCGCCAGTGGCGCGGCCCTGGTGAGCCCCGTCGCCCTCGCCAGCCTCAGTCGCCATCGCTGCTACCTCGAGGCTGACCAGTGGGACCCCGCTGCATCGAGACCGCTGCACATCGAGTTGGCGGAGTGGGCGGAGTTAATCATCGTCGCGCCCTTGAGTGCCAGCAGCCTGGCGCGCTGGAGTCAGGGTTCAGCCGATGGGTTGCTCGCCAGCGTTCTTCTGGCAACGGAAGTTCCGGTCATCGCAGCTCCGGCGATGAACACGGCCATGTGGCGCCACCCCGCGGTGCAAGGCAACTGGCTGCGCATTCAATCCTTTCCTGCAGTGGTCCCGCTCGTGCCAGCGTCAGGCCTGTTGGCCTGTGATCGCGTTGGCGATGGGCGCATGGCCGATCCGCTGTTGATTGAGCTGGCAGCTGCGTCTGTGTTCAGCCGCGGCTCGGTGACTCCTGACGCAACCCTTGATTGGTCGGGGCTGTCCGTTCTTGTTTCGGCCGGACCGACCCAGGAGTCGATTGATCCAGCCCGTTTCCTGAGCAACCGCAGCAGCGGTCGCATGGGAGTGCTTCTGTCGCAGGCGGCACGCTTCCGTGGTGCCTGCGTGCATTTGGTGCATGGCCCATTGGACCTCCCCGATGCCTGGCTTGAGGGCCTGCAATGCACTGCGGTGGAGAGTGCCGCCGAACTCGGTTCAGCTCTGCACTTGGCTCAGCCCGGATCCGATGTGCTCGTGATGGCTGCTGCCGTTGCTGACCTTCGGCGGGATGGGCCTCCTCCAAGCAAGCTGACCAAGTTGGAGCTTCAGCAGGCTCTGACCTCCGGTTGGACTGAGGTGCCTGATCTGCTGTCAAACCTGACCCGCCAACGCCGTTCTGAACAGCTGGTGCTCGGCTTCACAGCGCTCACAGGCAGTGATGCCCATCTGCTGGAGCGGGCTGAAAGCAAGCGGCTGGCGAAGGGCTGCGATTTGATGATGGTGAATCCCGTGGACCGTGATGGTCAGGGTTTCGGAGACCAGCCGAATGGAGGCTGGTTGCTCGGAGATGGCTGGAGCCGAGAGCTGCCTGTGACGGCAAAGCTCTCTCTGGCTCATCACTTGCTTGACGCTCTGATCGAGGCTCGGGATCAGGCCGCGGCGTCGATGGAGTCCTGACCGAGCAGGTCGATGAGGGTGTGCAACTGAAGCCGGGGGATGTAGGGCCAGCCGCCGTTTTTCTCCATCTTCTGCAGAAGTGTGAACAATTTCTGGCGGTTTTCAGGGAGGCTTTGACGAAACGGACCGTCCTGAACGTCCCGATGCAGGGCCTCAAGCTCACGCAACAGGGTGAGCAGTGCTTCTGGATTCCCTCTCAACTCCTCTGCCAGCTCGCCCAGGGCGGCCAGTGCCGGAGCCATCCGTGCCTGGGTCGAATCGGGATCGTTGGATGTCACGTGCTTTCGACAAGTTGTTGAGAGCTGCAAAAGGCTAGCCCTGACGTCATTTTTCGCCCTGTAAGATCCAGATCTGACGGCATTCCGTCCCCATTAGCGTTCAGCCGATCGGCTCCTTCCATGCGCATTCGTCCTCTGCTGGCCGTCGTGCTGGCGCTCTGCCTCGCGTTCTTCACTACGGCCTGCAGCGGCGACAGTGATGCAGTCCAGCGTGGTGGTTCCAACGTCACTTACGACGACATCCACAACACCGGCAAAGCCAACGATTGCCCCACGATCGGGGACTCAGCACGGGGCTCGATTCCTTTGACTGCCGGTGGCAGTTACGAGCTGCGTGAGATCTGCATGCACCCCGTGCAGGTCTACGCCAAGGAGGAGCCCAAGAACATTCGCCAGCAGGCGGAGTTTGTTGAGGGCAAGATCCTCACCCGTTACACCTCCAGCCTCGATTCTGTCTTCGGTGATCTGAAGGTGACGGAATCCGGCCTCCAATTCCAGGAGAAAGGCGGCATCGACTTCCAGCCGATCACCGTTCTGGTGCCCGGTGGCGAGGAGTTCCCCTTCACCTTCTCCAGCAAGTCACTGAATGCCAATGCTGAGGGTTCGGCGTTGACCACCAGCACCGACTTTGAAGGCACCTACCGCACCCCCAGCTACCGCACCAGCAACTTCATCGATCCCAAGGGTCGTGCCCTGACCACTGGTGTTCAATACGCCCAAGGCCTCGTGGCACTTGGTGGTGACGACGAGCAGCTCGAGAAGGACAACAACAAGCGCTACATCGATGGCGTTGGAACCATGAGCCTGTCCATCACCAAGGTGGATCCTGAAACCGGCGAATTCGCTGGCGTGTTCAGCGCCATCCAACCCTCCGACTCCGACATGGGTGGTCGTGAAGTGGTCGACATCAAGATCACTGGTGATCTCTACGGCCGCCTTGAAGAGGCCTGATCGGGGCCATCACAACTGGTTGCAAGGGGGCTGAGGCCCCCTTTTTTTTGGCCATTGCAATCTTCCGGCGATCTGGGAGAATCGCCCGATCTTTCCCTGAAGTCATGACCGCCAATGCTTCCGCTCCCTCCCAGCGATCCGGTGTGATTGCTCCCTACGGCGGAACGCTGGTAGATCTGTTGGTGGCCGAGGCTGATCGCGCCGCTGTGAAAGCCACCGCGACCAAAACGATCGAGTGTTCCGATCGCAACGCCTGTGATGTGGAGCTGCTCTGCGTTGGTGGCTTCTCTCCCCTGCGTGGCTTCATGCACCAGGAGGACTACGACGCTGTGGTCAGTGGTCATCGTCTGGCAGCGGGCCAGCTGTTCGGTTTGCCGATCGTGATGGACACCGACCGCGACGACGTGGTGGTGGGCGACAAGCTGCTGCTCACCTACAAGGGTCAGGATCTGGCCGTCCTCGAGGTGGAGGACAAGTGGGAACCCAACAAAGTGGCCGAAGCCAAGGGCTGCTACGGCACCACCTCCATCGAGCACCCTGCGGTGCGGATGATCACGATGGAGCGCAAGCGCTTCTACTTGGGTGGAAGCCTCCAGGGCCTTGCACTTCCCGAGCGGGTCTTCCCCTGCAAGACCCCGGCTGAGGTGCGTGCAGGCCTGCCCGAAGGCGAGGACGTGGTGGCGTTTCAGTGCCGTAACCCCATTCACCGCGCGCACTACGAGCTGTTCACCCGTGCCCTGCATGCACAGAACGTGAGTGACAACGCCGTGGTGCTCGTTCATCCCACCTGTGGCCCCACCCAACAGGACGACATCCCTGGTGCCGTTCGCTTCCAGACCTATGAGCGTCTGGCGGCCGAAGTGAACAACGACAGCATTCGCTGGGCTTACCTGCCCTACGCCATGCACATGGCAGGTCCGCGTGAAGCGCTGCAGCACATGATCATCCGCCGCAACTACGGATGCACCCACTTCATCATTGGCCGCGATATGGCCGGCTGCAAATCGTCTCTCACGGGTGACGACTTCTACGGCCCCTACGACGCGCAGAACTTTGCCAAGGAGTGCGCCCCCGAGCTCACGATGGAAACGGTTCCTTCTATGAACCTCGTCTACACCCAGGAAGAGGGCTATGTGACGGCGGAGCATGCCGAAGCCCGTGGTCTGCACGTGAAGAAGCTCAGCGGCACCCAGTTCCGCAAGATGCTGCGCGGTGGTGAGGAGATTCCCGAGTGGTTCGCCTTCAAGAGCGTGGTTGAGGTGCTCCGCGCCGCCTGAAGACTGAGAACCGGTTTAACATTCCTTCATCTACGAGGCGACCTGTGAACAAGCGTTGGCGAAATATCGGTCTCGGAGCCCTTCTGGTTCTGGCGATCGTTGTGATTGCACCAGCGTTCTTTGGTGGCGGCGGTGGTAGCCAGCCCCAGGTGAACACCATCCGTTACAGCGAGTTCGTTGAGGCGGTGAAGGACGACCAAATCAGCCGTGTGCTGATCTCTCCCGATCAAGGCACCGCTCAGGTGGTTGAAAACGACGGCCGTCGTGCCCAGGTCAACCTGGCCCCTGATCGTGAGCTGCTCGGTTTGCTGACCGAGCACAGCGTGGACATCGCTGTGCAGCCCTCCCGTCAGACCCCTGGCTGGCAGCAAGCTGCCGGAAGTCTGATCTTTCCTCTGCTTCTGCTTGGTGGTCTGTTCTTCCTCTTCCGGCGCGCCCAGGGCGGCGGTGGTGGCAATCCAGCCATGCAGTTCGGCAAGAGCAAGGCGCGGGTTCAGATGGAGCCCTCCACCCAAGTGACCTTCACCGATGTTGCCGGCATTGAAGGCGCGAAGCTTGAGCTGACCGAGGTTGTCGACTTCCTCAAGAACCCCGACCGCTTCACGGCGGTCGGCGCCAAGATCCCAAAGGGTGTTCTGCTTGTGGGACCTCCCGGCACCGGTAAGACCCTCCTCGCCAAGGCCGTGGCGGGCGAAGCAGGTGTTCCCTTCTTCTCAATCTCCGGCTCTGAGTTCGTCGAGATGTTCGTCGGCGTTGGTGCCAGCCGCGTTCGTGATCTTTTCGAGCAAGCCAAGAAAAACGCTCCCTGCATCGTCTTCATCGACGAAATTGACGCCGTTGGTCGACAGCGGGGCGCAGGTCTCGGCGGTGGTAACGACGAGCGAGAGCAAACGCTGAACCAGCTCCTGACGGAGATGGATGGTTTCGAGGGCAACACCGGCATCATCATCGTGGCGGCCACCAACCGCCCGGACGTGCTCGATGCTGCTTTGATGCGCCCCGGTCGTTTCGATCGTCAGGTCACCGTGGATCGCCCTGACTATTCCGGACGCCTACAAATCCTTGGCGTCCATGCCCGCGGCAAGACCCTTGCCAAGGATGTCGATCTCGACAAGGTTGCCCGCCGGACACCCGGCTACACCGGCGCTGATCTGGCCAACCTTCTCAACGAAGCCGCCATCCTTGCCGCCCGTCGCGAACTCACCGAAGTGAGCAACGACGAAATCAGCGATGCCATTGAACGGGTGATGGCTGGTCCTGAGAAGAAGGACCGCGTGATGAGTGAGCGTCGTGCTCGCCTTGTTGCTTATCACGAGGCTGGTCACGCCCTTGTGGGTGCCCTGATGCCTGACTACGACCCGGTTCAGAAGATCTCCATCATTCCCCGCGGTAACGCCGGTGGTCTGACCTTCTTCACCCCCAGTGAGGAGCGGATGGAATCCGGCCTGTATTCACGGGCTTATCTCCAGAACCAGATGGCCGTGGCCCTTGGCGGCCGGGTGGCTGAAGAGATTGTCTACGGCGAAGATGAGGTCACCACGGGTGCCTCTAACGACCTCCAGCAGGTCGCTTCAACCGCGCGTCAGATGATCACCCGCTTCGGCATGAGCGACGAGCTGGGGCCCGTTGCCCTTGGGCGTGCGCAAGGTGGCATGTTCCTTGGACGCGACATCGCTGCAGAGCGTGACTTCTCTGAGGAAACCGCCGCGATGATCGACAAAGAGGTCTCTGAGCTGGTGGATGTGGCCTACAAGCGGGCCACCAAGGTTCTCGTTGACAACCGAGCCGTTCTCGATGAATTGGCTGAGATGCTCGTTGAGCAGGAGACTGTTGATGCTGAAGAGCTTCAGGAGCTGCTGATCAAACGTGACGTCCGGGTCGCCAAATACGTCTGATTTCGATTCGTCTTCCAATCCTTGGCTGGTGCGGCAAGAGCTCTTGGTGGCTTCCCTGCAGCACCAGCCTCTTTTGTTGGTGATTCGGCCTGAGCCAGGCGACCTCGTGGCTGCAGGTTCAGGCTCGGGTTTGTTGGAGCAGGTGCAGCAGCTTCATGCTGCAGGACTTCGGCATCTCGAGGTTGCCTGGCTGGACCAGCCAGGCTGGATGGGGTTCATGCAACGGGTGCAGGACCATTGCCCGGGACTGAATCTGGGGGCGGCCTCGGTGACGGTCTCCAAGGCGCTTAACGATCTTTCGCGGCTGGATCTCAGCTATGCGATGGCACCGTGCTGGTGTCCGGAGCTTGTGGAGCAGGCCAGAGAGCTTGGTGTTTTGTTGGTGCCTGGAGTTTTCAGCCCCACGGAGGTGCATCAAGCCATTCAGTTCGGCTGTCATGTCGTCAAGTTGTTTCCCGCCGTCAACCTTGGGCCTGGGTATTGGGGCCGCTTGCGGGCACCCCTGGGCCCCTTGCCCTTTGTGATTGCCGCTGGTGGTCTTGAGGTGAGCGATTTGCCCGCATGGCTGGAGGCTGGGCATGGAGCCGTTGCCCTGGGCCGCAGGGTGGTGGGATCGCCGCCTGCCTTTCAGTCACTTCTGGACTGGTTGCGCCAATCGACAACCCAGCGCTGATGCCAACGACTGGTCGACGTGCGTCCAAGATGCTACAGATGAGATAGCTATCCAACTGCGTCATGTCGCAGCTCACGATCAAGCTCAGCGACAAGGCCGATGCCCTGATCGCTCAGCTTCAGAAGGAGATCTTCAATCGCCGGCGCAAGAAGGTTTCGGCTGCAGGTGTTGTGGAGACCCTGGTGGAAAGCGGCGCGAAATCGCAGTCCGACAAGCGTTTTGCCACGTCCTGGACGAATCTGATCAAGGACATCGAGAAGGCGGCCAAGCTGTCCTATGCCCATGGCAGCAAGCCATCCACCCTCAGTGATGAGGAGTGGGCCCTGGTGTTGAGTCACCGCAGCCGTGGCACCACCGGCCGTGCACGCCGGACCGTGAAGAAAACGATGGCCGCCAAGAAACCTGCCTCAGCCAAGGCTCAGGCCAGCAAAAAGCCCGCCCGCCGCACCCGAACCCGTAGCGCTGCAAAAACGAAAACGGCCGCGGCGGCGGCGAGCTCCAACGTCAGCTCAGCGGTGGGTTCCGTTTGATCTGAACGAATGGTGGTGCTCACCAAAGGCTGCATTGCCCCTGTTGCCTCAGCAGGTGATCAGCCAGAACGAGTGCCACCATCGCCTCCACCATCGGTACGGCCCGCGGCAGAACGCAGGGGTCATGCCGTCCTTTCCCTGCGAGTTTGGTGGCCTTGCCATCGGAATTGATGGTCTGCTGCTCTTTGCGGATCGTGGCCGTTGGCTTGAAGGCCACCCGGATCACAATCGGCTCACCATTGCTGATGCCCCCCTGGATGCCACCGGAGTTGTTGGTGGCGGTTTTCAGCCGACCGTCGTCGCTCGGCAGAAAAGCATCGTTGTGCTCGCTGCCTTTCAACAGCGTTCCATCGAAACCGGACCCAATTTCAAAACCCTTGGTGGCCGGTAACGACATCACAGCTTTGGCGAGGTCGGCCTCGAGTTTGTCGAACACCGGCATGCCTAAACCAACGGCGGGATGGCGCACCACGCATTCGATCACCCCGCCGCAGGAATCACCTTCGCGGCCGATGGCTTCGATGCGCTTAACCATCCGCTCGGCTACCGCCGGTTCGGGACATCGCACGATGTTGGCTTCTACATCGCTGAGCTGAACCCGTTGCGGGTCGATGCCGGAGGCTTCGATGTTGTGGATCCGCTTCACCCAGGCCAGGATTTCAGTTCCTGCCGCTTGTTTCAGCATCTGCTTGGCGATTGCACCTGCAGCGACTCGGCCGATGGTTTCCCGTGCCGATGCACGTCCCCCACCGCTGCGGGCCTGAATTCCATATTTGGCCTGGTAAGTGGCATCGGCATGGGATGGGCGGAAGGCGACCGCCATGTCCTTGTAATCCCCCGGCCGTTGGTCCTTGTTCCGCACGACCATGGCGATTGGGGTGCCAAGCGTGGTCTCGCCATCCAGCAGGCCACTGAGAACTTCCACCTGGTCCGCTTCCTTTCGCGGTGTGGTGATGTGACTCTGGCCTGGCTTGCGTCGATCCAGTTCGGCCTGAATCGATTCGACGCTGAGGTTGAGCCGTGGTGGACAGCCCTCAACAATCACACCCACCCCTCCCCCGTGGGATTCACCGAAGGTGCTGATCCGGAAGAGGTCGCCGAAGCTGCTGCCCATGGCCATTGATCGATGCGGAGAGGCTACGAAGCCATCGGTTCAGATCAACTCCGGATGGGGCAATTTTGGGCGTTCTGTCGTGGGTTGCTGCCGGGCCATCTCGAAATCGAAGAAGTCAAACCCTGGTCCTACACAACAGCTCACCAGGGAGTAGTCACCCAGACTTCTCGCCGCCTGCCAGGCGTTGGCGGGAACCACCTGGACGGGGTTCGATGGCTGCAACGCATCACGTTGCAGCCCTGTGCCATCGGCCTGGCACTGCAAGAGCTCCAGGGTTGCCCCATCAACGTGCGTCCAGACTTCGTCTGCACCGATCACCCGATGCCAGCAACTCACAGCACCGGCGGGCAGCAAAAACAGAATGGCCGTCAAGGCAGATCGCTCGGCACCGTCCTGTCGCTGCACTTGGTCTGAACTGCGATGCAACTCGCGGTACCAGCCCCCCTCCGGATGAGGCATCAGGCCGAGCTGCTGGATCAGGGCTTCCGTCTGATTCATTGCAGTCCTGCACGCCCGCGCATGTTCTGCACGTGCTGCCAGATCTGAGCCACCCAGAGGAAGATCCAGCTCATCCCAACCAGCCAAAACGGTTGGTCTTTGCGAAAGACGTCGAACAGCAACACCACCCTTGGCTGGTTGGAGCGATTGATGGCGGAGTGCATGAAGGTGTCGTCCCAGAGAAATCCTTCACCCTCCTGCAGGTAATAGTTCTGGCCATCAATTGTCAGTTCGCAGGAACTGCGGCCGTCGCCAAAATCCTCCACGTACAACGGCAGGTGATATCTCCATACCCCTTTGAAGGGACCTTTGTGGGGTCGTAGAACCTTCCCGGGGGGGAACAGACTCACGGCAGCCGAAACAACGTAAGGATGATGCTGGAGAAAGCTCCGCAGGGAGGGGATCAGCGCCTGATTGGCGGGGTAGTTGTAGCCATATCCCCGTAAGGGCAGCATCCCCCAGATCTTGCGGTCGAATTCATACAGCGTGCGCTGTTGCTGCATGATGTCGTGGTTGGCGGGCAAGCGCCCCGAGAGGGCCACTTCCAGCGTCTCCTGACGGATCTGCTGATAACACTCCAGCAGCTGCCGATGGGCTGGGAAGCCGACGTCCGCCGGAACGACTGCAGGGTTGTGCAGCGATTGCTCGTAGCACCAGCGTGCGATTTCGCGCCAGAAGCGGTAGTGCCATGGTCCCCAGCGGATCACACGTTGGATGGGGGTGCGTTGTTTTCGCTTTGCCTTTGAGCTGCTCACGCTGTGCCGACTCTCTCGATCGAGGAGCTTTGCATGCTGATCTCGATACGGAGGGGTTGGGCGGATCTGTGTGGCGGTGATTGGATTAGTCGTTCCAGGCAGTGTTGGCGTTACCTGATCGCGGTTGATCCGACTCCAAGAACTGCCTGCACAACAAAAAGCCCCCTCCGAGGAGGGGGCTTTCCGATTCAGTTGATCTGAATCGTTTGTTGATTCCAGATCAACCGATGGCAGGAGCTTGCAGAGCCACAGGAGTGGACTCAGCAGCAGCCAGGTCGAGGGGGAAGTTGTGAGCGTTGCGCTCGTGCATCACTTCCATGCCGAGGCCGGCACGGTTCAGCACATCAGCCCAGGTGTTCAGGACGCGGCCCTGACCATCAAGGATGGACTGGTTGAAGTTGAAGCCGTTCAGGTTGAAGGCCATGGTTGACACGCCGAGGGCGGTGAACCAGATGCCGACAACAGGCCAGGCAGCCAGGAAGAAGTGAAGGCTACGGCTGTTGTTGAAGGAGGCGTATTGGAAGATCAGGCGACCGAAGTAACCGTGGGCAGCCACGATGTTGTAGGTCTCTTCCTCTTGGCCGAACTTGTAGCCGTAGTTCTGGGACTCGCTCTCGGTGGTTTCACGCACCAGGGAGGAGGTCACCAGGGAGCCGTGCATGGCGGAGAACAGGCTGCCGCCGAAAACACCTGCGACGCCCAGCATGTGGAAGGGGTGCATCAGGATGTTGTGCTCGGCCTGGAACACCAACATGTAGTTGAAGGTGCCAGAGATGCCCAGGGGCATTGCGTCAGAGAAGGAACCCTGACCGAAGGGGTAAACCAGGAAGACAGCGGAGGCTGCAGCGACAGGTGCGCTGTAGGCAACGCAGATCCAGGGGCGCATGCCCAGGCGGTAGGAGAGTTCCCACTCACGACCCATGTAGGCGTAGATGCCGATGAGGAAGTGGAAAACAACCAGCTGGAAGGGGCCGCCGTTGTACAGCCACTCATCGAGGGAAGCAGCTTCCCAGATGGGGTAGAAGTGCAGGCCGATGGCGTTGCTGGAAGGAACAACAGCACCAGAGATGATGTTGTTGCCGTAGATCAAGGAGCCAGCGACGGGCTCACGGATGCCATCGATGTCGACCGGAGGAGCGGCGACGAAAGCGATGACGAAACAGATGGTGGCAGCCAGCAGTGTGGGGATCATCAGCACACCGAACCAACCGACATACAGACGGTTGTTGGTGGAGGTGACCCACTCACAGAAGGCCTGCCAGCTGGAAGCGCCGGAGCGCTGCTGGAGGGTGGTGGTCATGAGAACGGAAAGAAATGTTCCCGAAGGAACGGTTTAAGGAAGGGCAGGACAGCCCTGCCTGTTCGGGAGTGTAAAGGAAGATTGCGCTGTGTGTCGCTGGCTTGATGAAGTTGTTGTGAAGAAGCCTTCATCCCTTTCGGCGGCAGCGCTTGTTAGCGTCCCGAAACCCCCCATGGCAGCTGACGTGGCACCACAACAAGAACGGGTGTTGCTGGTGCGGCTGCCCTGCAATCCGATCTTTCCGATCGGACCGATTTATCTCGCCGACCATCTCCACAAGTGTTTTCCGGAGATGCCCCAGCGCATCCTTGACCTGGCGGCTCTGCCGGTTCTGGATGTCCACCGCGTGCTGGAGGCCACCGTTGATCAGTTCCAGCCGACGCTGTTGGTTTTTTCCTGGAGAGACATTCAGATCTATGCGCCGGTCGATGGCCGTGGCGGCAACCCCCTACAGAACTCATTTGAGGTGTTCTATGCCCGAAATCCACTGAAACGTCTGCATGGCGCCTTGGGTGGGCTTCAGTTGATGAGCAGCCATTACGGCGAGCTGCACAGAAACCAGCGTCTGGTGCGTCAGGGCTTGAAACGTGCGCGACGCCACCAGCCTGCTGCTAGAGCAGTGCTCGGCGGTGGAGCCGTCAGTGTGTTCTATGAGCAACTCGGCAAGTCGCTCCCCAAGGGAACAGTTGTGTCTATCGGTGAGGGGGAGCCGCTGCTGGAGAAGTTGATCCAGGGTCACACCCTCGAGGGCGAACGTTGCTTCGTGGTTGGGGAGAAGCCACGTTCAGGCCTGATCCATGAGCAGCCGGAAAGTCGGCCCAAAACCGCCTGCAATTACGACTACATCGCCTCGATCTGGCCCCAGCTGGATTGGTACCTGGAAGGTGGTGATTTCTACGTCGGAGTTCAGACCAAGCGCGGTTGCCCTCACAACTGCTGTTACTGCGTCTACACGGTGGTGGAAGGCAAGCAGGTGCGTCTCAACCCCGTTGATGAGGTGGTGAAAGAGATGCGCCAGCTTTATGACCGCGGGGTGCGTGGTTTCTGGTTCACCGATGCTCAGTTCATTCCTGCGCGGCGCTACATCGAAGACGCCAAGGAACTGCTGCGGGCGATCAAAGCTGAAGGGCTGACCGGCATTCGTTGGGCCGCCTACATCCGCGCCGACAATCTGGACTCCGAATTGGCTCAGCTCATGGTGGAGACGGGCATGAGTTATTTCGAGATCGGCATTACGTCCGGTTCTCAGGAGCTCGTCCGCAAGATGCGTATGGGGTACAACCTGCGCACCGTTCTGGAGAGTTGTCGGATGCTGGCGGATGCGGGCTTCCGAGACCATGTGTCGGTGAATTACTCCTTCAATGTGATCGACGAGCGGCCGGAAACGATCCGTCAGACCGTGGCTTATCACCGTGAGCTGGAGGCCATTTTCGGCGCTGATTTGGTTGAGCCAGCAATCTTTTTCATCGGTTTGCAGCCCCATACCCACTTGGAGCAATACGGCTTTGATCAGGGTCTGATCAAGCCGGGTTACAACCCGATGAGCATGATGCCGTGGACGGCGCGCAAGCTGCTCTGGAACCCTGAACCGATGGGGAGCACCTTTGGCCGTGTGTGTCTTGAGGCTTTTGATCGCAATCCTGCGGATTTCGGTCGCACAGTTATGTCACTCCTCGAAAGGGATTACGGCGTGGCTTCGCTTCAGGAAGCGTTGCGAGCCCCTGTGGCCGGCCGGGCTGCCTTGGCAACGGCTGTGCGCTGAATCAGCAGCAGGATCAGCAAACTGATCAGTCCTACAGCTCCCCCAAGTGGGTTTGGGGCGCTTCCTCCTGGGCCCACCAACCACGACGGCGCATTGGTTGACAGCTGAAGCAAGCCGCTCTGCAGCAAAAACCATCCAGCGACAAGTCCGCCATGTAGGCCGATGCAGCCCCAAAGTGATCCCCGGTTCGATTGACGCTGTCTGGCCAGCACCAATCCCAGAAGAAACAGGCCGATCAGCAGGCCGCTCATGGCACCCAGTCCCAGGTTGAAGCGCGTGTGAACGAGGCTGAAGATGCTGGCCTGAGCCAAGGCTGCACGACGCGAGCCCATCAATTGATTGAGTTCCGTCCAGAGCCAGCCGCGGAAAATCAATTCCTCTGCAAAGCCAACGCCGAGGCAGAGCAACACAGCATTCATCAGCTGAGTTGCATCCACTTCGCCTCGCCAATTTCCCGAGCCTTCGAGCAGAACGACGCTTGTGATCACCGTCAGCAGCCCTGCGGCAATGAGCAGACCTTTGAGAAGAGCTGCTGCAGGCGCCGGTTGTTCTTGCCGGTTTGATCGGCAGATGCCCAGGGCCGCCCAAGGTTGTTCAGCCGACCAACGCATGGCGACCCATCGAGGCATCAGCGCGATGAACAGCACAAAACTCAGCACCGTTCCGGTGAGGGAGACCTGATCTGTTTGCAGCCCAATGAGGGTTAACGGAAGCGCTGCTATCCACCCCAACGCGTAAAGCAGAGGAATGAAGAGAACCGTGGGCAGCCAGAACGGCTGAAGCAGGAGGAACCTGTTCAGCGGTTGCAGCATCGCTCTAGTTTTCAGGCTCGATTGAGCTTGTCAGGCCTTTGGATTTCAGCGTCTCGCAATAGAACTCAGCCGGCTCGATGTCACACACGATCACCAAGCCCACGCCTGTGTTGTGGGCCTCCAGCATCACCGCCATGCAGTCCTGCTCGCTGAGTTGCGGCACAACTTGCTGCAGGGTGGCCACCACGTATTCCATGGAATTCACCGGATCGTTGTGCAGCAGCACCTTGTAGCGGGGTGACCGCTTGCGAACCCTCTCTGGTGCTTTGTCCAGAACAGCTGCACCACCTGGTTTTTGGCTGGGAGACTCCACCGCCATGACCATTGATCCGAATACTTTTAAATCTAAAGGGAATAGGGAGAGGGAGCGGCTCACAGGGCTTTGATGCGAGCCATGGCCTCATCCACATTGGCGCGGCTGTTGAAGGCGGACAAGCGGAAATACCCCTCGCCCGCGGCGCCAAAGCCGCTGCCGGGTGTGCCCACCACGTTGGCCTTGTTGAGCAGATGGTCGAAGAAGCCCCAAGAGTCCATGCCCTCAGGGGTCTTGATCCAGACGTAGGGGGCGTGTTCGCCGCCATAAACGGTGAGGCCTGCAGCAGTGAGTTCGCGGCGAATGATCGCGGCGTTCTCCATGTAGAAGCTCACCAGTGCCTTCACTTCGGCCTGACCTGCTTCGGAGTAAACCGCCTCAGCTCCGCGCTGAATGATGTAGCTCACACCGTTGAACTTGGTGCTCTGACGTCGGTTCCACAGCCCCCAGAGTTCCACGGCTTCGCCGTTGGCTGCTTTGCCTTTCAGTCCCTTGGGCACCACGGTGAAGGCACAGCGGGTGCCGGTGAAGCCGGCGTTTTTCGAGAAGGAACGGAATTCGATGGCACAGTCCCGGGCCCCCTCGATCTCGAAGATGGAGTGGGGGAGTTCCGGATCCTGGATGAAGGCCTCATAGGCAGCATCGAAGAGGATCAGTGCGCCATTGGCGCGGGCGTAGTTCACCCAGGCTTGAAGTTGTTCCCGGGTGGCGACGGCACCGGTGGGGTTGTTGGGGAAGCAGAGGTAGATCAGATCGACCGGTTCACGGGGAATCTGCGCTGCAAAGCCGTTGTCCGCGCTGATCGGCAGGTAGGTCAGTCCCGCATAGCGACCGATCTCCCCGGCTTCGCCGGTGCGACCCGCCATCACGTTGCTGTCCACGTACACCGGATAGACAGGGTCCGTGACGGCCACTTTGTTGCCCTCGCCGAGAATGTCGAGGATGTTGCTGCTGTCGCACTTGGAGCCGTCGGAAACAAAAATTTCCTCGGCACTGATGTCGCAGCCTCGGGCCTGGAAGTCGTTTTTGGCGATGGCCTCCCGTAGCCAGCCATAGCCCTGTTCGGGGCCGTAGCCATGGAAGCCTTCGGAGGTGCCCATCGCATCGATGGCGGTTTTCATGGCTTCACGGCAGGCCAGCGGCAGGGGCTCCGTGACATCACCGATGCCCAGACGGATCAGCGCTGCGTCGGGATTGGCGCTGCTGAACGCTTTGACGCGCCGACCGATCTCAGGGAACAGGTAGCCCGCCTTGAGTTTGAGGTAATTGCCGTTGACCTGAACCACGGAATCGGGAGCTATTTCTGCGGGGCATCCTGCCGTGTCGGCAGCTCCATACGATGACCACAGGAGTCAGGACATCCGACGTGGTCGTCTCATCCCTGGATCACCCGGTTGATTTTCATGCCCTGGTGGACAGCGGCATCAACAAACCAGCGCGCTACATGGGGCATGAGTTGGGGGTTGAACCACGGGACTGGCAGACAGCGACCGTCTGCTGGGCGCTCACCTACCCCGAGATTTATGAGGTCGGCTCCAGCAACCTCGGCCACATCATTCTTTATTCGATCCTCAATGCCGTTCCCGGGCAGTTGTGTGATCGCGCCTATCTGCCAGCGGCCGATCTGGCGGGCCGCTTGCGGGAGCGCTCTAAGGCGTTGTTTGCCGTGGAAAGCCGTCGGCCCTTGCCGGCCTTCGACATCCTGGGCTTCAGCCTCAGCTACGAACTGGGCGCCACCAACATCCTTGAGATGTTGGACCTCGCGCAGGTGCCCATCCGCGCCGCTGATCGTGGCGATCTGCCGCTGAATGATCCTGCAGCACCTCCTCTGATTTTTGCTGGCGGTCCTACGGCCACCAGCAATCCAGAGCCCTATGCCCCGTTCTTCGACTTCATCGCCCTGGGTGACGGTGAGGAGCTGTTGCCCGAAATCGGTCTGGTGGTGGCGCAGGCCAAAGCGGATGGATTGACCCGATCGCAACTGCTCCGCGATCTGGCGCAGGTCCCTGGCGTTTATGTGCCTTCTCTTTATTCAACGGGCGCCGATGGGGTCACGCTTGAGCCGCTTCATTCTGATGTCCCGGCGCGGGTTCTTCGGCGTGTGGCAACGCCGATGCCCCACTACGCCATGGGCCTTGTGCCCCATGTGGAAACAGTCCATGACCGTCTCACGGTGGAGATTCGCCGCGGCTGCACTCGTGGTTGTCGCTTCTGCCAGCCCGGGATGTTGACGCGTCCGGCTCGGGATGTGGAACCCGAAGCGGTGATCGAAGCGGTGGAGACCGGCATGAAACAAACCGGTTACAGCGATTTCTCGCTGCTCTCCCTGAGCTGCAGCGACTACCTGGCACTCCCGGCGGTGGGGGTTGAGTTGCGCAACCGCCTTGCCGATCAGAACGTCACCCTTCAACTGCCCAGTCAGCGGGTGGATCGCTTCGATGAAGACATTGCTCACATCCTTGGCGGTACGCGGAAAGCGGGTCTCACCTTCGCGCCCGAGGCCGGAACACAGCGACTCCGCGACATCGTCAACAAAGGCCTTACCGATGACGACCTGCTGCATGGCATCCGCACGGCCATGCAGAACGGCTACCGCAAGGTGAAGCTGTACTTCATGATCGGCCTCCCTGGTGAGACGGATGCCGATGTTCTCGGCATTGCCGAGACCTGCGTGATGCTGCAGCAGCGCTGCCGTGACCTTGGTCGGCTGAACCTGAACATCACGATCAGCAATTTCACGCCCAAGCCCCACACCCCTTTTCAGTGGCACAGCGTCTCCACGGCCGAGTTTGAGCGCCGCCAGGCCCTGCTCAAGGAGGCCTTCCGGCGTTTGCGCGGCGTAAAGGTGAATTTCACCGATGTGCGGCTGTCGGCCATGGAGGATTTTGTGGGCCGCAGCGATCGGCGCCTTGCCCCGGTGATCGAGGCTGCCTGGCGGGCCGGTGCCGGCATGGATGCCTGGTTCGAGTCGCTGGATCGCACCTACGCCGCCTGGACCGGAGCCATTGCGGATGCTGGCCTTGAGGGTCGTTACCGGGAGATGGAGGTGGGTGGCTGGAGTGCTGTGGCTGCGCTGGATCGGGAAGATCTGGAAGCGTTCTGTGCTCAGCCGCTTCCCTGGGATCACATCGACACCGGCATCGAAAAGGCCTGGCTGGCGGACGATCTGCAACGGGCTCTGGCAGCGGCGGTTGTGCCCGACTGCTCCTTTGATGGTTGCAGCAGTTGTGGGGTCTGTGGCCCGGACCTCGGCCACAACGTGGTGGTTCCCGCTCCTGAGGTGCCAACCCAGTTGCCGACCCAGGCGCCGCCCAGTGAACGGGTCTGCCGGATCCGGGTGCAATTCGCCAAAACGGGATCGATGGCGCTGCTCAGCCATCTTGATCTGATGCGCATGCTCGAGCGGGCCCTGCGTCGCAGTGCTCTTCCGATCAGCTTCACTGGCGGCTTTCATCCCCTGCCGCGGATTCAGATCGCCTTGGCCCTGCCCCTCGGCGCTGAGGCCCAGAGCGAGTGGATGGACCTTGAATTCACTGAGGCCCTGGATCCCAATCACTTCTGCAAGACGCTCCAGCCGTTGTTGCCGGAGGGCATTCAGCTGCTGTTAGCAGCTGAGGTTCCCGTCAGCGGCAAAAGCCTCTCGCAAGAACTGAAGGGCGCTGTTTGGTGTTTTGATCTCGTGCCGGAGGCGCAGGCCTCGATGCCATTGGATTGGCATGCGGCGGTGGATCAGCTCCTGCAGGCCACAAGCTTGGTGTGGCATGACAACGATAAGAAGGGCCGCCCCCGGGAGCGGGATTGCCGCCCCGCGTTGAAGGCGCTGCATGTGACGGATCAGAACCCCGATGGATCCATTCGGCTTCGCTTGGAAGCAGCGGTTGATGAGATGGGCCGGAGCTTGCGCCCTGCTCAGATTCAGCACTGGCTTGCCGAGACCGTTGGCCAGCCCTTGCAGGTGCAACGCTTGGCCCGAGAAGCCCTGCTCCTCGATGCGCAGTGCTAATTTGGCTACAGAACAGGTGTTTCGTCCGTCGAGGCCAACCTTGTTCCGGTCTTGTCTGATCCAACACGGATATCGAGGTCCACATAACGGCTTGAACGGCGGTCTTTTTTGGAACCCCCAAGCCTGATTCATAGGAGTTTCTGCTCCGCAACCTTTTGGTCTTGCTGACCAGCTCAGATCTTTCCATCAACCCGTGAGGGAGAACCGGCAGGTTCCTCAACGGATTTGGCCCTCAATCGGGCTCAACAAGTTCTCTTATGCCCCAGCAAATTGTCATCGCGGAGCAGCTGCGCATCGCAGCAGTGCTGACCGATGAACGCGTTGATGAACTGATCGTCGCGCAGGGTCGTTATCAGATCGGAGATGTCTATTTAGGAACGGTAGAAAATGTTCTGCCAGGTATTGATGCTGCCTTCGTCAATATCGGTGAGAGTGAGAAAAACGGGTTCATTCATGTCACCGATCTTGGGCCGCTGCGTCTGAAGAAAGGTTCGGCTGGGATCACTGAACTTCTGGAGCCTCGCCAGAAGGTTCTGGTTCAGGTGATGAAAGAACCGACCGGCACCAAAGGCCCACGGTTGACGGGAAATCTGGCTCTTCCAGGTCGCTACCTGGTGCTTCAGCCCCATGGCCAGGGAGTCAATATCTCCCGGCGCATCAGTTCCGATGCAGAACGGAACCGACTGCGTGCCCTGGGTGTTCTGATCAAGCCGCCTGGTGCTGGCCTG